>JAPKEZ010000092.1 GCA_028821845.1 Planctomycetota bacterium | reverse complement strand
TTACCCCAATGCTCAACAATCCGCTAATTGGACATGTGTCGGATTGCTTGCCCATCAATCAGCCATGGCGGGCGGAGAGTTATTGGAATTACCACGATTCACTCTAGCTTCAGGATGACCCGACCAACGCTTTTTTTGATGGCCATTGTGAACGATGCTACTAGCAAGAAGAAATTTTTGTTTCCATTTTGGACTTACAGCCAAGTGTAGTCGCTAGGCTAAACCGTAACCATGAGCGCACCTGACCCCTTTAATCCTTCCCCCAGCCGTGGGGATCGTTTCACCTTTGGGCTTTGGACCATTGGCAACCCTGGCGCAGATCCTTTTGGCCCTGCGGTGCGACCACGCATCAGTCCGGTTGAAATTGTGGAAGGGCTCTCGAAGGCTGGAGCCTGGGGGGTCAACCTGCACGACAATGATTTGATTCCATTTGGTGCAAGCGCCGCTGAGCGAGACGCAAAGGTTGCCGAATTTCAATCTGCTCTCCGAGACAACAATATGGTAGTACCGATGGCCACCACGAATCTGTTTAGCCACCCGGTTTTCAGAGACGGTGCGTTCACTGCTTCGGATGCCAAAGTGCGGGCCTTTGCTGTTCGCAAAGCAATGCGCGCCATTGAATTAGGTGTGGAACTGGGCGCCGGCACAGTGGTTTTTTGGGGTGGCCGAGAAGGCGTAGAAACCGACGCCGCCCGAGATTGCCGTGACGCTATTTTGTGGTATAGAGAATGCCTTAACTTTTTGAGCCATTGGACTAAAGACCAGGGCTGGGATTTAAAGTTTGCCTTGGAGGCCAAACCCAATGAACCGCGCGGGGATATTTATTTGCCTACCACCGGCCACATGTTGCACTTTATTGAAACCTTGGACCTGCCCAAAATGTGCGGCGTTAATCCCGAAGTGGCTCACGAAAATATGCCAGGGCTAAGCATGGTGCATGCTGTCGGCCAGGCCATGGAAGCAGGGAAACTTTTTCACATTGACTTAAATGGTCAGCGCATCGGCCGCTATGATCAAGATTTACGTTTCGCCAGTGAAGACTTGAAAGGCGCATTTTTCTTGGTGCGGCTTTTGGAAGGCACCGGAGGTTATGAGGCTTATCAGGGGCCACTCCACTTTGATGCGCATGCCTATCGCACTGAAGACTGCCAAGGAGTTTGGGATTTCGCCGCTGGTTGTATGCGCTCCTACAAGATATTGGCCGCCAAAACGAAAGCCTTTGACGCGGATGCCGAAGTACAAGAAATTATCGCCGCAAACCACGTTGACCCAGAAAACATCGGCCCTATCCTTGGCAAATTTAGCCTAGAAAATAGAGATGCTTTAAATAAGCTCGACCTAGACCCCGACGCGCTGGCCGCTCAAGGGCATCGGTATGAAAGATTGGACCAATTGGCAATGGAACATATCATGGGCGTGCGTGGCTGAGATGAGTTTGTATGTCGGTGTAGACCTCGGCACCCAAAGCTTGAAAGTTTTGGTTTATGACGCCGACAAACGCGCCACCATTTCGCGCGCCAGTCACCCTTGTGCCGCCCCACTCACGCCCCGGCCGGGCGCCGCCGAACAAGCCCCCGCGGATTGGTGGCAGGCTTTTGAATCAGCCATGCACGCAGCTTTAGGGAATAGTGAGGTGGACCTAGGCCGTATTCGCGCCATCGGGGTGAGTGGCCAACAACACGGCATGGTGGTTTTGGACGAAGCGGGGCAAGTGATTCGTCCGGCTAAACTTTGGTGCGATGTGGAGGCGATGGAGGAAGCGGGCATTTTGTCTAGTCAAGCACAACGCCATATTCCGGCCGGATTCACCGCGCCAAAATTATTGTGGCTGAAAAACAATGAGCCAGAAAATTTTCGACGGATGCAACGTTTGTGTTTGCCGCATGACTGGCTGAATTGGCGCTTGACTGGCAATTGGGCAACCGACCATGGTGATGCCTCCGGTAATGGTTTGTATGATCCCAATTCCCAGGCCATAGACGAGCAGCTTGCTGGATTTTTGGATGCCGACCTCGCCAAAAAACTTCCCCCCATAGAAGATTGCCAAGCATGGCATGGCAGACTGCAAGCAGGAATCGCGCGCACTTTTGGACTTTCTGAAAATGTGAAGGTTTCCATCGGCTCGGGCGACAACATGATGAGCGCCATTGGGGCCGGCGCCATTCAACCAGGGCAAGTGGTGGCCAGCCTCGGAACCAGCGGCACTTTGTTTGGAGTATCTGCAAAACCGGTGACTCTGCCAGATTCCGACCTCGCCCCATTCCGCGATGCCACTGGCAATCATCTGCCACTTTATTGTTTGCAAAATTGCAGCTCCGCCATTGAAGAAGTGCATCAAAGCACCCAACGAAGCCTGGAGGAACTCACCGCGGAGGCGGCAGATTTAGGACCCGCTTCCGGCCCATTATTTCTTCCCTACCTGACGGGAGAACGCTCCCCCGATTGGCCCCATGCCAGTGGCGTCCTGTTTGGAATTCGTCCTAGTAAATTACAGCCAGCAGCCCTGTTCCGCGCAGCCATGGAAGGAGTCAGTTATGGGCTGTACCGCGGCGCCCAACAGATGTCCCAAGCGGGTTTAGAAATTACCGATCTCCGAGTTGTTGGTGGCGGCGCTCAAAACCCACTTTGGTGCCAAATCCTTGCCGACCTTTTTCAAGTACCCGTCATGCGACCAATCGAAACCGAAGCCGCTGCATTAGGAGCTGCCTTGCAGGCTTGTGCCGCCGATAGCGAAGACTTTCACCAAGCACTTATGGAATACGCCCCAGCCACACATAAGGGAATCCTGAAACCCTCTTCAGTCAACAGTAAAATTTATCGCGCCGCCGCCGATAAACAGCACCAGCTCGGCGCCAGCTTGTTTGCCTAATTCATTTCTTTAAAGCCGAATAAGATTAGACAAACGACTCCTGCCCCCACCATGACTAGCGAAGTACTGGTCTACGGGTTCAATCACGAGGCGGCAGTCAATGCTTATGCCAAAGCAAGTCGATAGGTTATAAAACTAGCCACCCACGCTAGAACGAACATATAGCTAAGCATAAAGATTGGCCAGCGCCAACCGTTTGTCTCTCTCTTAACAACCGCTACGGTTGATAAACACAGTAGGGCGTAAACAAAGAATACTAGCAATGACATAGCGCTGGCGAAACTAATTGGCTTAACGCCATTTTCATCTTCTTTGGAGATAACGCTAGCAAAACTATTAAAGCCGTCGCCGCCTTCGCTAACCGCGTAAACTTGCGCCATGGTTGAAATCATTAACTCGCGGGCAGCGAATGATCCAATGAGCCCAATGTTTATTTTCCAGTCGAAACCAAGGGGCGAGAAAATAGGTTCCAAAGAGCGACCTAGGTCGGCAGCGTAACTCTCTTCGATTTGCTGTTGCTTGTTTTGCAAATCGCTGAGGTTGCTGTCTGGTTGTTGTTGCGGAAAGTTTAGCAACAGCCACAAAACAATAGAGCCCGCTAAAATCACCGAACCAGCATCGCGAACAAAAACCTTAAGCCTGCTCATTACCTGGACAGTAATAGTTTTGAACGACGGGAAGCGATAGGGGGGTAATTCTAAAAAGAATGGGAGGCTGGCGCCCCGCAATAAACCGCGTTTAAAAATAGCCGCGAAGATAATGGCGCTAAAACCACCCAGTAAATATAAACCCATTAAAGTGAACCCCTGAACAGTAAATGGGCCCCATAAGGCAGTATCTGGCACGAATGCAGAGATTAACACGGCATAAACGGGAAGACGCGCTGAGCAGGTGGTTAGAGGCGCAACCAAGATGGTTGCCAATCTGTCTCGCGGCGAAGGGATAGCGCGCGTGGCCATGATGCCAGGAACCGCGCAGGCATATGAGCTTAGCAGAGAAATGAAACAGCGACCCTCGAGCCCGGCCCACCCCATTAGGCGGTCAATAACAAAAGCCGCTCGCGCCATGTAACCCGATGCCTCGAAAAAGAATATCAAAGTGAACAAGATTGCGATTTGTGGCACGAATACCAAGACCGCTCCAACGCCCTGAATAATTCCATCACAGAGTAGATCCGTTAGAAAACCAGGCGGCAATGTGTTTGAACAATAGCTAGCAAGCCGGCTGACCCACACAGAAAACAAATCCATTGCAGGCGCGGCCCAAGTAAAAATTGACTGAAAGAAAACAGAAATGAAAACAATAAAAACCAATATTCCCAGAACAGGATGTAATAGGACACGATCTATTTGTCTGGTTAGGTTGCTTTCAGAAATCGGGTGGCGCAATACCTTTTCAACAATTTTGTCTGCCCACTCAAAGCGCTGCTCGGTAGATTCAAATGCAGGGACGCTGGATGTCCTCCAGTTTTGCGGCTCTAAAAAAAATTGTTTAAGGTCGGTGACCCCTAGGCCTTGATTCCCAACGACCCCAACAACAGGAATTCCGAGCTCGGCCTTTAGTTTGAAGAAATCAATATCACCGCCGCGCGCCTTGCACTCGTCGATCATAGTACACACTAAGATGGTCGGTATATTCAGGTTTAGAATGTTTAGCAAGAATGGTAGGGAGCGACTTAAGCTTGTAGAGTCAGCCACAAACACGATGCCATCAAGATTGTCGTCGCCCAACTCGCCGCGCAAGTAGCGGGTGGTTACATGCTCCTCTTCAGAAATTGCTTCCAGTGAATAACTACCAGGTAAGTCAGTTATTTGAACGTTAGTATTGCCAACTTTGAGATTGCCGGCGCGGCGGTCAACGGTTACCCCTGGGTAGTTGCCGGTTTTAGTGCGCATGCCGGTTAGGGCATTAAACAAGGTGGTTTTGCCAGAGTTTGGGCTGCCAACCAATGCATAATTTAAAGTGTTTTCAGGCTCAGGCACCAGATAATCCCTCAATGATTATTAGTCGCGCTTCGGATGGTCGTAGCGATAGCTGGTAGTTTCTCAGAGAAACAATTATTGGGCCACCAAACGGGGCTTGTCGTTCAAAGTAAACGGTAGTGTTTGGGGTGAACCCCATTTCGCGTAAACGTTCAGAAATCGGGCCGTCGCCTAGCACCGTAAGTACTTTTGCAACAACGATTTCTGACAAATCGGCGAGGGTTTTTTGCGAGTCCGGCATAATTTAATCGAGTCTGACTTAATGAGACTCTGTATCAACAAGAAAAGCTATTATAGCGCAAGTATGATATATGCCAATGAGCAATGAACAGTCTTCTAAGCAAGTTGTCGGCAATGCGGCAGCAGAATATGTGCGTGATGGCATGAGAATTGGCCTGGGTACAGGTTCGACGGTGGAGTTTTTCTTAGAGGCTCTGGCCGAAAAGATAGCTAAAGAAAAGATTAGAGTAATCGGGGTTTGCACGTCACAGCAAACAGAAGACCATGCTAAAAAACTTGGTATTCCGGTTTCTACTTTGGAGGAAACACCGCATCTTGATTTGGCAGTCGATGGGGCTGATGAGGTTGACGAACAGTTTAGATTGATTAAGGGCGGCGGCGGAGCACTGCTTCGTGAAAAAATTATCGCCGCGGCCTCTGAAAGTGTCATTATTATTATTGGCGAGGGGAAATACGTTAGCAAACTAGGAAGCGGGTTTTTGTTACCAATTGAGGTTCTGCCGTTTGGCTATCAGTCGACTAAAACCCAGGTTGCCCAAAAGGGAGGATGTACTCCGTATTTGCGCACTGTTGAATCAGGCGAGCCTTTTGTTACCGATAATGGGAATTATATTTTTGACTGCAAATTTGAAAATGGGATTGATGACCCTGAGGCAACTCATTCAATATTGTCACAGATTGCTGGTGTTGCTGAAGTAGGGATTTTTCTAAACTTATGCGACCTAGTTCTTGAGGCCGACGCTGAGGGAAATCTAGTGAAACACAGCACCGATTATGCAAGAAATCTATTCGCTTAGTGCGGACCAGCTCGAACAGCGTCTGCGCGACGAAACTATGGCCATGACTTGGCCATCAGTGAGCGGGGCTATTGATTTAGCCAAGCAGGCTCATGCCGGTCAAATGCGCCGCGGATCAGAGAGCCCATACATTGTGCACCCTTTGCGCGTGGCCCTCATTTTATTAGATGTTGCTGAGCAAAAGGCCGCGCCGATAATTTGTGCCGGAGTTTTACATGATGTTCTTGAAGACAGCGACACCCCACAAGACGACATCGAAGATGATTTCGGGCCCCAGGTCTTAGACATGGTGTTGGCGCTGACCCACCCGGATCAACGAGAGGGTGAGTCAGCATTTGATCGCAATAAGCGCATGTTCGAAAACATGCAATGGTCTGGTCGCGACGTTCATGTCGTGAAAAGCGCCGATCGTCTCGACAACCTAATCACGGCCCATCAGGCAATGAGCGACGAGCGATTAAGCGAATATATTACAGAATCAAGAGAGATGCTGTTGCCGCTAACCTTGGCATCAAATACCGCCTTATACCATGCGCTAAACGCAGCGATTGATCAGGCGGAGACGTCTAGGCGCGAAGCATAATAATGAAAGACACCATCGAAGAGTTAAAGTCCTTTGAGTTACGCCTCGAGCAAATTCGGGGCCGTCTTTGACTTTGACAGTCTCTGTGTCGAAAAAGCAAAGGTAGAGGGGAAAATGGCAGAAGTTAGTTTTTGGAACAATCAAGAAGCAGCCCAACAAACTGTTGCGCAACTAAAAAAGCTTAACACAAGTATCGACCCGGTTGAGGCGGCTTCAGCGTTATGTAGTGACCAATGGGCAAACATTGCCCTTAGCGAAGAGTTTGGCGCTGCCGAGGTTCGCGAGGATTTGGTTAAAGTTAACCAGCAATTAAGTAAGTGTATAGACTCGCTCGAGCTGC
>JAPKEZ010000091.1 GCA_028821845.1 Planctomycetota bacterium | reverse complement strand
CCCAAGCCAGGCTTGCCACCGAGTAGGCGGTCGTCTGAAAGTTGGATGTTGTCGAAAACAGTTTCAGCAACAGGTACTGAGCGAATGCCCATTTTGTTTTCTAACTTCTTGATTGAGAAACCAGGATCGGTGTCTTCAACGATAAAAGCAGAGATGCGACGTGAACGTGATTCAGGGTCGGTCACTGCGAAGCAAGTAATGAGGTTTGCGCGTGAAGCGTTAGTCGTCCATTTCTTTTCTCCTTGCAGTAGCCAGCCACCGTCATTTTTGGTGCCCATTACTGAAAGGCCACCAGCGTCAGAGCCGGCGAACTTTTCTGAGAGCGCGAATGCACATGAAGATTCGCCTTTAGCGACACTTGGTAGGTACCTCCTTTTTTGCTCTTCTGTGCCACCAACTATGATAGGAATGGAGCCGAGAGCGTTAACGGCGAAGGCTACACCAAATGACGGGTCAGCCTTTGAGAATTCTTCAACCATCAATGCCAGGGCAAGGATACCGTCTTCGGTTCCGCCGTATTCTTTTGGGATCCAGACGCCAAGCATGCCGGCTTCGCAGGCTGCTGCGAAAGCATCTTCATTGAAGCTTTCTTCTTTGTCGTGCTTAAGCGCGTTCGGAAGTAGGTGTTCGATGGCAATTTCCCTAGCTTTGGCTTTCCAGGCTAGTTGCGCATCTGTGAATATAATGTCGTGCAAGTCACTCATGGTCGCAGATTCTACCCTCGCGGGCGGGATTAGGGTATCCTAATAAGAGTGACTAGCTCGACATCCCCCGAGAGTAGTGTGAAAGAGACGCCAATGATGCGCCAATTTCACGCTGCTAAAAAAAAGCACCCGCATGCGCTGCTGTTTTTTCGGATGGGCGACTTTTATGAGATGTTTTTTGAAGACGCCAAAATTGCGTCTAAAGAGCTCGGGCTGTCGCTAGTCGCGCGTGACAAAGCTAAGAAAGTACCGATGGCGGGCGTTCCAGTTAAATCAATGGAGGGTTATTTAACTCGCTTAGTGCGGGCTGGGCATTCGGTAGCGATATGTGAGCAACTGCAAGATCCGCGTGATGCCAAAGGAATTGTTGAACGTGGCGTGGTGCGCGTTGTCTCGCCCGGCACTTTAGTTGATGAGAGTAGCTTAATCGGCAGCGAACCGTTATTCGTGCTAGCAGTCGATATCGACAACGGCGATGGACTCGGTTTGGCGTGGGCTGATCTGTCGACAGGTGCTTTTCGATGCTCGCAATGTAGCGTTGATGAATTCATTGAAGAGGTGTCACGTATTCAGCCTGCGGAAGTGTTGTTGCCAGAATTTAACAGCAGTGAAGAAGCCGCACCGTTTGAGTTGGCTCAGCGCCTGCAATCGCTGTTGACGGAATCTGATATTCCGGTTTCATGGCGCATGCCATGGAATTTCGATGCCAAGAATGGACATCGTGATTTATGTAAACAACTTAAAGTTTCTACGCTAGAGGCTTATGGCATTGAAGATTCACCGCAGATTATTTCAGCGTGTGGCGGGCTACTAGATTTCCTGCATGACACGCAGAAATCGGCGGTCGATCAATTGCGCGAGTTGTCATTGCATCGCGCACACCAGCATTTGTTGCTTGACCAGGCTACGCGACGTACTTTAGAAATTGTAACGAATCAGCGCGATGGTTCGCGTCAAGGAACTTTACTGGCGACTATTGATCGTAGCGGCACCGCGATGGGTGCGCGTTTGTTGCGCGAGTGGTTGCTTGAACCATTGATTGATGCCAGTGCGATTGTCTCGCGTCACGATGCGGTTGACGAATTGGTTGTAAATGCCAATGCGCGTAAATCATTAGCATCGACTTTGTCGGGCATGTCCGACCTCGAACGTCTGGCGGCAAAGTTGGCTAGTGGCCGCTCGGGGCCGCGCGACATTAATGCGCTGGCATCGGCTCTAGAACGCGTGCCTGAGTTACTAGAACAATTGGTCGAACTAAACGCTGCTCAATTATGTGCGTTACGCGATGATTTAGATCCGCATGCAGAATTGGTCGGCGAAATCCGCTCAGCGTTAAGCGAAGACCCGCCGCTCCTCATCAAAGAGGGTGGGTTGATTCGCGATGGCTTTAGCTTTGAGGTGGATGAGCTGCGCGGACTTGCCCAGGGCGGAAAAGATTATTTAGCGGAGATGCAGCAGCGTGAAAGTGAGCGCTTGGGTGTTCCGGTAAAGATTGGCTTTAACCGTGTGTTCGGATACTACATCGAGTTAACGAGCTCAGTGGTCGGCAAGGCTCCAGAGGATTACATCCGCAAGCAAACTTTAAAGAATGCTGAGCGTTACATCACTCCTGAATTAAAAGAGTACGAGCATAAAGTTTTAGGTGCCGAAGAAAAACTTAAAGACATCGAGTACGAGTTGTTCGAAAAACTACGCTCGGAAGTATTGGGTCATGCCCAGTCAGTTGCAAAATGCGCTCAAGCGATTGCTTCTTTAGATGTTTTACAATCACTCTCAACAATCGCTGTTGAAAAGAGATTGGTGCGTCCACAATTTGTTGAGGCGAGTGCTGACAGTTGCGGTGTCTTAAGCATTAAAGAAGGCCGCCACCCTGTCGTTGAAGATGCTTTATTGGGACAGGCTTTTGTGCCAAATGACACCTTGTTGGGCGATGACTGTAATAAACGCCTAGCGATTATCACGGGCCCCAACATGAGTGGTAAGTCCACCTACTTGCGCCAAACCGCTTTGGTGGTGTTGCTGGCGCAGATGGGCAGCTTCGTGCCAGCTGAAAGCGTGGAGATGACTCTGGTCGATCGTATTTTCACGCGACTAGGTTCGGGCGACGATATTAGTCGTGGCCAATCAACATTTATGGTCGAGATGGTCGAGACGGCTAACATTTTGCGCAATGCTTCGAATCGTTCGTTGCTGCTATTAGACGAAGTGGGTCGCGGCACTAGCACCTTTGATGGTTTAGCCATAGCGTGGGCGGTTTGCGAATACACGCACGATAAATTGCAGGCCCGCTGCCTGTTCGCTACGCATTATCATCAACTCACCGATTTGGCTGACAAGCTAAGAGCCGGAGTCAACTTAAATGTTGCAGTGCGTGAATGGGGCGAAGAGATAGTGTTCTTGCATCGTATCGAAGAGGGTGGCACCGACCGCTCTTACGGTATTCACGTTGCTCAACTCGCGGGCTTACCGCGGCAAGTTTTGCATCGCTCCCAAGAAATTCTTCAGCGTTTAGAGAATGATGAAGAAGGCCTATCGCGTAAGATATTACACGGCCAAAGCAAAAATGTTCCGGCAGCAGAACTAGTCGCAGTCGTGCAGCCATCACTGTTTGATTTTGTGAAAAATAACGCCGGCGATAGTGAGTTACTCTCCGAACTCGAAAGCTTAAACTTAAATGAACTGCCGCCTATTGAAGCTTGGCAAATTTTAGATAGAGTTTTGCGAGCGATTAATAAATGATAATAACCGGCCTAGTCTTAAGTTTGCTGAGTTTCCAAGAAAGCAGTGCAGCGTTTACTGGGAAAATAGATTTGGACATTCGTGAAGACGATGTCGAGTTACGCCGTTTGCGCTTGGGCGTTGAAGGCGCTTTCGGTGACAGTTATGACTATACGCTTAGTTTTAACAATGATATCGAAGAGTTAGAGGCCGAAGTGCATGAAGCATTAATCGCCTTTGACCATTCCTGGGGCAAGATAGAGCTAGGTTACTTTAAAGAGCCCTTTGGTTTAGAGAACAGTCACAGCAGCCACGAAGTAAATTTCCTTGAACGCTCAGACGCAACCATGCTCGCTGGCGATCACAATATCGGTTTTGCCAACTACATTGAACTAGACCCATCCACTCATTTAAGTTGGGGAGTATTCCGCAATTCTGTTTCTGCGCGCTTCACTGACTTGATTGTCGCCAATGAACACGCAGACAATTTTTGGCATGTCGGCGCATCATTTGGTGTTCGTGAATCGGACAGCCTGTTTCAAGGCGAAGAAATTATGATGTTCGACGTTGAGACTCTTTACCAAGATGGACCCTTGAGCTTCCAAGCCGAAGCGCAGTCTTTGGAGGTTGACGACACCGAGTCTACATCCTTTACTTTGCAAGCAGCCTATGTGATTAGCGGTGGCAATAGAATTTACGACACGCCTCGAGCAAAGTTTTTATTCCCAGTAACCGCCGGCGATATTGAAGCTGCCGTTCGCGCTACTCGGGTTGACATGAGCGAGTACAATCCGGCGATGAACGTGATTAATGATTACAACGCAGTGCTGAATTATTGCTTGAGCGATTCGAGCAAGCTCCAGCTTGAGATTGCGCGTGGCAGCGATGGCCTGAGCGACGATCAGACGACAGTGGCGCTGCGCTATCATTTCCGCTGGTAATGTTACTGCTCATCGACAACTACGACTCGTTTACCTACAACCTTTATCACATGGTTGCAGGACGTGACTTTGATGTTGAAGTAGCGCGCAACGATGTGCAAAAGGTCGAGCAGTTACTAGCCTTAAACCCGCAAGCGATCATCCTGAGCCCCGGGCCAGGGCGCCCAAGTGGTGCCGGGGTTTGCCTAGAACTGCTAGAAAAAGTAGCGGACCATATCCCGGTGCTCGGCGTATGCCTTGGCCATCAATCTATAGTCGAGGCTTGTGGTGGCGAGTTGATTATTGATGCCGAGCCGAAGCATGGTAAGTCGTCGGTGGCGCAGTTTGACGCGCAGTCGGTATTGTTTGGCGGGGTTTGCAATCCTCTGGTGGTGGGGCGCTACCACTCGCTGAAAGCAAGTAATCCAACGCTGCCAGAGGCGTTGCGCAAGATAGCGTGGTTGGATGATGGTATGATAATGGCGGTTGAGCATGTGTCAAAACCGTGGTTCGGTGTGCAATTTCACCCCGAGTCCATACTTAGCCCGCAAGGTCAGATTTTGATGGATAATTTTCTTCATGTCACAAAACAAAACACTAAGCTTGGCGCTGATAGCGCAAACGGATGTTAGTCTTATTATCTCCAGCTAAAAAGTTAGATTTCGAAACCAGTGCTGTTGATGTCGAATCAACGCAGCCGCAGTTTTTGAATAAGTCCGCCGAGTTGATTGCAATACTTAAAGCGAAATCGAAAAGCGAAGTCGCTGGGCTGATGAAATTGAGCGACGCTTTGGCCGAGCTTAACGTAGAGCGTTATTCTTGCTGGAAGAAGCGCCATTCAGCAACGAATGCTCATCCGAGTTTACTGTGCTTTAAAGGCGCGGTTTATGCAGCTCTTGACGCCGGCACTTTCAATAAGACGCAACTTAAATTCGCTAATAAGCAAGTGCGCATTCTGTCAGGCCTTTACGGTATTTTACGCCCCTTTGATTTAATGCAACCTTATCGACTCGAGATGGGCACAAAACTGAATAACGCTTGCGGCTCTAACTTGTATAAGTTTTGGGGCTCTGATTTGTCTGACTCGTTAAATGCTGAAGGGGAAGAGGTGATTGTTAATTTGGCGTCGAACGAATATTTCAAAGCGGTCGTTGCCAAGAATCTACAGGCGAAATTAATCACCCCGCAGTTTAAAGAGGAAAAAGACGGCGATTACAAAATGATTGGCGTCTTCGCCAAGACGGCACGCGGTTTGATGACACGTTACATAATAGAAAATAAAATAACAAACGTCGCTGAACTCAAAAAGTTCAACGACGCTGGTTATAAATTCAATAAGTCGTTATCGACTGCTACTGAATGGGTATTTACCCGTTCTAGTTAAGTTCTGCCATTAGCTCGGCAACTTTTTCTTCGAGTTGCTCACCGCGCAAATCTTTGTAGCGAATGACGCCGTTTGCATCTAGTAAGTATGAAGTAGGGTAGTACTCGACGCCCCAATCAGCAGCAGCGCCTTCGCGCCCACCACCGGTGAAGATGCTCTTCCAGGTAACACCCATCTCTTCGCATTCCTTCAAGTATTCTTCTTTGCTGTCGTCTGTGTTTACACCGAAGATCGCAAAGTCTTGACCAGCATAGCGCTCAACTAGCGCTTTTTCAGTCGGGATTTCGCCCCGACAAGGGCCTCACCAGAAACCCCAGAACACAACAAAAGTGACTTTGCCGCGAGTGTCTATAAGATGGCGCTCTTTGCCATCGACGTCGACACCGCCAAGTGCCGGAGCTACCTTGCTTACTTGCAGTTGACGCTTGACCAACAGTGGCCCGGCTGCAGCAGCTGCTTTAGACTCAGGATATTTCTCCATGAGTTCATCGACCGTGATGTCAGCCATTTCTTGGTTGTTGCTATCGGCGTAAGAGTAAGCGCAGGCAAGCATACAGTGTGCCTTAACAGGTTCAGAATTAGTTGCGTTACTAAGCGCTTCGATCACTTCAATTTTGAAAGCCACCTCAAGTCGCACTCGGCGCATTGCAGCGGTGAATTCAAGCGCATAGTCAGAGTCGGCGAATTCAGATGTAAATAATTTTGCCAAGCCAGAAAACACTTTGTCAGGGTGAGTCCAGTTTTTCTCACCGAAGTTTTTCACACACCAAATTTGTGCATGGGCGCGTGCCCCTCGGGGGATGTTTTCGTTTTTAGCGAAAGCGCGAAACTTGGGAAAGTACGTCTCAATGGGATGCTCGATATCGGTAAAGTCACCCGACTCGTACATGGCATTGAGTTTCTCGTAATAGTCGGCTTCCGCAGACTGATATGAAGCGTCTAAGCTTTCGACGGTGGTGGGTGCTGAGGCTTCTACCGGTTCTTGAGCGGCGAGCATAAACATGGAGATGAGTATTGAACTAAACATAAATCTACTATACGCGTTATAATCTGTTTCTGGGTAATTAAATGACCGAACTCAAAAAACCATCGTGGCTTAAAATGAAGCTGCCAAGCGGTCAAAAGACCGCAGACCTAC
>JAPKEZ010000090.1 GCA_028821845.1 Planctomycetota bacterium | reverse complement strand
GAAACCACGCCGTTCGCGCCTGCCATCAGCTGAAATAAGACGTGGTGGCGACATCATCGATCAGGTTATCGTTGACGCAAGTGGCAGCTTCGAATTCTTGAATTTGGAATCCGGCGAATATCGCGTTGAAGCTTACCATCGCGACTACTCCCCGACTCAAAGCGACGATTTCTCATTAATAGATGTAAACTACGATTGCCCGTTAGTGATGAAAGAGCCGGGCGGAATTAGTGGGCAATTCATTGGCGACACTTCGCGCTATCCGAACTTAGTGGTGCAGGCCACCTCTCCTGGCCTCGACTTGATTCAAGCCAAGCCAGAAGCTGACGGCTCTTTTAAATTCATGAATTTGATGCCTGGCACTTACAGCCTAGAAGCGCATGATGTGCTTAGTGCCAATCGTGGGAAATGGTGGCAAGGCGCCCAGGTGCCCATTGCTGAACTAGACGGCATAGAAGTTACGGTTGGCAACTATACTCAAGTCAACCTTGAGTTAAACAACTCGGGTTTCGCTTCGGTGGCTGGGCATGTAAGAATAAATGGCGAACCTGCGGTATCGTACAAAGTTTTCGCTGTCCCTCACATATACGGTGCAGCCGCGGAAGATCAGCGCATGGTGGTTCGCGAAAATGTAATGCATATGCGAGAAGCACGCACCAACCCTGACGGTCAATTTGAGATTAATGGCATTGTGACAAACGATTACTGGATAATTGTTGAAGATCCAGATTCACAGCGCCGGGACATGGCTGCATTGAAGCCAACCGGATTATCTGTTCACGAAATCAATATCAACAACCCGCAACAGTACCAGATTGATTTCAATATTCTCACTGGTAGCATCAAGGTTATTCCGCAGCAAGATAAAAACATCCGCGGAAGATATATCACTCTAACGCCAGTCCCTGACGATGGTCGCAATGAGCAAAAACTGTTTGTGCCATCTTCTGGTCCACGCGTTCATGAAGGAATACCCGTTGGCGCATATGAGTGGTCACTTAAGAAGAAAGACGAGCCGCAACAAGTCTTTGTGACGCCATCGGGTGTAATTGAACTCAATGTCACATTGCCCAAAAACACCCGCGGCGGCGGCATTAAAAAGGATCCTTCACCAAGATAGGTATTATGCTTAGCAAACTTTCTTTATTGTTCTGGATTTTTTTGCCCGTGATAACCGTTTACTCAATACTGTTATTTGCGCCGAAAGCCGAAAGCCTGGTTGTGCAGCAGCCTCTTCCGACTGTCGAGCTAAGTAGCGACATAGAAATTGCGATGCCTTTTGACATTACCGTTGTCGACGCTAGTGGATCGCCGATTAGTGGTGCTGTGGTGCTTTTTACACTGCCAGAGCTGCATCAGGGCATCAGCGATAGTGATGGGATTGCACGTACTACATTTGCTGATAAGAGCAAAGTCGAGGCTTTGGTTTATGCGCGTGGTTACTCTCCTTCACCTTTGACTAGTGTTGAAAATCATCAACAATTAACTTTAACTAAGAAAGATGACACGCCCATTGTCGAAGACCCATTAGCCGCAATATTCCCGCGCACGGTGCAGGTCATAACGCGCGACAAGCATTCACTGCATAATACGATGATGCTAGTCAGGTCACTTGGCGACAACGATGGCGCACCCTTTATTTACTTTGCAGACAATGCTGGCAATTTCAACCTAAACGAGGTCCCAAACATCGATTTAGAATGTCGAGTCTACCCCGCTGCTTTACCGGCTGTGCCCAATACCTTGTTAACTAAATTTGTTATCAAAACTGGCGTTCCGCAACTAGTGATCAATGATGTTGCGACGCAGATGGTGGTGCACGAAGGTTTGAACGCAAACACTCTTTATCAGCTTGTAGCAGGTGATCCCGTCACTTTGTTGCGTAGTGATGCGCTGGGTAATATCTCGGCTGGGCCATTGCCAGCAGGGGTGAATTACTCGATTAAACTTAGCGACTGAGTGACTGGATCGTAACTATATAAGTTTCTCCCTTGCAGCCCTAAATCACTAACCAACTTTTCTGGCGGCAAGCGTTTTGAAGAGCGCAACACCACTACTTCGTCGGTCAACAAGTCTCCTGGACGAGACGGGGTCCAGTGCTTAAATGCCTTGTTGGGGTCGCCGTTTTTCTTCGATGGTACGAACACCACGGAGCGCGGCGGTATATCTTGTTTTAGAATTGCAATTTGTGGCTCTGCGCGTTGCACGGCATCTAGCTGAATTAGGTCTAGACGCGCAACAAACATGATGCCGGCAAAGCTTAACATCGCTAACGGTAGCGCCCGTTTTACTTTTTCAGGAGCCGTTTGAAGCAAAAACACAAAACCTATTGTCAGTAATGGCAAAGTTTCAACGACATAAAGAGGTCCGAGGTATAAACGATGTCCGGCATACCAATGCAATGAATATACAACCGGCAGAACAATTGCAGCAGCTATAGCAACGCCGCCATCTTTAACTCGCAATCGCCATGCTCCCCAGAATGCCAAGGCTACGGCGCCAAGCATACCACCAAAGGCAACCGACCAACGTCCGGCTTGACGTAATAATCCATCTAGCATGTCGCCATTACCATAGACATCAAACGGTGTATTCTTTGCAGCGTACAATTCGTAAGTCGCAGTCAGCATGTCGCCTGTTGTAATCGCATTAAAATACAAAATACCACACAAGAAAGGTAATCCGCCAGCTATAGCTAGCATGGTTTGCTTGAACATTCCGTTGCGCAGCATCGTTAAGCCAAAGATAGCCGCGAACACAAGACCCGTAAGTGGGCGAATTGCAAATGCCATGCCGCAACCTGCACCAATCAATGCGCCCCACGCCACTGACTGCGCCCGCGAATGCAAGAATCCGTAATAGGCCGCCAAAATTGCTGTTAGGCTAAACACTTCGGACTGCCATGACGTATTAAGCAACATGAAAAACGGTGATGCTGCAAACAGTATGAGCACTAAGCGCGAATCGTTTTTAAAATTCAACATCTGCGCAATGCGCAACACTAACCATAAATCGATTAACGCACACAGTAATGTAGAAAACAACGGCCATCCAAATAATGCCGATGGGATCATGGCGATTGATGTACCGGGAGAATATTTAGAGAAGCGAATGCCTTTCTCTTCATCCTCATAAACCTGGCGACGATTGAATGCTCTTGACAGGTCTCCTTCAGCTAATGGTTCACTCAACTGCCCGGTGGAAAAAAGTTCGGCCTGCATAAGATAGGCGCGCTCGTCATTTGTAACCGGGCCCGGAGCAAAAGTGCTGACTATTGCTGGCATCGATGCCAACACCACTGCCAGAATAATCGGTAAGCCGCTTATATCACCGACCATTTTTTCGCGTGTCGCCCACCACCATGCTGTTAAGGACACTACAGCAGAAATGTAGATGTCGTACTGCTGCAACGCCTTATCGTCAGACAGCAGCGCCAGCACCGCAGGTATGGCGCCGATGGCCATTACGGTTTTCAATGTTTTCGCAGAAGGTGATTTCATCTTTGTGCCCCTCTAGGTTACCCTAAGCCTATGCTGTTTACGATACTAAGCCGTGTACACTCGTTGTCTCTGTTGTTGGTGCTCACGTTTTTGGGTGCCACCATTATCGGCGCTGCCAAGACTGGGTTCGTGCCTGACCATTCACGCTACGATGCCGCCGAATTTCAAAACAATAAAGGTGGGTCACGCTTCATTGTCTCTGTTTTCCCTAATCCCAGTGGTAAACGAATTTTACTGCTTGATAATGCGGCGACTGACCCTGTTTTAGCCGCAACCGTCCCCCGAGAAATAGTAGATAAACTATATAACGCCCTTATACGTAAAGGTCTTACGGTGATTCATAGTTATGGCATGGCGCTAGACGAAATCGAGGGCGAGTTCGATGCTGCGGTATTGATCTACCCATCAGACGACTACGTCAATGCCGACTTCACAAAGCTCGCTGCGCGCCTTGAGGCAAAAGTATTGTTCGACTACTGCGCAGGATGGAGCAGCGCCGATGCCGATGCCGCTGGCCTGATGCATATGAATTTTGCGCGCACTTATTGGCCGCATTGGCTTGATTCAGAAATGCGCCAATTCGTCGAGTACATGCAAAAAGCAACCGCTGCCGGAGACGGAATTTTATGGGTGCCAAGCGAAGCACTGTCCACCACTGCGGCTCGCGCACGGTGGTTTCTGCCATTGAATTACTATTTAGCTCCGCGAAGATTTTATTTGTATAAGCCTAAAGAGGGTACTTCGTTTTTGACGGAATATTTTCAGTGGGTAAAAGATTACGGTGAAACTCGCCCTTACGAGAATCAAGTGCGCATGAAAAGTCATCCGCGAGCTTTAAGCAAGTTGACGAAAATGAATACCGCGCGCACCCTCAACGAAGAAGAATTACAAATCGCTGCTGATCGCGACGTGCAATGGATATTATTTTGGAGGCATCAAGCTGATTTCAAAATTTGTGATTTCGAGTTGGTGGATATAGAAACCGTTCGGGGGTGGAAATAATGTTGCACCTGCTTAATGCTCTACTGTTCATTGCCGTTTGCATCTGCATTGGACGCGCCTTACTGCCATCCCAAAGCGTGGTTGCGCGATCTCGTGGTGAAGAATTTGCAGTGTCTTACACCTTGGGCTTAGCCGCAGTTGTAATTCTGTGCAACCTAATGTTTGTTATTGGATTAACCTTGGGCGTTGCCGTTGGCATTTCATTAGTCGCGGCCAGCGCCGCATTGTTTTACCAAAGTAAACGTAGTGCTAATTTCGCGCCGTCACCCTTCGCCAATGTGATCACATGCGGGCTGCTAGCCGTTGGCTCACTAAGCTTAATTGCCACCGTAGCCTATCCTATCAATGAATTCGACGCTATTTACCATTGGGCCTATCGTGGTAAAGTGTTGTTATTCAACGGCACTCCGCTCACTGAAGCCATCACTGGCATTGTCAGCAATGACAACTTCGGGCGCGTGGTCACTCACCCTAATTACCCACTTGGTGTGCCAATCATTGAAGCCTTCAGTTCTTACTTTAGCGGATGGAGTGATCGCTGGGTGCAATTGCCGCTTGGCCTGTGGGCAGCATCCATGCCATGGCTGGTTGCGTTTGGATTGCGCAACCTTTCACAAGTGGCGATTCGCTTGTCCGCTATCGCCACCGCAGCGACTCCTATTTTATATGTCACTAACTTCACCGAAAACGGTTGGGCCGATTTAAACAACGCTGGCACATCCTCAAACATGATGTTAGGTGGTGGCTCTGACTTGGGGGTGATGTGCATGCTCACTTTGAGTGCTGCTTTGTTCTTGCGGGCGACTAGTAGCGACTGCAAACGATTAGCAACCTGCGCCGGTGTCGCCTTAGCCGCAACCGCTGCTATGAAAAACGAGGGGCTTGCGTTGATGATAGTATGCATGATCGCCTGCGTCGCCGCGTTAGTCTTTAAAAGCCGCCCTATGCACACTATCGGTTTTTTCGCAGCGAGCGCAATTATTTGTGTAGCACCATGGCTCGGTATTCGCGCGCAAATTCCGGCAATCGACGAAAACTATAGCGAACAACTTACCATTGAAAACGTCATGCACTTCGCCGGTGGCGCCAATGAGCTGGTTGAGAAATCGCCTCTCGCTATGAGCGGTCGTCCACAAATAGGCAAGGATGGTATTCCGACACGCCGCTCTTTAGTCGCCGAAGCCTTCGTCAATGAATTTTTCGATATGCGCAGCTGGGGATTATTGTGGGTGCTTGCGCTGATATCGGTTGGCTTGGTGGTCAAGAACTTAGACTCATTTAACTACCGCTGGTTGGTATTGGTCATTGTTGGCGGGGTCCTGCTTTATTTCTTAATCTTGCTTGTTACGCCCTGGAATTTCCCGTCATTGCGCACCAAGGGAATACCCGAGCGTCTGTTGGTCCACTTAGTAGGCCCGATTATGCTGCTGCTAGGTCATGCACTTTCGAGTATCGAGCCCGAAGACTGCTAACTTTTTTCGAGTGATAATGTAGAATAAGGCGCATGTTGCGCACTGCACTGCTACTTTCCTTGATAGGCCTTATGGGCGCCTGTTCGCATAATCCAGAATTTGGCGATAAAAGGCCGGTGATTCTCATTTCAATAGACTCCTTAAGAGCTGATTTCACAACACCTTACGGACACACGGCCACATTTGGTGGCGGCGCGCAAACCACACCGTTTCTGAACAAAATCGCCAATGAGGGTGTGATGTTTAATAACACCATGGCTGCCTCGCCATGGACGCTGCCTAGCCATATGTCGATTTTGACGGGAATGCACCCTATAGAGCATGGCGTGCGCTCACGCAAGTTCTCGCTTAGCGAAAAGATTAATCTGGTTTCGAACAAGTACCAGAACGCCGATTACAACACTGCTGGTTTCTTCTCGGCACCGTTTTTGCACCCAGTTTGGGGCTTCCATCGTGGCTTTGACGTTTACGTCCCGGGCGCTGACTACCTGGGCACTGTTGATGCGGCACAACACTTATCTGGCTCTGGGAAAGGGACTGAGGTACAAGTGATCCATCATAAATCGCACTCCGACGCCGAAACAGGGGCTCAGGTTGTAGATCGCGCAATAAAGTGGCTAGAAAACGATGATCACTACACTGAACCGTTTTTCTTATTCATGCACTTCTGGGACCCGCATTACGATTATGCTGCTCCGCAAAAATACGTCGACATGTTCCATCCTGATTTTGCTGGTGAAGTTGACGGCACCGAATTAGTGAACTTCGAGCTCGAGTTGGACCTTGAACAGGCTAAGCATCTTAAGGCTCTTTACGAAGCCGAGATTCGTTACACCGACGATCAACTAACTCGCTTCTTTGCTAAGCTGACGGAATGGGGTATTGAGAACGATGTGATTATCGCGATTG
>JAPKEZ010000089.1 GCA_028821845.1 Planctomycetota bacterium | reverse complement strand
GCAAAACTCGGGCATTGACCTGAGCACACCGCTGACGGTTATCAGTTACATTAAGATTCCTTACGTATTCTAATTTAGTAAATATGCGCTTTACATACCGCGTCGGTACTGACCGCCGACGCGGTATAGCTCACCGCTAATTTGACCAAGTGTGCAATGCTTAACACACTCCATTAGTTCGGTGAACACATTGTCTTTACGCAGCGCAACTTCGCGCAATCGCGACAAGCTCTCGTTCGCGGCATCAGCTTTATGCAGATGAATGGCGGCAACTTGCTGAACTTGCGATTTCTTTTCTTCGTCAGAAGAACGAATTAGATCGACACGAACAACTTCACCTTCAACAGCGTTGGGGTTAGTGAAAGTGTTGACGCCAATAATCGGTAATTCTCCAGAATGCTTTTGTGATTCGTAGAGCATTGATTCTTCTTGAATTTTGCCGCGCTGATACATGGTTTCCATTGCGCCAAGTACACCGCCACGATCACTTAGCCGCTCGAATTCAGAAAGAACGGCCTCTTCAACTAATTCAGTCAGCTCTTCTATGATGAACGAACCTTGTAATGGATTTTCGTTCTTCGCTTGACCGAGTTCTTTGTTGATGATCATTTGAATCGCTAGGGCCCTGCGAACGGACTCTTCTGTCGGAGTCGTAATGGCTTCGTCATAAGCGTTAGTGTGCAAGCTTTGGCAGTTATCGTATATCGCATAAAGAGCTTGAAGGGTTGTACGAATATCGTTGAAGTCAATTTCTTGAGCATGCAACGAGCGGCCACTTGTTTGAATATGGTACTTAAGCTTTTGTGAGCGCTCGCTCGCTGAGTAACAGTCGCGCAACGCAATCGACCAAATACGGCGTGCAACACGCCCAATCACACTGTATTCTGCATCGATACCATTCGAAAAGAAGAACGAAAGATTATGCGCGAAGCTATCTACTTCCATGCCACGGGAACGGTAGTACTCGACAAAAGTGAAACCGTTTGACAAAGTAAAGGCAAGTTGCGAAATTGGATTCGCCCCCGCTTCGGCAATGTGATATCCTGAGATTGAAACTGAGTAAAAATTGCGAACCTTTTCGTCAACAAAGTACTGCTGAATATCTCCCATTACTTTTAGCGCGAACTCGGTACTAAAGATACACGTGTTCTGCGCCTGATCTTCTTTAAGGATGTCAGCCTGAACAGTTCCGCGCACTGCTTGTAGAGTAGCATTTTTTATTTCTATGTATTCGGCAGCATCAATTAGTTGATCGCCAGTAACACCGAGTAGCCCAAGGCCGAAGCCGTCATGTCCGCCTGGTAAATCTCCACGGTATTGAGGTTGTTTGCCGTCGCACAGCTCAATAATTTTTTTCTGCGCATTTGACCAACGATCAGTTTCTCTTAAACGTCGCTCGACTTGCTGGTCGATAGCGGTATTCAAAAAGAATGCCAGCATCATCGGCGCAGGACCGTTGATGGTCATTGACACCGATGTCGACGGCGCACACAAATCGAAACCAGAGTACAAACGCTTGGCGTCGTCTAGTGAACAAATGGACACTCCGGAGTTACCGACTTTACCGTAAATGTCTGGGCGCGAATCCGGATCTTCGCCGTAGAGTGTCACTGAGTCGAATGCTGTAGACAAACGCGCAGTCGCTTGTCCTCGGCTTACATAATGGAACCGACGGTTAGTGCGCTCGGCTGTCCCTTCGCCAGCGAACATGCGCGCCGGGTCTTCACCAGTGCGCTTAAACGGGAATACTCCGGAGGTGTAAGGGAACTCTCCAGGAAGATTTTCATGAGAGAACCACCAGATGAGGTCGTCCCAGTTGTTAGTTTTGGGTAAAGCAACTTTTGGCACTCGTAAACCAGATAAAGTCATTATCGAAGCCGGCACCGTAATGTCGCGCCCGCGAACTTGGTATGTGAATTCGTCTTGACAGTACTGCTCACGAATTTGTGGCCATTTATAAAGTTGCTCGCGCACAAGAGGACTGATCTCGCGGATTAACTCCTGGTACCGTTGACGCAAAACTAAAATTCCAGCGTCGATGGCCCCGTCTACTATCTGGTCGGCGGTGTATTCAGAGTTAATCGCAGGAACATCATCACCAAGCTCAGCTAAAGTGCGTGCCAAAGCTTGCGCACGACATGCAATTTCAGCATTGCTGATACTGCGTGATTTATGACTGCGCACGGCGTTGGCAATGTCAGACAGGTAATGCATTCGGTCGGCCGGGATTACTGTCGGAATGTCTTTGCGCCCTCCGCTGAATCCCTCAGTCGTCCAATCCTGCTCGCTAAATGCATTAAGCTGGGGCATGAGCCAATTAAATAATTTGTCGACACCGTCGTCACCAAAGCGTGATGCCGAGCATAAGAACACTGGCATTTCATCAAGGTCGGTCTCAAATAAGTTATGATTGCGTTGATATGTTTTAGCCACTTCACGCTTGGCGTCAAGCGCCCCTTTTTTGTCGGCTTTATTCAAGACTACGCAGTCGGCGAAGTCTAGCATGTCGATTTTTTCTAACTGAGTCGGCGCACCAAATTCTGGCGTCATCACGTAAAGAGAGAAATCGCACAAATCAGTTACGGCCGAATCGCTTTGACCAATACCAGCGGTTTCTAGAATAATACAATCGAACCCATAAGCACGCATTGCCTTTAAAGAGTCACTCACAGATTCTGAGGTCGCAAGGTTTGCGCGGCGCGTCGCCATTGAGCGCATGAATACACGTTTATCTTGTACAGCGTTCATGCGAATGCGGTCGCCAAGTAAAGCGCCACCAGTGCGGCGGCTAGAGGGATCTACAGATAAAATAGCGATGCTGCGTGATGGGTATGAAATTAAATAACGGCGTACCAGTTCGTCAGTTAAGGAAGACTTACCAGCGCCACCCGTCCCGGTGACGCCAATCACTGGCGTTGTGTCATCGCAATGGGTAGCTACGATTTCTCCTTGTGAGTTTTCAATAACACTAATCGCTTGCGCAAGTTCTTCAGGCTTGCCACTAGCTATTGCTGCATCAACATCGCTAGTCGTAACCTTAGGGTTTGCCAAGGTCAGTTCAATCATGTTTTGGATCATGCCGACTAAACCCATCAAGCGCCCGTCTTCAACTGAGTAAATTTTTTCTATACCATAGTCATGCAGCTCGGAGCATTCTTCATCGGTAATCGTTCCTCCGCCACCGCCAAATACTTTGATATGCGAACAATTGTTTTCAGCAAGCAGGTCGACCATGAACTTAAAGTATTCAATGTGCCCGCCCTGGTATGAAGAGATTGCAATGCCGTCGGCGTTTTCTTCGACAGCGGCCTTTACAATTTCTTGCACGCCACGGTTATGACCTAGGTGGATTACCTCGACACCTTCTTGCTGCAATACACGGCGCATAATGTTAATTGCTGCATCGTGCCCATCGAATAGGGCGGCAGATGTTACGAAACGGAGCTTACGGGGTTCAGCCATATTATTGTTTATTGATGATGCGTTCACGGTATTTATTTAATTCGTTAAGAAGTTGCTCTAATTCGAGAATGCGCTCGGAAACTTGCGCAGTGCGGACGGCTAACAGTTGCTCAAGTTGCTGCAACATTGCAGGAGTGGCGCCACTAACGAAACTGTCATTTAGTTCGCCGATTTCTCCTAGTGAAAGCCCCAGGTGTTTAAGACGTGAAATGAAGCGCAGTCTTTCGATGGCGTCATTACTGTACAGGCGGCGTCCGCCAGGCCCGCGATCAGTAGCAGGGAGTAGCTTCAGCTCACCGTAATATCGAATTGTGCGGGTACTGATACCCGCCAATTTTGACAATTCAGAAATGTCGTAGTTGTGTACTGCCTCCGCCATATGGATATTCTACCATATGGATGACAGTTAGCGTCAACTGTAATCAAAAGAAATATTTAATAAATAAAGCGCCGGTAACCACCGTTAAGACACCTTTTACTAGAAAGTCGCAATGATATAAATAAAAACTTAAAGAAAAAGCTAAAGAAAAATAAATATCAAGCCGATTAAACAGAAGCTATAAGAGGTGCAAACCTATTCCGACTGCAGGGGATGGCAGAAAGAATTTTACGAGTAGCGAAGGGGAAAGGAGACCAATGATTGGCAACAGTCGTTGGTTTTTCCTATTTATCGCGTTCTACTAGGGTTAAAGCCGCTGAATTCATGCAGTAACGCTTTCCTGTTGGCTGCGGGCCATCGTCAAACACGTGCCCCAAGTGAGCATCACACTCTCCACAGCGCACCTCAGTGCGAGTACGAAACAGTTTGCGATCAGAGTGCAGACTGACAGCGCTATCGTCTATAGGCTGCCAATAGCTGGGCCAGCCTGTACCCGACTCGTATTTGCTGTCAGATGAAAAAAGTGGGTTAGAACAACATACGCACTCATAGTGACCATCTGCCTTCTCGTCCCAGTACTCGCCGCTGAAAGCTGGCTCGGTTCCACCGTCTTGAGTCACTTTGTACTGTATGTCACTCAAAGCTGGCTCGGTTCCACCTTCCTGACTCCTTTTATCCGGCATCTCGCTCAAACTTTCGTTTTTACTACACCCTAATATCAGAAAAGCGCACAAAGGCAGTATAGATTCGGTTATTCCCATATTATTATCTTAATCTAACGCAATGTTGTATGTAAGCTATATTAATGAAGATTCTCCGTATCACCCTTATGCTAAGCCTTTTGAGCTTGGTAATGAATTCGGCCGCAGCCCAAACCAAGCTTAAACTTGAGCAGGTTGGCGGTAACTTTAGCAAGCCACTACTGGTTACCAGCGCTCCTGGCGAGACGAACCGTATGTTCGTTGTTGACCAAAACGGTAAAATATTCGTCGTTAAAAATGGAGTGCAACTGAACACACCGTTTCTTGATGTAAGCGCAATCAACTCAAGCGGTGGCGAGCGGGGTTTACTCGGTTTAGCTTTTCATCCACAGTATGCGTCCAATGGATATTTCTTCATTAACTTCACCGACAACTCTGGGGATACGCAAGTTTCAAGATATCAGGCGAGTGCTGGCAATCCCGACGTCGCAAACTCCAGCAGCCGCTCTGATATTCTTTTTATCGATCAACCATACAGTAATCACAATGGTGGATGCATTCGCTTCGGCCCAGATGGCTATTTGTACATAGCCACAGGCGATGGCGGCTCAGCTAACGATCCTGGGAACCGTGCGCAAAACGGTTCTTCATTGCTTGGCAAAATGTTACGAATTGATGTTGATGGCGCATCACCTTACGCGATTCCACCTAGTAATCCTTTTGTAACGAACTCAAGCGTGCGCGATGAAATTTGGGCTTTAGGCCTTCGTAACCCATGGCGTTTTAATTTTGATTCGGCTACAGGTGATATGTACATCTCCGACGTTGGGCAAAACGAGTGGGAGTACATTCACTTCGAACCGGCTGGCGATGCTGGTGGCCGTAATTACGGCTGGAAAATAATTGAAGGCTCGCATTGTTTTTCACCTTCAAATAACTGTAATACAGCTGGGCTAGAGATGCCTATTTTTGAATACGGACACTCTTTTTGGCCGACAGCTAATTATTGTATTATTGGTTCTGAAGTTTATCGCGGTAAGGCAATGGCGCGAATGAGCGGACGTTATTTTTTCAGCGATGCCGGCAGTCAAGACTTGTTGTCGTTTCGTTATAACAGCACTACCAATACTGTAAGCGATTATGTCGATCACACTGCGGAAACTAATGTCTCAGGTTCAGCGTCATCGCTTGGCATGGATGGTAACGGTGAAGTTTATGTTTGCCGTACCCCAAACATCTATAAAATTGTTCCGGCAGAGATGCGCTTGCTTGTTCCTAGTCTAAATACCGGGACCCAAGCTGTTATTTACGTGACAGTCTCTTCTCCTAATTCACCGACTTATCTTGCCTACTCATTTCAAGGTTTAGGTAACACACCAGTTTCGCAATTGAGCGTAGTGTTGTCATTGAGTAGTCCACAATTGGCTGCTACCGCTACCTCTGATGCTGGTGGTATTGCCTCCTACTCAGTAGTACCGCCACCAAGACTGTTCGGCCGCACAATTTGGCTGCAAGCAGCTCAGCAGGGCAAGACGTCGAACGTATTCGAAGCAACGTTTAATTAATGACACGAGTGTTGTTGGGTAGTGGCGGCTTTCGCGGAGAAGCGCGCCGCGACTTTCTTTGCGCGCAAATGCGCGAGTTCTTTGGTGATATCCAGCAGTTGCTGTTCGTGCCTTATGCCGGCGGCGACTACGACAAGTATGTCAATTTAATGATTGACGCTGGGTTTCACGCGGGCTACGACTTAGTTGGCATTCACACTTTCGATGATGCTGCGGTAGCTGTGGAAGATGCTGAAGCCGTTTACGTTGGCGGTGGTAACACTTTTCGCTTAATAGACAAACTGCACAGCAATGGCACATTGCAGGCTTTAAAGCAACGCGTCGCAGACGGTATGCCTTACATGGGAGTGAGCGCTGGCTCAAACGTGGCCTGCCCAACCATGCAAACTACCAACGATATGCCTATTGTTTATCCACCATCGTTTGACAGTTTGAACATAGTCCCATATCAACTAAACGCACATTACTTTGATGGAGCAGCATTCGTTAAGCACAATGAAGAATTCGAGCAGCACTTCGGAGAAACTCGACTAGATCGCATTCGCGAGTTTCATGAATGTAATGATGCGCCAGTGATAGGACTACGCGAGGGCAGTGTTATCGTCCACGAACACGATAAAGCGTTATTACGTGGCAATAGCTGTGCTATATTTTTGAAAGGGGAGCAGGCTAAAGAAGTCGCTGACGGCAGCAACCTTCTTGACTACATATAGTTTCTTCTAAAAGGGCAGTGCTTCACTTTGCAACTCGTTCTACTTCATAGCCCATGCCTTTGAGCAATTCGCCGACTCCTTGAGGACCGGCAAAGTGCAATGCTCCAAAGGCATAGAAAGTCACAGATTCTGGATTAGCTT
>JAPKEZ010000088.1 GCA_028821845.1 Planctomycetota bacterium | reverse complement strand
TAGAGATATTGCAAGCTAAGGGTGGCGAAACAGTTTCTGTAGAGCACGCCAATATTACTGTCAAAAACATCGAGCGTAGTATTAAGTTTTTCCAGGCTGCTTTCCTTGATTGGCAGGTACGTGATCAGGGCGAGGGTAATCGTAAATGGTTACACTTTGGCGGCGCGACTGATTACATAGCTCTCGAAGAGGCGCGTGTTGACCAACCCTTAGACCGCGGTGAGTACCTGCGCCCTGACATCAATCATGTTGGCTTTGCTGTTAGTGACTTGGCAGCCGTTAAAGGACGCTTGCTCGCTGCAGGTTACGCCGAGGGCAAGCCCGTTGATCCCGCAGAAGAACGGTTACGCGCCTACTTCTTTGATGAAGACGGATTTGAATGGGAGTTCATTGAGTACCTGCTAAAATAAGCACCATGTACGTCGAAACCCTCTGTTCGAAAATATTAGCTGGTGAACGCATCAGCTTTGACGAAGCTGTGTTTTTGCATGACAATGCCGGCATTGACACCTTGTCTTATTTAGCTGACACTATTCGTCAGCGCAAACACCCAGAAGGAGTGGTTAGCTATATTATCGACCGCAATTTAAACCCGACTAATGTCTGCGTAACCGATTGTTCGTTTTGCTCGTTTTACGCTACGCCTAAAGATAAAGAAAAGGCCTATGTCCTTGAGCGCGAGGATATTTATCGACGCATTCAAGAAACCGTAGACGTTGGTGGAGTACAAATTTTGATGCAATCTGGGCATCACCCAAAGCTTGGTTGCGAATGGTTCGAAGAGTTAATGCGCGACATTATGGCACGCTGGCCAGAGTTACATTTGCATGCAATGGCCCCGTCAGAGATTGAACACTTAGCTCGCGTTTCAAAGATAACGACTCTTGAAGTGCTTAAGAGGCTGCAAGCTGCCGGAATGAAATCTATGCCTGGTGGCGGTGCCGAAGTTCTAACCGAGCGGGTGCGCGCCATAATCGCTCCGCGCAAGACATCCAGCGATGACTGGATTCGCATCATGGAAGAAGCACATTCCATTGGCATGCGCACTACTGCGACGATGATGTACGGTCACGTTGAGAACACAGCAGATCGTATTGAGCATTTGCAGCGGTTGCGTGACTTGCAAGATCGCACCGGCGGATTTACCGCATTCATCGGCTGGACATTCCAGCCTGGCGGCAACCCGCTTGGTGATGAATTGATTGCTGGTGGTTGGTCGAAGGCCACGCATGCTGAATATTTCCGAGTAACCTCCATTGCGCGCATTTTCCTGGATAACTTCGATAACATCCAGGCGAGTTTTGTGACTCAAGGCGCTGATGCAGCGCAACTATCTTTGCGCATGGGATGCAATGATTTCGGTTCGGTTATGCTCGAAGAAAACGTAGTGTCCGCCGCTGGTTGCTGCGAATTAATTGATGTAACAGGAATCGAAAAGCACATTGTTCAAGCCGGATTCACTCCGCGCCAACGCAATCAAGAATACGCGCTACTTTAGATTACTCTAAGTGGTCAGCGGTTTGCACGATTAATTCACGACGGTAGCGATCGAATAACATCGACTTCGATAAGGTGCCTATAAACATGCCGTCTGCATCGACTACTGGCAACACCCACGCGCCGCACTCTTCGAAGCAATCGGTCGCTTCTAGCAGTGAGCTTTCGCCCTTAAGCGCCGGCAAGGTTGTGTCCATCACCGTATCGACTGACGTAACCTTGCGCACCATTTCATCGAAGATTACTCCGCGTAATGAAGTCACGCTAAGCATACCCAGCAGGCGCCCAGATTCATCTACGACTGCGAATTGATTGCGCGAGGTGTTAGGTAATTCGCGAGTTAAGTCGTCGAGGGTACTACCCGAAGTTATTGATATGGATTCTTCGTCAAGCAATTCGGCGACGCGTATTTCTGACAAAATACGACGGTCAGAGCCTGGGCGCATAAGTTCTCCGCGCTCGGCTAGCTCCCAGGTATAGAAGGAGTGGCGCAAGAAAGTACGAGAGACCAAAACGGATAAAACAGAAACCGTGATCAAGGGTAACGTGCCTTCCCATGAACCCGTTGATTCGAGAGCCAACATGATACCGGTGAATGGTGCTTGCATGGAGCCTGCTACCAGACCCGCCATCGCCGCAATAGCGAAGAAGGATGGATCGGCAAATGCAACTGCCGGGAATAACACATTAAGCAAGCCACCGAAACCGTAACCTAAAATAGCGCCGAGCACTAGTGATGGCGCAAAAATGCCGCCCGGTGCATTTGATCCAAGTGTCAATGTAGTGGCAATTAATTTAGCGAATAGCAATAACAGCAACGCCGAGCTTAAAGCCGTGGTGCCGTTAAGAATATTCGCGATAGTGCCATAACCCTCGCCGATTGCCTCAGGCATATAGATACCGATTGCACCAACACCAAGGCCAGCCAATCCCGCGACCAAGCCCAAATTAGAAGTCGCGAAATTTGTTTTCCATTTACGCGTAATGCCTTCGGCGCGAAAAATGCAAACCACTAGTGCTACGGACATCAAACCAGCAAGTAAACCCAGACATCCCGAAGCCAAAAGATCGGCACCATTCCATGTGTAGGAACCCGCTGCTTGCAACGGGCCTTCGATAGTAGAAAGCGATAATGCACGCGGCACCTCAGTGGCAACCGTGGCCGAAATAGCGATAGGCAACAAAGCGCCAAGCGTCCACTCTGCTAGCACTACTTCCATAGCAAAGATCATTCCAGTCAGTGGCGAATTAAAAATCGCGCCAATACCGCCTGCGACACCACATGCCAACAATAACACACGTTGGCGCTCGGCCATACGCATCGCGTCGGCAATGGACGAGCCGACAGCCGCCGCAGAATAAACAATCGGTCCCTCGAGACCGGCTGATCCACCAGCGGATACATTGAATAATGAACCGAGTAAGCGACTGATGATTGAACGGCGGCGCATGTGGCCACCCTTTCGTGTTACTGCTTCAAGGACAGAAGGCACCCCATGTCCACCTGGTTCGCGAAATAATACACGAATAATAAACACACCAAGCATAGCACCAACAGCAGGAAGCAATAACATCCCCCACCAATGACTGCGGAGTTCGTTCGACAACTCAAACAAATAATGAACACCGCCGCGCAATGCCATCGCCACTATTGACGCTGCGATACCCACCAACAATGCCGCGCCCGCCAACTGCCATGGCTCGCTGCGCGCGCCGCGCGTGTGAAAGATGTTAGCTCTAGACATTGCTCGGTTCGAGAGAGTCGATGATGCTAAAAATATCTTCGGCAGAATTTCGCTCTTTAAGTGAGTCAACCAATTTCTGTTCGCGCAACACCAACGCCAAACGCGACAGCACTTGCAAATGTTCATGCGGAGTCGGGTTCAGCAGCAAAATTGCGGTGTGCACCAATTCGCCGTCAAGCGCTAACCAATCAACGGGCTGCTCAAGCATGGCAATAACCACTATCGGCGAATCAGTAAATGCGGCACTTGGTGCACGCGGATGTGGCAAGGCAACCCCCGCCGACAAAGCCGTGGACGCCAACGCTTCGCGCTCGATGAGTTGCTGTAATAACACGGTGCGGTTTCGATCTTCTGTCACGGGCGAAAGTTCAACCAATGCCGAAAGCACCTCTCCTGGCGTGTGCCCCGCCACGTTGTGCAAGATAGCACCTTTAGCCAGCGCCGCAGACAATGGTTTATCTTGCAAGGCACGCACGTTTTGCGGCTTCTTTAACTCATTACGAATCTTCAAGCCTTGATTACGGGCCCACTGCTGCAGTTCACGCTCTTCAAATAAAAACTCGCCGCTCGGGCGCATCATCCCCAAGCGACCCTGGCGAGCCCAGCGCTGCACAGTAGCTGGAGAAACTCCGAGCTTTGACGCGGCTTGGTGTAGGTCGAGTGGCATTGGCCAAATTCTAGCGCCGCGAAGTTAAACTGTCTGTAGTGGACATCCTCATCGACCATCTTGAACAGCGCGCAGCAGCAGCCGGGATTGCTGGCATACCAGCTAAAGTCATGGCCGGCAAACGCCTTAGCTTCGAAGATGGCGTGGCAATGTTCAAGACCGATGATGTCACATTATTGGGCCTACTAGCCAACCATGTCCGCGAGCAAATGCATGGCGACGTGTGTTATTACAACGTTAATACCCACGTTAATTACACCAATTACTGTAATCAAATGTGTGATTTTTGCGCATTTCAGCGGCGTCCAGGGGATGACGGTGCTTATTGCATGTCGCCTGATCAGATTGAGAATGCCGTTAAAACTGCTAACCCTGAGGCTACCGAAGTCCACATGGTGGCGGGCGTATGGCCGGCTTTAGGCTACCCATATTTTTTAGATATTTTGCGCGCAGCAAAACGTGGACGTCCTGATATTCATGTAAAAGCTTTCACAATGGTCGAGATTGACCAAATTGTAAGGCTAGCAAAAAAACCCGTGGCCGAAGTACTCGCTGAATTGCGCGAAGCCGGTTTAGATTCGATGCCCGGTGGTGGCGCTGAAATTTTCGCCGAGCGCGTGCACGAAGAATTGTATCCGCGTAAGCTTAGTTCTGATAATTGGGTGAAGTTAGCAAAAGAAATTCACAACAATGGTTTCAAGACCAACTGTACCATGATGTACGGCATGATCGAAACCATCGAAGAGCGCGTCGATCACCTGCAGCGTTTACGCGACTTGCAAGATGAAACCGGTGGCTTCCAAACTTACATTCCGCTGGCATTTCATCCTGACAATACCAAGCTCGAGCATTTAGAGAAGCCAAGTGCTACCGAACGCCTGCGCTCGATTGCGGTTGGCCGTTTATTCTTAGACAACATACCGCACATTAAGGCCTACTGGATTATGCTCGGTCTCGAAGTGGCGCAAGCGGCACTCACCATGGGCGCCGACGATTTGGATGGCACGGTATCGCAAGAGAAGATTTATCACGAAGCCGGCGCCTCTACACCACAGCAACTTACTCGCGCAGATATTCATAAACTCATTCGCGAAGCCGGACGCCGTCCTGTTGAGCGTAATACGGTTTATGACGTGATTGCCGATTTTAGTGAAGAGAGCGGTTCGTTCGAGAAATGCACCGTATAGGCACTGTTCCTTACCAAGTGGCGCAGCCTTTAACTGAGGGTTTGGCTGACAATTGCAATGTCGAGCTGACAATCGCTACTCCAGCGGTTCTTGCTGAGATGTTGGCAAATGACGAGCTCGACTGCGCCTTGGCGTCGTCAGTGTTAAGCCTCGGAGACAGTGATTTGCATATTTGGGCAGACGGACCGGTTATTGCTTCGGTCGGATCAATTAAATCAGTGCTACTAATGTTGCGCCCAGGGTGTGATTCTTTGAGCGATGTGAAAACATGGTCCGCCGACCCAAGTTCACGAACCGGACGAGCATTGGCAGAGGTGGTTTTGCGCCAGTCAAAGATTGATGCGCAAATGATCGAAGGTGATTGCGAAGACCCGTTTACCGCCGATATAGATGCCGTGCAAATTATTGGCGACCCAGCGCTCGAGGCCGTGGCTGAACATACCGATTGGACTGTTGTTGATTTAGGCACAGAGTGGCATCGCCTAACCAACCTGCCTTTCGTGTTCGCCGGATGGCTGTTTAAGGACGCGGTGAAGTTTGCTGAAATAGCCCCACTGCTAGCGGTTGCCGCCAAATCAAATTGCACCGACTACGAAGATTCTGGTTTGCATTATCATTTAGATGTGCAGCAAGTAGAGATGTCCCTCCAGCAATTCGCGCAATGGATATAGTTTTAGTTAACCCTGAAATACCGCATAACAGTGGGTGCGCTGCTAGGTTATCGGCCGGTTTGCAAGTGCCATTGCATTTTGTAAAGCCGCTGGGCTTTTCTCTGGAAGACAAGTATTTGAAGCGTGCTGGTTTAGATTACTGGGCGATGGTTGAGTTATATGTACACAATGATTGGTTAGCGTGTTTAGACAAATTATCCATAAGTAGTCCGCGTCCGATTAACGAGCGCCTTCATTTGCTATCGGCACGCGGTGGCAAATCATTATTCGAAACGCAATTCGCCGAAGATTCAATTTTGGTCTTTGGCTCAGAGACCAAAGGGCTGCCTCAAGAACTAATGAGTGTCTACCCTGACAGCCGTGTTTATATCCCGATTGACAAACGCATTCGCTCGTTAAATTTGGCGAATGTCGTTTGCTTGACGGCTTACACAGCGATGGTCTCAGCCGGCATGCCCTTACCTGACAATGATGGCAGCCACGAGCGCGATGCTCGCGCTGACGACGGAATCCGTCCTAGTGATTTAGTTTAGTTTCTAACTAAAGCTTTTCTTGGCCGTTATCACTGACGCCAAATTCAACCAGCACCGGGTAATGGTCTGATGCGCATTTCAGTTCGACACCTTGAAGCGAATCAATAATGTCAGCCTTTAGTATTTCAGACGCCAGCGCCTTTGTGCATAGAGCGAAATCGATACGGCTCAAATACGGTTTTTTATTGTACGTATATTTATCAGTACCCGCACAAGCATCTATCAGGCCCGCATCTATGAAAAACTTCACAGACAACTGGTTCTTGCTCTCGTCCATTTCTAGCACTTCATTAAAATCGCCGGCAATTACCGCGCGATAATTCGGGTCTTTATCTAACTCGGCCTGGAGAATAGACAAAGCTTTAAGAGCTTCGGCTTCACGCTTAACATCAGATTTCTCGTCACCATGCTGCGACTTGAAATGCACCACATAAACATCTGCATCAAACTCACCGCCGATGTTTACCCGCAATAAATCTCTTCCAAAACGACGAGTGACGCCCTTGGCATCAACGTACTCGGAATGGCGATATGAAGTAGCCGAACGAATTGGCAGGCGCGTCAACAAAGCATTGTCTATGCCGCGATTATCATTGCCCTCAAATAGCACCACTTCGTAGCCAAGATCTTTCAAGTAGCGTTTATTAAAATCTTCGAGAACACCGCGGTTTTCGACCTCTTCTAAAGCAACCACATCGGCGTTTAGAGCGTTAATAGC
>JAPKEZ010000087.1 GCA_028821845.1 Planctomycetota bacterium | reverse complement strand
TTCTTTGCTAAGCTGACGGAATGGGGTATTGAGAACGATGTGATTATCGCGATTGTATCTGATCACGGAGATGCCTTTCTAGAACACGACCAACGTGGCCATCACTTGACCTTGTATGACGAGGTAATGCGCGTGCCAATGATGATACGTGCGCCAGGTGTGGTTGAGGCTGGACAAATAGTAAATGGCAGCGTATCAATATGTGACTTATCCCCCACCCTGCTAGATTTGTCGAAGCTAAGTGCTTTTCAAGGCCGGAGCGGGCAATCAATGCGCACCATGTGGGAAGGCGAAGACATAAACCACAAAGTCACCATGGATTTAATGCGCCGGACCAAGAAAATTGAGTTTCGCGGATACCGTAATGGCAACATGAAGGGCATCCTCGATTCATTTGATCGCACTTTGACCTTGCTTAACCTTAATGACGACCCGCTGGAGAATAATCCGCAGGTAGTTAAGCCAAATTCTGATATGCCCTTTGCCCGCGAGGCGTTAGAATTTATGCAGGAAGCAGACAAACAGCGTGGACCACGTCCAGGCCTTGTTTCTGAAACGGGTGAAATGACCAACCTTCTATCTGAACTCGGTTACACCGAAGACTAAGCCCCCGCTTAATAATCATGAAAATCGCCGTAATAGGGACTGGATACGTTGGCTTGGTTGCCGGCACTTGTTTTGCTGAAATGGGTAGCCATGTTACCTGTGTTGATATTGATGAAGAAAAAATAGCGGGATTGCTAAAAGGTAAGGTTCCTATTTACGAACCTGGCTTGTCTGAGTTGGTGTTGTCTAACGTTGGCAATGGACGCCTTAGTTTCACCACTGATTTAAAAACTGCTGTTGGCGATGCGCGCATAGTTTTTATTGCTGTTGGCACACCATCAAGCGCTGATGGCGGAGCTGACTTGACTGCGGTGTTTAAGGTCGCCGAGTCGATAGGTGCAGTGGCGAATGGCCCGAAACTAATTGTCGACAAGTCAACTGTACCTGTAGGTACGGCAGCAAAGGTGAAAGAATTCGCACAGTCACAAACCGAGCACAAGATGTCGGTTTGCTCTAACCCTGAATTCTTAAAAGAAGGCGCGGCTATCGACGACTTCTTGCGTCCTGACCGCGTGGTGATTGGTGCCGAATCTGACGAAGACTTCGAGCTGATGGAGGAGTTGTACAAGCCATTCACGCGTAACGGCGCACCAATTGTTCGCATGGACCCTCTGTCTGCAGAGATGACGAAGTATGCGTCGAACGCAATGCTAGCCACACGTATTTCGTTTATGAATGAAATCGCACTCATCTGTGATGCTGCTGGCGCAAATGTTGAAATGGTTCGCAAGGGTGTTGGCACAGATGCTCGCATCGGTCAACCATTCCTCTACTCTGGCATCGGCTATGGCGGATCCTGTTTCCCTAAAGATGTAAAGGCGATTATGCATACTGCGCAGGAGCATGGATATAACTTCCAAATTCTTGATGCTGTTGAAGCTGTTAACGCCGACATGAAAAAATTGATGTTACATAAGGTGACTGATATTTTCGGTGAAGACTTAAGTGGCGTTACCGTAGCATTGTGGGGCTTGGCATTTAAGCCAAAGACCGACGACATGCGCGAAGCACCAGCAATTACTTTATGCGCCGGTTTGACCGAACGCGGCGCAACAGTACGCGCTTGTGATCCAGAAGCTATTGAAAACGCTCGTGAAATTATTGGTGATGGCGTCGAGTACCTCGACGACCAGTACCAAGCTATCGACGGTGCCGACGTTTTGATTTTGGCTACCGAATGGAATGACTACCGTAATCCTGATTACGAGAAAATGGCGTCCCTAATGAAGCGCAAGTTGGTCCTTGATGGGCGCAACGCTTTGTCCTCTAAGCGTCTCGCCGAACATGGATTTGAGCGTTATGGCGTTGGCATCCCTCCTCTAAAACCTAATAACTAAATGGCCCGTACCACCCCTGATTTTGAATCTTTGAAGTCCGCTTTTCCCTACTGGGAAAAAGCTGGTGACATGACTGACCAGTGTATCGACTTGATGCTTAACCTTCGCCAATCAGGCCACCCTGGTGGCTCGCGCTCTAAAGTACAGCAGATGATTTCGCTTACTTTGTCTGGCGCAATGCGTTGGGACATTCGTCGCCCCGACAAAGGTCTGAGCGATCGTTTTGTTTTGGTAGCCGGGCACTGCACGCCACTCATTTATAGCATGCTTGCTGTTTATCACGAAGCGATGCGTCGTATGCACAAGAAAACTGGTGACGACAAGTACGCGATTTATGGTGGTGCCGAGCGCACACTTACATGGGAAGATTTACTTACTTTCCGTCACCGCGGTGGCATTGCTGGGCACGCTGAATCAGAAGGCAAGTCTATGATTTTTGCGACTAACACCGGACCATCAGGTCACGGAGCACCAACTGCGGCGGGCATTGCTTTAGCACTCAAGCATGCTGGCGCTGGCGAGGTTCGCGTATTTGCGATGGAAGGAGAAGGCGGACACACTGCTGGTTGTCATCATGAGACGAAGCACACTTCATGGGGATTGGGTTTGAGCAATTTCAACTACCTACTCGACTGGAACGACAACGGCATAGACCCACGCCCTTATTCATCGATGGTTTATGGCGAGCCACAAGAGTGGTTCGATTCATACGGATGGCGCACGCGTGGTGTTACCGATGGCACGGATTATGCTCAGGTGACTTCTACTTTGTTAGAAAACGTTTTTGCGGACGGCGACCAACCACGTTGTACTTGGTTTAAAACGATCAAGGGCCGCGGCTATGGCGTTGAGGGCTATGCTTCGCACGGCGCAGCGCACAAGCCAAACTCTGAAATATTCTGGGCTACTAAAAAGTTCTTTTCCGACAAGTACGGGATAGAGTTCACTGGCTTCGGTCAAGGCAAGCCTGATCGTGCAGAAGATTTCAAAGCGCAAACAGCTACTAACTTGCAAGAAGTTATGTCGTTGCTTGATGATGACAATTTCTGTGAGTACTTAGCAAACCGCTTGGTTGAGTTGGGCGATAGCGTACCAGCATTAGGCGAGATGGATGGCTTCCGCTTAGGCGCAGAAGACCCATACCAAGATGGCGCCTTAACAGATCCAGCGCGGTTGCCAGAAGACATTTACTTTAAGCCCGGCGAAATGCAGCCTAACCGTAAAGGATTGGCTAATGTTGCTGCATACATGAACAGCGTCGGCCGTGAAAAATACGGACGCCCTATCGTGGTTGCCGCTTCTGCCGACTTAGCTGGCTCAACGAACATCGATGGCTTCATGAAAGATTGGGGCGACCAAAAAGGCTATGGTTGGTACGACCGTTCTTCGAATGTAGGAGGTTCGTTATTGCCGACTACAATTACCGAGTTCTCTAACGCGGGTCTCATTTGCGGATTGGCTTCGACAAATATGTCCGATGACCCTGAAAACTCTTACGTTGGCTATTGGGGGGCGTGTTCAACATACGGTTCGTTCTCTTACTTAAAGTACGGTCCGATGCGCTTGTTCTCGCAGTTAGCACAAGATTCGCCAAACCGTATGGGCAAGGCGATCTGGATTGCAGGTCACTCAGGACCAGAGACTGCTGAAGACAGTCGTACGCACTTTGGTATTTTCTCGCCTGGTATTACTCAGTTCTTCCCGCGTGGCCAGGTGATTGATATTCACCCATACGAGCCGAACGAAGTCGGTCCAGCTTTGGCTGCGGCGCTTGCTTGTGATACTCCGATTGTGGCGTTGCATACCACTCGCCCGAATGTAGAAATACCTGATCGCGAGGCCCTTGGCATGGCGAGTTACTTAGATGCGGCAAAAGGTGCGTATTTGATTCGTGATTATGATTCCAGCCGTCCAAAAGATGGTTGTGTGTTTGTGCGCGGAACATCTTCTACTGCCGAAGTGATCAAGTTGTTAAAGTCAGGTGCATTTGATGGCAATGGACCAAACGTTAAATTGGTTGCCGCTGTTTCTCACGAGTTATTCATGAATCAAGACGCGGCTTATCAAAAGTCAATTGCATCTGATGCCGACTGGTTTAACTCTACGTTCATTACCAATGGCGCACGTCAAATGATGTGGCTATGGACGGCACACAAAACCTCCTTCAAGTATGCGATGGGTTCCGATTGGGACGATCGCTGGCGCACAGGCGGTTCTGGCGAAGATGTAATCGCTGAAGCCCGAATTGATGCTGAGAGCTTGCTTGCCGGTATAAATAAATTTATAGCCGATCGCGAAGAGCGATTTGCCGTTTATGCTGATGCTTGCCGTGAAAACGCTACAGTCTGAGCTTAACTATCTTAAATCTGAGCTGTATTCACACTCTCTTTACGAGAGTGTGAATACAGCAGATAAGGTAATTGCTAAAAGTAAATAGTCATAGGGCTGATTGGTGCAACGCTACGTTCAGACTATTTCTTTATCTGGTTATAAGGAAATAAATAACACCCCCACCCCCTACTCTTATCTTTGCTTCGACTGAAAAGTCATCACCAAGCCACCTGGCGCAACAATCGAATAAACTTTTTCGCCGTGCGAGACCATTGGCCCGCGCGGAGATAATCCGTACGCCTTAGCGGTCTCAAACATTTCATCTGCATCGTCTACTACGACTTGCAACATAATGCCCGGAGGCATTTGCGGGCCGTCTTTCCAGACTTCAATCCAACTGCCATCGCCGGCAGCGAAAATGCCGCCCTTTGGCGAATCTGGATCGCTTTCAACTAGGTTCTTTTCAACACAGGGCATTCCCAGTCCTAAGCCCAAGAACTCGACTAAATTATCGGCCTCGGGTGAAATTGCGCAAAAGCGGATTGAGAGTACTTGCATGCGCTTATTGTAATAGCTTGCGCGCAACATCAGAAATAACATCGGCGATAAACACCAACACCGCTCCCAAACAAATCAGCAACAACATTTTGTCGTAGTCATTATGCGCACGCGCTTCGACCACATAGTATCCCAAAGAAACAACACCTAGCATTCCGAGAATTGTTGCTTCGCGCACACAGGTTTCAAAACGGTAAAAGAAGTACAGCAAATAACGGGAAATGCCCATCGGGAAGACTGCATTAGTTGCCAGTTTCGAGCGCGACGCGCCAAGCGCATCAAGCGATTGCAGCGGACGGCTTGGCAAATTCTCTACAACTTCGCCACCAAGGCGTCCGAGAATACCGGCGTTGTGAATGGCCAGAGCCAATATTGCTGGCCATGCGGTTGCCCCGAATATTGCAAGGAGTAAGAATGCTAAGACGTATTCTGGTATTGCGCGCAGCACGATACATATAATTCTTATCACCGACGAAAAGCGACTTGGCTGCAGTCCGCCAATAGTGCGCGCCGCTCCGAAGGAAAGCAACAGTCCGCTCACCCCCGCTATGAATATTGCTACTACCGAAATAGCTAATGTAGCGAACAATGCTTTATAACCATAAGCGCTCATCTGCTCTCCTAACCATGCGCTGAAACCATTTGGCGCATCTGGTATTACATCTTTAGTCCAAAAACGATTCCAGTTCTTAAGTCTCTGCTCAGTAAATAAATCGGCGAAGGTGATGTCAGAGAACATCCACGCCCATGTTGTGGCGATGACACCCAGCACAATTGTGAAGCGCACTAGCTTACTGCGCTGACGACGCTGCCACAGTTGCTCGACGGCTTGCTCGCGACTCATGCGACGAACCTCCGTCGAAGTTGCATGCTGTAATATTCGACCACCACTACCATTGCCAATAATACGTATAAATACGCCCACACCTTTGCGTAATTTAAGTTGTCAAACTCTAGCTTAATGTAATAGCCCAAGGTGGGAAAGCCGAAGAATCCTAAAATAGCTGATGAGCGCAACGCGCATTCGAAACGATAAAAAGCGTATGACAGAATATCAGGGATGGCTTGAGGCAGTCGTCCGAAAAAGAACTTTTGCCAGCGTGAGGCGCCAATTGAGTGCAACGCGCCTTCGGCTTTTAGTGACGACTCGTCGATAATGTCAGAGAACACCTTGGCGAGCGTGCCGGCATATGGAATGGCTATGGCAATGACCGCGGATATAGGAGACAGCCCCATAGCGGATAAAAGTAATACCGCCCAGAGTAATTCGTGTACGGAGCGCATTAATGCAATAAACGATCGAACTATCCAGCGTAATACGTGGCAGGTTACCCCGCTTTCAGACCAAAAGCTGCTGCTTGCGATAACGCTTAACGGCAGGGCCAACGTAAAAGCTAAAGTGATTGCAGCTACTGCGTATTTGACAGTAACTAGCAAGGCCATGAGAATGTTTTGGGTGTTGGCCTCGGGACTCAGTGCAGCGGCGGCAAACTGTTGCACAATCTGTACGCCAGTTCCACGTGGTAAAAGCTCTCCTATTGAAATGCCTAAATACAAATATGCTGCCAATGAGGCAAGGGCAATACTGAGTAAAACGCGAGCGCGATTAGACATGGGCGCCATCGCTAACAATACGTCCGCCTTCGAGCCTCACGATGCGCGGGAAAAATTCACTAGCCAATGTCTCGTCGTGTAATGACACTACGAAAGTCCAGTTTTCTTCATGGGCCGTTGCGTGTAGCACTTCGATTATTTTGCGCGCACGACTCGCATCTAATGATGCGACCGGCTCGTCAGCCAATAACATTTGCGGTTGCTGATAAAGAGCTCTCGCCAAAGCCACGCGTTGCTGCTCGCCACCTGAAAGAGAATCGGTTCTTTCGAACAATTTGTCAGCGATGCCAACGCGTTCCAGGATAGCATGCGCCGCTGCCAACTCTTTTTTGTCGGGACGCAATTGCATCTTTAACGATTGCCAAAAACTTAATGAACCCAACCGCCCCATCAATACATTATTCGCTACGCGCACATTCGGCACTAGCGAGTGGTCTTGATGAACAAAGCCAATATGAGATCGTTGCTCGGCGCTTTTTAAGTCATCGCCAATCACGCCATTTAGCATACGCAGCAACGACGTTTTACCAGACCCGCTCGGCCCGAGCAAAGCAATGCATTCGCCATGCTGCACTTGCAAAGTAATGTCATGTAAGATCTGTTTACCGTCTAGGTAAAGATCAGCATGCTGCAAGTCGATGGCGAGGTCCGTCACGCCAATAGTGTAACGTCTTACAAGAACCCGAGTTGGGTCGCAAGCTCGTGCACCGG
>JAPKEZ010000086.1 GCA_028821845.1 Planctomycetota bacterium | reverse complement strand
ATTAAACAGAGCAGACTGACAAGAAACAAGGCCTAGCAGAAGTAACGGTAGCGGTAATTTGCGCATATCTTTATCTTAACTTGGAGTGCGGCTAAATGCCCACAGAGAAACGCCGGCAAATAAACTTACCGGAGCAGTAGCTGCCAGCCACGGGCTAATCGCGCCACGCACGCCCATGTCACGAAACAGCAGCTCGGCGACGAAGAACAAAGCGCACATCAACAGCCCACGCGCGACACCCTCTTTCGAGCTAATGCGTCCGAAGTTTATGGATGTAGACAAACCAAGCACCAACAGCACCAGGGCCACAAAAGGCAAAGTACGCGCTGACCACATATACGTTTCAGCCTGGCGGTGCCCTGGATCGTATTTCAGCAGGTTGGCGTAAGATTCGGAATTAAGGTCGAGGGGGCGATTACGAACAAAATATGAACGCAACAAATCTTCGGGGCTAAACCCATCGGCTTCGAAGACATCTACCTTTACCTCACCTTTAGAATCAGTTTTAATGCCGCCCTGTAGCAGCCACTTACCGTCAATATACTTGGCGCTGTCTGCCCACACCCGAGTGTCGTTACCAAATTTTGAGGATGCAAAGACTTCGAGGCCGGTAATTAGGGCTGGTTCTCCAGGAGTAAAAGCTTGCGCATGCAAACGTCGCGCCCCTTCGCCACGTACCCACAAATCAGTTGGACGCCATTCGCGATGGTTATTCAGCTTGCGCTGAATAGACTCATGTTGCGGTAACAACTGCGGGATAATGGCCTCGCGAAAAGCCGATACCGACGTAGCGATGATTAGAGCACAAATAACGATTGGGGCAAACGAGCGCCAAGTTGCGCGACCGGCACTTAGCATTGGTGTCCACTCGCGTTTGCGTAATAGTTGAGTAACGCAGCCTACACCTGCTATTAACAAGATGTATGGCAAAAACTGAAACAACAAGAACACCATATTTACTAAATAGTAATGAATTATTTCACTTGTTGTTAATCCAACAGCCTCGCGCGACAGAGGTATGTCATCGACACGGGACAGCAAATCCATGAAGGTGAACATGCCAATAAAAGCAACGGCAGTTAACAGGCAGAATCGCAGATAATTGCGCGTGACGTAGCGATCGAAGATTTGCATGTTAACGAATTCGATGGCGACGCAGCATGAATGCTACGACAGGCAGCAACAGTGCGGCAGGCAGCCAAGCGGCCAATAGTGGAGACAAGGCATTTACTTCTTCTAGGTTATCGCACACGAAGAATAATGGGAAATAGACTAGCAGCAAAAACAATAATGCCGAAGAGAAGCTAGAGACGAAACCACCCTTGCGCAGGCGCCATCCAAGTAATGCGCCTATTATAGAGAGTGGTATCGCAGCAAAAGCCATCGACATGCGCTGCCATAGAATAAACCATGTATGTCTGCTATCGTCGCCGGAGATATCGGTGTCGAGTGAGGCGAACAATTCGCGAGACGATTTATCTTTGATTTGCCGATTGAGTTTGCGATTTGAATTAATTGCGGCGAGGTCAATAGTTAACCATGATTGTCCGGGGTTATAGAACAAACCCCGCGTATCTACAAAAGTACGCAGCCCTTCGAACATGAAGATTAGTTCATCCCCCTCTACATTCATTATTGCACGGTTGGCACGGAGTCGAAGTTCGTCATCATTGCTTTTAGACGAATCAATACTCAATAAAATGTCATGAAATACGCCAGGACCTGAGCTATCGTTCCAGGAGAGATATAGCCCGCCAAAACTTAGTTCGGAGGCACCAGGGTTAGTGTTCTTCAACGCGGCAATCGGGGCACTGTGTATTAGCTGGCGCATTTTGCTGTGTAGGCCTGGAACCACCTCGGCAGTTAGTGGATAAGTGATTAAACAAACTAGCAAACCAGCCCACAAAGCCGGTTGTAGCAATTTATTCGGACTCACGCCCGCGGCGAAAGCGGCGACATCTTCGTTATCGGCAGCCATGCGCCCATAACCAAGCACAACACTAATAAGCAACACCACCGGGAAAAAATACGGCAAAGCTTGCCCAACGATTAGTGGAACTAAGCTTAGCGGCACCCAAATGGGCGCACCTTGCGATGTGGCTGAAGCCCGAATAGCAGCGCCCAATGCAATTAAAAACAAAATGCTAACCAGCGCCACCAACAAATGGCGGATTACTTCACGGAAGTACGAACGGCCGAGTAGCACTATTTAGTATGGGCTTCGCAGACGCATCTGCTTAACTAACTCTGAGACGACAGCAGCTAAAATGCCGACGATTAAGCCAGCAAGTGTACTGAAAATCATGATGCCAATCGGCGTCGGCAATGCCAGAGCTTTCTCTGGAAGCGCTTTGGTGTATTCATTTGACATGGTAAATCTCAAGCCGTGGGTCAAGTGAAACTCGAGTTCAGCTCGGCGCGCAGAAATATCTTCGGCGTGATGACGTGCTTGCGTAATTTGTGCGTTGATTAGCGAAACGTCGGCGCGGTATGCAGGCACGCTCTGCAGCTTACTGTCGAGCTGCGATGCGGTTTTCTCGAATATTGCTTTTTGCGAATCGTAGCTAGCTTCGGCAATGTCGATTTCGACCATTCTTTGCATAAAACTTAGAGCCTGTGGGTCTTGTGACATAGTCGAACTAGAGTGAGTCATCTCCGCTTGTTGCGACATGCGCGCCTGCACCATTGACAACTCGTTAGTCAAACGTACTATCTCAGGGTGTTTGTCTGTCAGTTCGAGTTTCTTTAACGCCAATTCAGTTGCCAATTTACTCGAACGTTCGAGTGATGACTTATAAACAGAGTTTTCGCTTAACAATTGTCCTGTAACAATAAACTCTGGGCGGCTTTCGAAGAGCTGTTTATAAACTGGACGTTGCGCCAAGTTACTACTGTGCTGCAGCTCTAGCGCCTCAATTTGTCGCTGCACTGCTTGACGTTGAGCGAGCATGTTAACTGCTTCAACTTCGAGGTCTGTGAAATTAGCACCTTCGAGGTAGCTAACTAATTCAGTAGAGTACTGTGAGAATTGTTGCCACGCCATAGGCTCTCTAGCTATAAAAGATTCAAGTGTGCGTCGTGGGCTAGACTCAAGTATAGCTTGCATTTCGTCTTGGAAAGCCTCCGAGAAAGCGTTGGCAAGCATCGCTGCTTCTTCTTGAGTCTTCGCATAAGCCAACACATGTAAAAACGAATCGCTACCGATATCGCCAATAACATTTTTGCGAATAGTTTTGGGATTGATGCCGGGCAAGGCTTTAGCAACACGATCGTGAACTGCCCCGCTACGAATAATTCCAATGACTCCGACCCGCAAATCTTCGTTTTGGTCTGGAACAATCGGGCCATTAGGGATATTGCCACCCTCAGTTTTAAGGCTGACGGTTGGCGATGTCGCAGGAATTAATATCTTGGCCACCGACAAATATTCGGACGGTGTTTGCTGCGTGTAAAAAATCCCCGTGCCTACCGAGCCTAAAAGCACTAACATCACCATCAAACGGCGGCTGTAAATGGCGAAAACAATCGAGGAGACGTCGTTCATGTAGCTAGTAGATTAACGTTGCGGAGGCAAGAAAATGAAGTCGTTTGCACTCTGGTGGGTCTTTTTATCGCTATTATTCATGATTACGGACTCTGCAATACCGAAGACACCCCACAAAAACTTAATCCACAAGAACATGGCGAAGAATGACTGAATTGCCGTGATCATCAATCCGAACAGCAAGGCAATTGCCCAATCGCGATAGGCTGGACTTGCGGGATTGAGTACCACATTGATGAGGCGGATTATAGTGGTTAGAATGTATCCGCCAAAAACAAGTATGCCAAAGAGGCCCATGCCAGACGCGATTTGCAAATAAGTATCATGCACCTCAAGCTGGTATGGATTGAAGAAATCGAGCAAGTTACTGGTGCCTACTCCGAACCACGGACGCGTAAAGAATGCTTCAAGTGCAATATCGTCGATGTGCCAACGGAAGTCGGCCGAGGCGCCATTAATGTCATGAATTACTTTGTAAGAAGCTTCGCCCAAGCCAGTTGTGTAAGCCAACAAACCTAACCCAACCAACGTCACGAAATACCATGGTGCGATTTTATTGAACCGTATTAGCGGAACTAATACGGTGGCAACAGCTATTGATAGCCATCCAGAACGCGACATCGTTATTACTGTTCCGAAAGCGAGAATGATATAGCCAGCAAACAAGAACATGCGGCGGCGGCGATTGAGAGTGCCTTTGGGTTGCAGAGAGAACCACAACGCCATTATCCCTTGAGTGGCCAATATATTTGATTGGTGGTTTGGGTGATACATCAAACCAGTCAGGCGCGGTATGGTGCCGAATGGTGTCACAACACTGTTATATCCAGATGTTGAAAATGTAATGATGCTGCCGCTCATAGCTGACAGGATATATTGTGCAATCTCAACGCCAACCGTAAGCATGGCTGCCACAAGCATAAAGTCGAATAAAGTATCAAGATGGCGACGACTCACTAACAAGGCTGGTAGCAATATCACCAAAATTAAGTACGTTGAACGATACAGCAGGTTCGATATCAACGATAACGGCTCGGGGTTTTGTAAAAAACTAACTGCGTACGACAATATCATCAGACCCATAAACACCACCATCGGTGTTAGGCGGAACGGTATTCGTCGCTGGCGAAGTCCGCGGTCGACTAAGATATAGGAGAAGCCAACTACTGAAAGTTGGAACAACATCGGGATAACGTCTGCATTGAGGCTTAAGGCTAACATGCCCAGCACAACTCTGTCGATACTCCCAGACTTTATTGCTAGACCAACTATGAATATCAGCAGCAAGCCAACCACTATCAATAACACGCTACCAAAGTATGGTATGTCATTAACGAATGCTGGATTCGGCCCAAGAATGTCAATTTGAATACGCCGCGAAAATATGCCATCGTTCTTAACAAAAAATGCAACCAACCACCCCACCAACACCAATGCTAGCCCGCGCCACAAACTTGTTTTAGAATTAAAGTCTGTGGTTAGTATCGGCTCGTGGTTCAGCTCTCGCATTATTTACAATTTTAGCTCGACGGCGACCACAGAGTGCGGTGGTACTTTGACCAATATTTTACTACCCTCAATCTTGACCCAATCTTCAGAATCTACCTCTGCAGCACGACAAGCTTCATGGGCAGCCAGCGACACCGGCAAATCAGTTTTGAGCATTGCCATCTTGCGATTAAGAGTTGCCCTCGCGGATGCAATAGTTGTTGCTGAAACTCCCACAATCCTTATTTCTTTAGAACCAGAGAGAAAAGACTGTTCTATAGCTGCGACTTCACTTGAGCTTACACCCTGCTTCCTTAATTCTTCAATGGCTAATCTGCCAGCGACTTTACCAAAGCCAACCTCATAAGGTCTAAACAAATCGCGAAATGAAGCGGATGCAATCGGATTACCATGGTCGGCATCGATTAAACGCACTCGTTTAATCGATACCGGTGAGTGATCTAACTTAATAGTTACCCAACGGTTACTATTACCCTCTTCATGCCTCAAGGCTTTCATTAACTTTTTGAGTTCAACTAAAGGCACCCGCCATTCTTCGCTAAGGTCTAATTTATCGAACTTAGTTTTACCTGAAAGATGCGCCATCAAAAGGCTGTCCTTACCTTTAAGGTCGCCCATAAACAAAGATGTGTTTGCTAGGAACTTCCTCCCTAACCTCAAAATGTCACCCGGCGAGTTTGAAATCAATAAATTACCTTGTTGCTTATTGCGAGTCGCAACGCAAACCAAATTATTTGGGGCTTGCAAGCGCTGCAGAGGTACTGCGGGCGATTTCGCCACTTCACCCATTAACTTCATTGCCGAGAATGTCGACTTTGGTGCGCCACGTAACGTGAATGCACCCACTGATTGTCCAGCGAAATCTTTAGTGGCCTCCCAGCTTCCGTCTTGCAAGAAAAAATACAATGCGTCTTTGGCCGGAGTCTGAATCAACGAACCGACCACTGCTGTCCAATAAGCTGCGCCGACGTTGGTGTCCATTCCTCTCGCTACTGGTCTAGGCAAAGAAACATTCCATTCTGAGAGAACTGTATCTGGGGTACCAAGGCCACGAGTTTCCGCCATGGACTGTATAGTCTGTGGAATGCGGAAGTACTCATTATCGCTAGCAAATGAGCCATATAGGTGCCACGACAAGAAGTCCGGAGAGAACGAATGGCGTTTACAAGCATCAAGTATCTTCTCGAAGAACAACATGCCGAGCCCCCAACCAGAAGCCATACCAGGACCACCTATTTTTACACTGTGACCAAATTCTTCGCGCAATACCACTCCGCATTCAGCGAAGAATTCAGCGAATTGTTCTTGAGTACCATCCCATTGAAATGGCATGTCTGGTTCGTTCCATATTTCTATATAGCGTACGTTGATACCCGCGTTAATCATCTCGCGTACGTTTTGAGCCAATTGCTGAGCCCACTTGCTAGTATCAGAAGGACGCTTCAATGATCGCTCAGAATCATCGGCGGATTTTTTATATTCATCCCCCGTAGCACCAACCACTGTTAACATGACATCAAGACCTGCCTGCTGCGCACGCCGCGCGGCATCAATGTGTTTTTTGCTGAACTGTCCAAGGTAACGTTGAACCCAAATACGCACTACGCCACCTTCTGGTTTTACGCCTTGAGACCAAGCATCCCATACGCCTTGAGAAGTGTGTTGCAAATCGTTCAATCCATAAACTAAACCAGGAGGAATTGGCTGCAGTGTCCCACCAAATTGAACGGCAAAATCCGCTTCCTGGGCGCCAACATTACTACTGCATCCAAGAAGAATTATCAGCGGGAATAGGCGTTTCATTAATTTTTATTGCAAATAACCGAGACCGCGTAGCGAATCTTCAATAGATTGCGACTGGTCATCGTCAGTGTTGGAGGATGATGTCGAATCAGACTGTGGCTCTGGTGAACGATCCCATTTAGGCTCGGCTGGATCGGCATAGATATCGCCACGAATATTGCCTTCCATCCATAAGGGTACCGCTTGTTCGATAGCGTAAAGCAAAGTCGGAGCGGTGTCCTGGATATGCATGCCATCAATCACTTTGCCAGCTTCGACGCCGGCTTTTGAAATCGCGAAAATGCCATTGAAGCGATGTTGCCCAGAAATCGGCGCGTTTTTGCGTAACGCAAACAACTCGCTCTCGCCCCAGCATTCTTTGGTAACGCAGC
>JAPKEZ010000085.1 GCA_028821845.1 Planctomycetota bacterium | reverse complement strand
GCGGCGGATTAACTTACGCTATTACTCCAATGACTGCAGGTTCACCAGTAACATTTAGTGTTACAGGTGCGGATGTTAACGCAAACTGTATCATTGGTTACTCACTTCTAGGCGCAGGCCCTATCACTACCGCTTACGGCGTTGTTGATATGACCCCACCAATTAGTCGACTTCCTACTCTTACTACAGACGGAAACGGTGATGCATCACTTACATTAACTGTGCCGGCTAACGCTTCTGGTGTTACTCTTTACACACAGGCGCTAGCAAATGGTGTTCTTACTAACTCACTAGCTGAAACAGTTCAGTAATTAGCCTGAGATAGTCTTAGATTCTCCCTCCCGCAACGGGGGGAGAATCTTTTTTGTTTTTTTGCCGCCAACTTTAGTTTTTGCCCTATAGTAGGTATAACGCCCACCCTGGGCATTTCCTTTTCCCATTAACATCCTAATGAAATTTTTACTCTCATTTATTGCAGCTGTATGCTGCGTGGGTGCACTAAGCGCTCAAACAACAGTCTTATCAGAAGACTTCAACGCCAACATAGTGCCTCCGGCTGGTTGGATTACCCAAAACCTTAACGGCAACACGATGTTCAGTGAGCCATGGAACACAGACGGCATGGGCAATGCATGGCACGGCGATGGCGGTTCTGCAGATGGTCAAGCTGAAAACATGCTCGCAACTCCTGCATTGGATTTGACAGGCATGACTGAAGCGCACTTCCATATGGATGTTGCAACTGGATGGGTTATGTACATGGCCCACACAATCGCTGAAGGTTACGGTTACGGCAACGGTGTTACTACCGTTGAAGCATCAACAGACGGCGGCGCAACATGGACCGCAGTTTGGACCGATGACATTCTTGTGGCAGATGACCAAGTACTGCTTACTGTCGACGTTGATATGTCAGCTTATGCTGGACAGTCTAACGTTATGATGGGTGTTCACTTCTCCGGCGATTGGGCTCACGAAATGTGGATTGACAGTGTTACTGTTGACGATCAAGCAGGTGGCGGTGGCGGTGGCGGACTAACTTACGCTATTACTCCAATGACTGCAGGTGCACCAGTAACATTCAGTATTACAGGAGCAGCTCCTAACTCAAACTGTATCATTGGTTACTCTCTTGCAGGTGCAGGTCCTATCAATACCGCTTACGGTGTTGTTGATATGACTCCACCAATTAGCACACTTGCTAATATCCCTTCAAATGCAAGCGGTGATGCATCACTTACAGTAACTGTGCCGGCTAACGCTTCTGGCGTTACTCTTTACACACAGGCACTAAATAATGGTGTTCTTACTAACTCGCTAGCTGAAACAGTTCAGTAATTAGTCTGAGATAGCCTTAGATTCTCCCTCCCATAATGGGGGGGGGGATTTTTTTTTAATACCTCCACTTTATTGAGAAAACGGCTATATAGTGACTAATAGGCTATTTTGGTCATCCTCCTTTCTCTTTAAATCTTCCCCTATGAAATTTTTACTTTCCTTAATTGCAGCAACTTGCTGCGTGGGTGCACTAAGCGCTCAAACAACAGTCTTAACAGAAGACTTTGACGCTAACGTAGTGCCTCCGGCTGGTTGGACTACACAAAACCTTAACGGCAACACGATGTTCAGTGAGCCATGGAACACCGACGGTCTCGGCCGAGCATGGCACGGCGATGGAGGTTCTGCAGATGGTCAAGCTGAAAATCTGCTTGTTACTCCACTGTTTGACTTAACAGGTATGGCTGAAGTGTATGTCCACATGGACATTGAAACAAACTATGTGGCATACATGGCCCACTCAAACCCTTCATACGGCAATGGTGTTACTACTCTTGAAGCATCCCACGACGGTGGAGTCACTTGGATGGTTTTATGGACTGACGACATTGGTGCCGCAGATGAAGATGTAGTTCTGACACGTGATATCGATATTTCAGCACATGCTGGACATACCGGCATGATGCTTGCTATTCACTTCTCGGGTGATTGGGCTCATGAAATCTGGGTAGATAATTTTGTAATCGACGATCAGTCAGGTGGCGGTGGCGGCGGATTAACTTACGCTATTACTCCAATGACTGCAGGTTACCCAGTAACATTCAGTATTACAGGTGCAGCTCCTAACTCAAACTGTATCATTGGTTACTCCCTTGCAGGTGCAGGTCCTATCAATACCGCTTACGGTGTTGTTGATATGACTCCACCAATTAGCACACTTGCTAATATCCCTTCAAATGCAAGCGGTGATGCATCACTTACAGTAACTGTGCCGGCTAACGCTTCTGGCGTTACTCTTTACACACAGGCACTAAATCAAGGTGTTCTTACTAACTCGCTAGCTGAAACAGTTCTGTAATTAGTCAGAGATAGTCTCAGACTCTCCCTCCCGTAACGGGGGGAGAGTCTTTTTTTGATTGCAGCATCGGCTAGATATTGCGATTGCACGGATGCTTGCAGTAAAAGAGGAAGAAATATGCTAAGCATAAGCCTAGCCAATCGATTACATCACTGGGTCGATGCCTAGTGCGGCAAAGTTCTTCGTCTCATAGTTGTCTTGGAACATTGAAACTAGCTTATTCGCGGCTAAGTCGTATGCGTCTTTGTCTTGCCAAGTGTTGCGAGGATTTAAAATTTCGCTAGGCACACCAGGGCACTCGGTTGGCATACTTAAACCCAAGATAGGGTGCCTCTCGGTAGGGACGTTATCCAGTTTGCCGTACAGTGCTGCGTCAAGCAGGGCTCGTGTGTGGCCAATGCTGATTCGCTTGCCAACGCCATAAGCGCCACCACCCCAACCCGTGTTTAGTAAGATACAACGAGTCTCGTGTTGTTCCATTTTTCCGGCGAGCAAACGCGCGTAAACAGAAGGGTGCTGCGACATAAACGGCGCACCATAACAGGCACTAAACGCTGCTTTCGGTTCTGTGATACCGACTTCGGTGCCGGCCAGCTTCGCAGTGAATCCGGAAACAAAGTGGTACATGACTTCTTTCGGAGTCAAAATAGAAACAGGTGGCAACACGCCAAAAGCATCGGCAGTCAGTAACACAATAGTTTGCGGATGCGGTCCCTTTGCGCCCTCAGCAACATTTGGATTTGCTTCTAGTGGGTAGGAGAAGCGAGTGTTTTCAGTAACTGACTTGTCAGTTAAATCTAGTTCTTGCGGATCACATTCGCTCATTTCTTTGCCAGGTAGTGGTGGCACGTTTTCGATGATAGTGCCGGGCATAGATAACGCAGCGGCAATAACTGGCTCGTCATCTTTGTTGAGATCAATCAACTTGGCGTAACAACCACCTTCTAGATTTGACACACCGATACCCGTCCATGCGTGCTCATCGTCGCCGATTAGCTGACGGTTGGCATCTGCTGAAAGAGTGGTTTTACCCGTACCAGAGAGGCCGAATAGGATTGCGCAGTCACCATCAGGGCCGACGTTTGCTGAACAGTGCATACCCATATCGCCCATTTCAGGGAGGAGGTAATTCATGACTGTGAACATTGATTTTTTTACTACACCGCAGTAATCGGCGCGGCCAAGTACTAGTACGACTTTGTTTTTAAAGTCGAGGCAAGCGAGGCGTGTGCCAACAGTGCCGTCGCGTTCAGGATCGCAATGGAACGATGGTACGTTGAGCATAGTCCAGCGTTTTGCATCTTCGTCGCTTACGCCTTCGATGCCGTGCATGAACATGTTGTGACAGAAGAAACTATGAGACGCGTATTCTGAAACTAATCGGTAGGGGCGCGCGTACGAAGGATCAGCGCCAGCGTAAACATCTTTAACGTAAAGGTGTTTGCCACGTTGGTTAAGGTGTTCAACTGCACGTGCTGTTAGAGCCTCGAATTTCTCAGGATTAAATTTCTGAAAGTCCGGCTTCCACCAAACCTTTTCATCTAGTTCTGGCCATGCCACGCCAAAGGTGTCATTAACCGGACGCCCTGTGCAAGTCGGGTCAGTGTAGTAGACCAAAGGGCCATTCACCCCAAGCTTGGTAGCGAAAGCTTTTTGCGCGTTGTCGTCGCCGTCGAGGCTGACGCGGCCACGGTCATTAGCAATGGCTTCGTGAAAAAGATTTTCTTTGCTTAGATTGTGGCGGTATTCGAGGTTACGCAGGCCGAATCTGTGTTCTAGCTGTTGCGCAAGTGATGAATTGTGTGATGCTTCACTCATTGTCCTAAAGGCAGTCTTACCTTGAGAGGCGAATATTTTACTCTCTATTGGAACAGTTTAGGTATCATGTTAAGCCAAAATGTCAGAATCACCTATTGTCATAGTCAGCGCTGTTCGCACCCCAATCGGACGCTTCGGCGGCAGTTTTAATAACGTGCCAGCCACTGAGTTGGCTGCATTTGCGACGAAGCACGCATTGGCGCAAGCGGGATTATCTCCCGAAGATGTCGACACAGTAATTTTGGGAATGGCTCGCCAGGCCGGAGCGCGTCCAAACCCGGCGCGGCAAGTGGCTTGGAATAGTGGCATACCAGAGTGTTCAACGGCGTTTACAACTAATATGGCCTGTGCCTCTGGGCTGAAGACTCTTCAGCAGGCTGCCGATGACATACGCCTTGGCCGCGCCAAGATAGCTGTGGCTGGAGGAATGGAAAACATGTCAATGGTGCCACATATGCTAGATCGCATGCGCGATGGTTACCGTTTGGGTCACGCCAAAATTATTGACAGCATGTACCGCGATGGATTTTTGTGCCCACTCTCTGATATGTTGATGGGTGCAACTGCCGAGTTGCTGGCGACTGAGCGCAATATAACGCGCACTGAGCAAGATGAGTTTGCCTTAGATTCTCAAAAGAAAGCCGAGCTGGCTTGGGCTAATGGCCACTTTGATTCACAGATTGCGCCGGTGACGGTTAAGCCCCGCAAAGGCGATGTGGTAGTTGACCGTGACGAGCACATGCGTCCACAAACCACTCTTGAAGGTTTGGCTAAATTACCAGGCGTGTTTGCGGAAGAGAATGGTACTGTGACTCCGGGTAATGCTTCGGGTATTACCGATGGCGCTGCTGTGTTGGTATTGATGTCGGCTGATGAGGCTGAGCGCCGTGGTATTACTCCGCTTGCTGAGTTTTTAGATAGCCAAACTGCTGGTACAGACCCTAAACGGATGGGTCTTGGCCCAGTGCCGGCGACGGCGCAATTGTTCGAACGTAATGGCTGGTCATTTGATGACTTTGGCTTGTTCGAGCTCAATGAAGCCTTTGCTGCTCAAGCTTTGGCTTGTTTGCAAGAAATGCCTATCGATAGGTCGTTGCTAAACGTAAACGGTGGTGCGATCGCACTGGGTCATCCCATAGGATGTACAGGCGCGCGTATCGTAGTTACTTTGTTGCACGAGATGCAACGCCGCAAGATCGATATGGGCCTTGCTTCACTATGTGTTAGCGGTGGTCTTGGTATCACTGGCGCATTTAAATTAATAAAATGAAAATCTTAACTCTTATCATTTCTCCGCTACTGTTAGCAGCTTGCGGCGACAACAACCCCTCGCCACCGATTGCAGTATTAACTGTTGAGGAAACGCCTAGCATGCAAGAACCGGCTGCCGCACCTGTTGCCACAGTTCAAGCCACTAGTGGCCCGCACCACTTCGAAGACCCGACTATCGTTAGTGATGAGCAACTTAACAATTACTACATCGAAATGGATTGTGAAATTGATGGCGAATCTATAGGCACTATGACTTTCGAATTATGGGCTGCAGCTGCACCGATTCACGTGCGTAATTTCTTGCGTTATGCTGATGAAGGGTTGTACGACACTCGTAAGTATCACCGCATTTTGCGCGACTTCATGATTCAAGGTGGCTCATCTAACAACACCGGTTCGGGCAAAGGCGTTCACGGTAATATTAAAGCAGAGTTCTCTAGCGAGAAATCTCGCGCTCACCGTTATGGCGTATTGTCAATGGCTCGGGGTGGCAATCCAGCTTCAGCATCTTCTCAATATTTCGTTATTACTGATTCATATAACCCAACCGTCAAAAACTTAGATAATAATTACTCGTCATTCGGCATCATGGTTAATGGTGTTGCAGTGCTTGAACAAATCGCCAACATTAAGTGTACTGCTAATCCTAGTGGCGAGCCGTCCAACCCAACTCAAAAAGCTATGGTTAAGACTTGTCGTGTTGTTGAAGGGACAGTGCCACAGTTCGACGAAATAGTCCGCCGCCCGATGGCAGATATTGGTGACGAGCCAGAGCACATTCGCATTCAGCATATTCTGATTTCCTTCGCGGGTACACGCACTACGGCGACGCGTACTCAAGAAGAGGCTGAGGCTCTTGCTGCTGAAATACTTAAGCGCGCTAAGGCCGGCGAAGATTTCGACAGCTTGGTTATAGAGTTTACTGACGATCCTGGCGGCAAAGACACCAGTCCAAAAGGAAAATACTCAATGCTTAATACGGGGCGTCATAATGACGAAGCCGATGCTAAGTCTGCTGAAATTCAGAAAGAAGCCATGGCTTTGTCAACCGCATTAAAGGCGCGCGTTGACTCAAAAGAGATAACATATCAGCAGGCTAGTGACGAATTTAACGAAGCAACAAAAGGATTGCGTGCGCGTTTGTCAGAGATTCAATGGCTCCCTCGCGGGCAAATGGTTCCGGGTTTCGGCAACATTGGGTTTAATTTGGAAGTCGGTGAAATCGGCATTTCAAACTTCAGTAAAATAGACAGTCCCTTTGGCTGGCACATCATAAAACGTTACGAGTAATAACAATGACATCAACCACACAAACATTAGTTGACATGACTATCTCAGTCGATGGCGACACCGTAGGCACCATGACTTTCGAGTTTTGGCCACACATCGCTCCCGGAACAGTAGAAAACTTTTTGAACTACGTTAAAGAAGGATTTTACAACGGTAAAACTTTTCACCGCGTAATTCCAGGTTTCATGATTCAAGGCGGATGCCCTGACGGCACCGGCATGGGCTCAGGTCCTAATGGTAACATTAAAGGCGAGTTCACTGACGACAAAGAGTACTCGCATAAGCGTGGCGTGCTGTCAATGGCACGTTCGCAAAATGTCGATTCTGCTTCTTGCCAATTTTTCGTGTGTCATGGCGATGCCGAATTTCTAGACAACCAATACGCTGCTTTTGGCAAGTTGATTGCTGGCGAAGATGCGCTTGACGCTGTTGCTGCCGAGCAAACTTTACCTGGCGATAAGCCCAAGCAAGCATGTGTTATTGAAAGCATG
>JAPKEZ010000084.1 GCA_028821845.1 Planctomycetota bacterium | reverse complement strand
GCAACACTAAGTGATTAGGACTAGTCGATGTTAAAAAGTTATTTTTGGAGCCGAGGTTATCTACGACAAAAATCAACTTGGTTTGTGCTGGCCAAGAAATGTTGCTGCCCGTCATGCGCTGCCAAAAGATACTATTGTGCTGCGGGAAATAATAGGCACATAATGCCAAGGCGCTACAACTTAAAAGCGCGCAGAAAAATTTAATTAATGGCGAACTTAAAGGGAAAATATGCTGTGGCTGAAGCTGTTCACAATCGTTAACGGCCTGGTCTACTAAAGACTCTAAGAAGCTACCTTCGCCTATATCGTGTTGTGCAGACAACTCTACACTAGAACTTAATCGATCATCAAAACGATGGCTCTTTTCGATGATTACCGCCAGTTGCACTGCAGTGGGGCGCTGGCGGAATGGTGTCACTAGCCAGCGCTTGAATAAGTAAAGACTCAACAATGCTGCAAAAGACGCATGCAATATTCGCACAACAAATGGCGGCCGTAGAAAGTAATCTAAGCAAAACGATAAAGTCACAATAACGCAAAAGCTGAGCAGCAATAGGCCCGTCCCTTTGAATACGCGCACCGCAAGCATCCGGCGCTGCAAACCTTGCAAGCACTTTTGAATGACCGGGGGTAGTGGATGACTCATCGTTGGAAAATCGGCAAATACTCTTTAGGGATTTGTAAGATTAGGCAAGCTGTTGCCGTGCCATAGGTGCTTCCTGGACCGATAGTGTTTGGCCATGAGCCATCTGAGTTTTGCATTCTGAGCAGCTCGCCCTGCATCAGGCGCAAGTAATTGCGGTAACGTTCACCGCCAGCAATGTGAAAAGCTTGCACTGCATAGTAGTGGCCATAATAAAAATAATAATGTCCACCCACGCTGCTTCCATACTGGCGATTAAAGCTTGCCGCTTGCGACTCTAGTCGTTGCAGCCCACGCTCAATATCGGCATCAGCGTATACTCCGGCACCGTGCAAAATAGTAATCCCAGCAGCCGTAAGCGGGAAAGAAGCTCGAGCCCGTAAGTTTGGCTGATAGCGGAAATCACCAGGCCGCGAATCGTGGTCTAGACTCCAGGAGGGGTCGTCGTTACGAATTGCCGACTTGCGCACATAAGAAACCGCAGCATCAATCGTACTAATTGGCACTTGAATTCCAATGTTATGCGCTGAACGCAGTGCCAAAACCTGACACGCGGCCACTGACATATCGCTGTCAGCAACATGCGGTTGATATCGCCATCCACCGCTGTCGTTTTGGCTGGCAACGATTAAGTTCACAGCACGTTGCAAGGCAGCGCGGACGTCATCGCGTTGTGTCATCCCATAAACTTCTGCTAAGAACAGTGTGGCGAAGGCATGCGAGTATAGTCGGGTTTCATTATTACTGATGTATCCGTCTTGCTGCACCTGTTGCAAAATGTAACTTACGGCTTTGTCTACCACCTCGCCGTATTTACCACGTTGCGGCACGTGTCCGCCAGCTAAAAACGCCATGCCTGATAAAGCCGTCACCCCGACGTGGCTTACATTCTGTTGCCAAACTTTGTAGCTGTTATTGAGCTTGTATCCGACGTCGGCCGCCCATGAGCCATCGACCAATTGCGAGTGGGCCAGCACCTGCAATCCGCGATCGGCAGCTTCGAGGGCAGGTGAGGCGGTAATCTGGAGTAAGACGATGGCGAGAATAGACATTATTTTATTTCAAAAGTGTAGTGTCGGTTAGAAGCAGAAACAATAACTTGCTTTCCGCTTAGTGAAATTTGTGGCTTAGCAGTGCTTAGTAGATGTAAATCAAGCGACTGATTATTCATTAAATTACCGGCGATATCGACCAAAGCCAAATGTAACACCATTCGACGATTGGGTAGATCTTCGACAATGAATGCTACTAGCGAGCCATTTTTTAGTTGCATATGCGTAAATGAACGTTGAATGCAATTATTGAACGGTACATCGCTAAGTAGGGTGGTGTTTTCTTCACCGCGCAAGTTGGTGAACGATAACAACAATTCGTTTTCACCCGCCATGTTATTGGAGAACATAATCTCATCTGGCGCAGCTTCCGACAAGATTTCACTAGCTTCGCGTTTGCTGACGCGGACAATCGGCCGTTGATGAGTTAAATTAATATCGGCTAACCAATCAGCGGTGACGTAAATAGCGTGTTTCCCAGCTACCAATATATCGTTGCGGTAGTGGGCTTTTTCTTCTAGCTGTTGTTTGTAAATAACGCGGCCGCTACGCGGCTCAATTAGCAGTAGTTGACTGATGTTGTTGTCATTGGCGTGACTTATATGAAGAATTAAATCGCCAGCCACTCGCGGTTCTGAGAATGCCGATAGTTCGATGCCTATGTCGTTAATGCGGTAACTACCATCGTTGCTAAAGTAAACGCTGGTTCGCCCTGCGAGAATCGCACAACCGTCAGTTAGAGTAACGCATCTATCAATCAACGACGGAATCCTAGAATCAGAATCAAAAGGGGTAATGTACTGAGTCTCTCCATCTTTAACTAAAATAAGGGTATGTTGGCTTTGGAATAACAGCAAATCTTCTTCACCGCGGAAGGCATGCAGCAATACCCAGTTGAATGGCAACGGTGATTTAGCGGGAGGCGCAATTCCATAAACGGTTGGCAATGAGTTATTATTGTCTAGCAGTTGTGCGTGGTTGTGGTAGTCGTCACTGCTAAACCGATACGCAATGTTAAATATTGAAATTTGTATGTCGATTGGTAAATCGTCTCCTGCTAATTGGACGTCTAACCACTTTTCAAGCTGCTGCTGCTTACTAGAATCAGCCAATGTCTCGGTCAACCAAGAATAAACAAGCTTATCACTGTCGTTCAGCAAGTAAGTATCAAGTAGGCGTCGCCAGTCACCGGATAATTTGGCGTCTAGTGCTGCGGCTGGCACTGTATGGCGCGACAATAATAAAGCCGGTCGCAATGGATCACTCATTAGCTGTGGGTTAGATGTGGCAGTACTTTCGGCTAAGAGTACCAGTGCCTGCCACGCGACATCTCTGTCGTCACATATGCTTAAGCGCCTGAGAAGACTACGAGCAGAGTTGCGGTTGCCAAGCAATAGTTCGCAACGTGCGACAATCAAATTCGCCAGATCTCTATCGATTGCGGCAAAATAATCTTCAGTCAGTTGGCTGCGTAGTTTACGCTTAATGGCCTTGACGATAGACAAATCATTCGCACCAACTTGCAAATAATAATTCAAGTCGCGGCGAGTTGTGCTTGGTTGCGCAACACTCAAGGTATATGATTTATCGCTACGGTAACAGATGATCCCGTTAGGTGTCAAAAACAGCACCGCGCCATCGTCAAGCTGGATAGGGCAGCTGGCTAGTTCGGGAGAGTCGTCCCAATTAATTATCGAATAAGTGTCGTTAATGTCATTGAGCGCAGCGGCAGCCACTCCGTTTTCGTAGGGCATCCAGGCGTGAGTTGTGCTCAGTTTTGACGACAGTAGGTTCTCGTTGTCGTAACCGTTGTATCTGTAAAGTTGGGTAGAAGTGTATAACTTGCCACCGGAATCGAGATCGATTTTTTGCAGATAGCTGCCACTTGTTATAATATTCTTGCCATCATAATCGAGGATGAAGCGAATGCGGTTATCGTCGCGATCTTGCGCTGGGTAAGACTTGATAAGCTCACCGCTACTGCCGTTAACTGCAAACAGAGCTTGTGAATCGAGGGGGGCCACAACTATTAGACCGTCTTTTAAAAAGATGTCATTATTCGCAAAGTGATTGATGCGTTGGCTAAGGCCTCCGTCTTGTCGAACAACTACTTTTGTACGTGGATATGTTCTGGTCCATTCAATAACCCCGGTGCGCGCTGCGACACAACTGAGTGTGCCAAACTGCGAAAGTAACCACACGTGTTCGCCGTCACTGACTGGCGCCGGAGTCGCTGCTTCGGTGAGCAGGTTGCCGAAGAGGTTAGTCTCCATTGAACCACTGGCCAAGAACGTTTTGAACAGCTGTTTGCCGCTATGTAAATCAAAACACATAAGAGAAATATCGACGTTACCGCTGGCATCATAAACCGGAACAAAAACTCTTCCAGAGCTAACTAGCGGGGCACCAATCGTGATGCTGTTAGTTTCGGCGTCATCTGCTTCGATGACTTGTCGCCACAGTAATTCACCACTATGTGCATCGAAGGCATGCAGGCGACGTAGCGGAGTCATATGGCGAATGTCGATTCTTCTATACTTGTCGCTGCGGCCAACAGCTTTGGCCTGATGAATGTTAACTAACAGCACACCATTGCTTAACACCGGCTGTAGTGAAGTAAACCGCGATTGCGCGGCATGCAGCTCAGCATTTAACTTGTTGTTTATGTCGAGCCAAGCCAAGTTCTTGAACTTCCAGCGCTCACTGCCAGTTACTGAATCGAGTGCCACAACATCGTGTCCGTTGGTCGCATAAACCAAACCATTACCAAAAGCTAGACGGTGAGTGTTGTGGCGCAAAGGCAGCACGTCGCCAAACTTGTAACTCCAGGCGGGTTGCAAATTATCAAGTGCAACATACGGACGCCGTTCATCTAGAGCATCTTGGCATAGATCGTAATAGTTACGATCTACATAAGCATCATATAAAGTTAGTTGCGCTGTTTTCTCTGCGGTCAAACCCGCATATTGCAAAGTCGCGCGCTCGAGCGCCTCAATGTTTAGTGGACGTTGGTGCTGCAAAACAACCGCCGCCGCCAGTTCTTGATAATTATTGCGGTACCATTCGCTAGCCGCTGGCGGTAAATTGCGCAACTGCTTCGCCGCAAAACTCGCAACACCGACATACAAATCGTTTTGATGCTTGTGAACAGCAGAATCCGGACTGCTCACTAAGCGCTGCAATATAGGAATCGCTTCGTGCCATCGTTGCTGCTCCAAATAGCTTAAAGCATCACTCAGTTCATCGCTCAAGTCTTGACGTAATGGTACGGAAACTCCATCGAGAGTTGAGTCGCCTTGTTGCTGGTTAGCGCAGCAAGCCAAAGCCATAGATAATAGTGAGGCGGCTAACATAGATTATTCTTCTTGCGAATAAGCCATTCGCTAACAATGGCAAAAAAGAACAGGGCAAACACCCACCAAGGCTTGATGAAGGCAAACTGCTCGTCGATTAAGCGCACAATAGGTTGCCCACCATCGAGATCATTTAGGATGCTCTGCAGTTTGTCAGCAGTGTAATAAACGCCGCCAGTTTGCGTGGCTAAATTTTGCAAACCGCTACTGTTAAGCGTTAAATTCGCCATCTCTTTAGACGTTAAGACTACGTTTAGATGTAGGCGCGAACTAACCATTGATTTGGCGTTTGAGTTTTCGGTGATATAAAGCTCAACGTCGCCGAGCTGTTGCGGACGGTAGCTACCACGGTAGCTAACATCTCCATCACGATCGACTAACTGTAAACCTAACACTTGCTCACCCGCGCTATTGAACAATGGAATACCGTCGTTCTGGATTATAGGTTTATAGCCACTGTCGAGAATCCGGGCTTCTATAGTCACGTATTCGCCAAGCTCGACAATTTGACGTTCGGCCTCTAAGCGAATGCGTCCGCGATTGTTGTGCAGCCGTGCTGATGCGAGATAGCGTAATGCACCGCGCCAAAAACTTTGCACGTATCTCTCTCCAGCGGGGAATCGCCAACGCCAAGTTTCGTCGGTGCCGAAGAATGCGACTCGTCCGTGTGGAACATTGTGCGAAGCTGCGACGACCAAGGGGCCGAATTCATTTTCGGCTATATCGCTAACCAGCCATGCTTGAGCGCCATTTTTTAGTCGCTGACTCGGGAACATCCACCACAGCGAAGTAGCGTTCTTCCACAGCGACGCGTTTTCTTGAAGATTTGTGCTAAGTAGGCTGGCAGGGTGTGGGTGCGCCAAATCGCTAGGCTGCGGACGAAATTCCTCATTTAATGGTGTGGCCTGTGGATCTATAACCACCGGTAGCATGTTGCCAATGGTAGTGTCAAGATATTGCAATGGATTGTATTGCGGTCCAGCGAGCATGAGTAATCCGCCACCGCTTTCGACAAATTTCGCAACGCTGCTAAGGAAGTCTTGCGACGCTAATGGATCGTGACTTATTTGCAGCGGGCTGACGTCGCCGATGATAATCACATCGTAATTATCCAATAAGGTTTCCACGTCGGTTGGTACTGCACGTAATGCCGTTGTAGTTGCCGAATGTTCTTGCTCGAACTGGCGATCTGCTTCGGCCAACCAACACTGTGCCTCTATGTCATTTGTTGCGCGAATAAGGCGCTCTTTTAAGAAGCGGTATTCCCAGCGTGGTTTTCCTTCTACATAAAGCACCCTTACTCGAGTGTTTAACACTTTCAGATTAAACTTGATGCTGTTGTTACTTACATTAACTTCGCCAGCAGCGGGTGCTACGGTTGCCGTTAGAGTATTATCTCCAGATTGATTAAACTGTGACGACAGTACAAATTGCACACCATCTGCTGTTGGCTGTTGAACAGCGTGGGTGTCGAGCAGATTGCCTTGCTGGTCGCGTAGCTCTACAGTGGCGAAATTAATCGCAGTACTGCTATGTGCCCTTAAACGTAAAGTGAACAATCCTACGTCGCCACTTAAGACTTGTTTCGCAGACTGAACTTGCTCTAAAACTAAATCGGGCACGCTATTGTCGGTACCCACACCAATGCTGAAAGCACGCATGCGCTTCTGCTGGAGAATACTGCCAACATCTTCAAGCGTGCGTCCATCGTTGCTGCGCCCGTCGCTGATTAATAGTACGTCTGGTAAGCGCCGCGAACGATACTCTGCTTCGATCTCGAGTAGAGATTCACCAAGCGCCGAAGTCGGCGCGCTCGGATTGATGATGTCATCGCGGCTACTTAGCGACAAGGTGCGCGCTGCTTGAAAATACTTTAGGTCATAGCGTGACTCGAGCGCATCGAGTGTAGTCCCATTAATAAAATTACGTGCCCATTCACTGCGACTACCAGCATCGGTGTCGTGATGAGACATAGAGGTGCTTGCATCGACAATTACCGCCAGTGGCGCAGCTTCGGTTACAGTAGATCGTTGGTTAATGCGTGGCTGCATCAGCAAAGCACAGACCACGGCTAAGCAAACAAAACGTGACACCACACAAATTGCCGTAGGCACAATCGATTTGCTAGCGTCTCTACTACGTAAAGCTTTGTAGTAGGGAAGCACAGCGATGAACAGCAGTGCAGGCAAGATGAGCAACACTATCGCCCAAGCTTGTGGCGCATTAATA
>JAPKEZ010000083.1 GCA_028821845.1 Planctomycetota bacterium | reverse complement strand
CACAATTTCTGTAAAAGGATATGCGACAAAACCTATTCAAGCCGACATAGCCTCTTGGTTTGGAGAATTCAAAGTGCGCGGCGTGAATTTGGTAGACACTTCGAAAATCGTTGAGAAGAATAAGACGCGAGTGCGAGATTATTTAGACAAAGGCGGATTCGATGCTACAGGCACAAATTTTTTAGCGCCATCGGTTACCATCTTATACAAGAAAGATGGAGAAGGTCGCAACACTCACGCAATTGAGAGTTATATTGTCGAACAATCCTTTTACATTCAGTCGCGTGACGTGAAGTTGGTCAAGAATTTGTCTACAAATGTAGGCGTGCTACTTGAAGACGGTCTCGAGTTTACCTCTAAATCTCCGGTTTTTAAATTCACTAAGCTAGAGGACTGGAAGCTCATTTTATTAAAGTTGGCAAGGCAAAATGCCAAGCAGCGGGCGGATATCCTTGTTGGCGAGGGCGGCGTCACTGTTGGTGATGTGCGCAGTGCGAGCCAAGGTGTTTTTCAAATTACGCGCTGGGATGATACTAAGGTTACCAGCTACGGTACTAACGACACAACGGCCATCGATAAAAACATTTGCGCCGTTGTAACAATGGAGTATGAACTTCGATGACAGCCCATGCAGCGACCGCAATGAAAAGTTTAGTCGAGACTCTCTACAGAATTCGGTGGCAAAACTCTTAGTGCTTCTGCCGATTCATAAACATGCACCATGCCGCTACCGTATGTGTGAGCGTAGTTACCATGCAGGAAAACGGCGGTGCCTTCAGATATGCCAAGGCCCCTATAGCCATGATTCACCCGCACGGCATGCCGCAAGCGGGGCTGTCGATTACGCTCGGTGAAGTGCTGGTCAACGATGGTATTCTTGCAAATCCCGAATCCAGGATATAGCTCTTTGCCTGACGGCATGATATCGCCCATAACTGAGGCTCCGGCGCTAGTACCGCCGATGACCGCACCTTCACGCCAACGCGCTTTGATGTGCGTGAGAAATTCGGCGGATTCAATCGCAGCGACTAAGCGCAATTGACTACCGCCGGTGAACCAAATTACATTGGCTTGGGAGAGGTGTTCTAGAGTGGAATCCCATCCTTGAGTCGAGCGGAAGTCAGCAACAAAGGTAGATGCTGCACCAGCACGGGTCCAAATCTGCGACGATTCGCTACCGGCTTCCTCGCGTTGCGAAGCTTGTGGAAAAATGATTACTGCAGGGTGCGCAGTCTCGGATAATTGTAAAGTACGGCGAAAGAACGCGTCGTCAAAAGATCCTCCGCCGGCGAGGACAATTGGGCCTGGGAGTTGCGCGCAGCTTACCCACAATAGGATGATGGCAGCTTGAATCGTTTTTCGCATCACGCAATAAAGAATTTAGTCAAGCATGTCGAGTAACTTTGTTACTGCAAGCTCGACAAAAACGTCATCTTCAGCCGCGGCATCTATTAACTGCACTTCAACTGTGCGCGGTAAACGCTTCTGCAGTTCTTCGAAGAATGCTGAGTCAGCTTCGGCATCGTACAGTGGTGCGCCCTCGATGCAGTAGCGGCTAGTGCCTTTCATGGGCAATAACATCGTTGCGTTGCCAGAAGTATGCTGTAGTCGTTCGCTAATTACTTTAGCGACTTGGCGCATGTCGTCGGCATTAAGGCGCGGCACGAAAATAATCGGGTTATGGAATACCGACACGTAATCTTTATACTCTTCAGGCACGACATTTGCCTCAGTGAATAATCCAATATGCTCGGTGCCGCCAGGGCATAACACTTGAGGGATTCCTAATTTTCCGGCGACTGTCAAGCGTTCTTCGCCTGCAGAACGGAATCCGCCATGAACTTCGTCGGAAATTTCACCCAAGGCGTAATCAAAAACTGCTTGGATATGACCCTCTTTCATCAGTTGTTCCATGGCCCGACCGCCAGCACCAATAGCGTGAAACACAATGACTTCGTGCCCGGCTTCACGAAACAATTTCATGGCATGCATGGCGCCGTCGGTAATTACGCCAAGGTTGGTCATACCAATTACGGCTTTTTCACTGTTGCGCTGCAACTTAAATGGCGACTGCGACATTCCCCAGGCGGCAGCGGCGGCATTAGATAAAATGGTGCGCGATAGGGGATTGAGGCCAAGAATGTCACTGACCGCAAACATCATGGTGATGTCTTTAATATCGACGAATGCTGACGTGTCGCCAGAGGCCATGGTCGATAAAATAATTTTTGGCAAACCAAATGGAAGTGCCTGCATTATCGCCGCGCAATTACTCGTGCCTTGAGTTCCGCCGAACCCTAGTACAGCATGCACTTCGTCGTTGTCGAGCATTTCGTTAATGATTGCGATAGCGCCGGCGATAAAAACTGGAGACGCCTCTTGTCGCTGAGGATTATTAAGAAGGGTTTCGAGGCTAGAACCGCCGCTCTGAATGACTGTGGCGCGATCAATGTCGGGAGCGGTGCCAGGTTCGCCTATCAAGCCAATGTCGAGAAGTAGCGCATGGCCTCCGAGTGCAGATATTTGCTGTTTCACAAAAGCAGCTTCTTCACCTTTGGTATCAAGGGTCGCAATGACGACGACGGTTTTATTATTCATCTGGAAATTCTAGGTTAGCGAATTCTGATGCGGCGGCGAACACGGCCTTTTCAATAGGTAGACGTTCGGTAGATGATCCTGTCCAGATGCCATGACCGCTAGTATTTGCCAACATGTATGCGGCGTCTTCAGGAGTTTCCATTGCTGCGCCATGTCCGACGAGCAACACCTCGGGATGAATGTCGCGCGCCATTTGATACGCTTCTTCACTACGTTTGGCGGTCTCGGCAATAGTCTCGCCTGAATCAAAACCGACTAAGCCACCTTTAGTGGTGCCAGCATGGAAACAAAAGATGTCAGGCTTAGCGCCGTCAAGTAATTGCCGGGCGTCGTCTAAATCAAATGCTAAGCCAATGGTTACCATGCCCATCTCTTTGGCTAGCGCTAACATTTCAACTTCGTTCTCGAAGGTAACGCCGCTTTTGCGTAGAACTTGGTAGAGGTTAGACCCTTTGTCAACATAGCTTACCGAGGGGCCGATGTTCGATACCGATGGGATACCGGCATCGAGCAAGCTTTGTAAATAACTACGCATATCGCGCAGAGGATCGTTGGCGTTAATGCAGGCGCAAACAAAAGCATCGCCCTTCATTGCTGGCAACACGTCTTGAGTAGTGTTGTCGTAGACTTGCTGATTCGAGTCGAGAATCGGCCACATCATGGACATGGTTCCCATGCCATTAGCCCGCAGTCGCGCACCTGAAAAAGTGTTTACGCAATCGGCGCCAGCTTTTTCTAGAAGGCTTGCAACGAGTCCACTTCCTGCGGAAGAAATCAATAGCGGTTTGCGAGCGGCAACTTTGTCAGTTAGTTTCTTGAGTATTTCAGAGCGAGTAGTGCGAGGTACAATCATGATTTATCGGGGGAAGGCGGCGGCAACACCGCCATCTACATTAATAACACCGCCGGTTGTCGGGGTGCGGCGCGCGGCAAAAAATAATACCGCTTCACCAACAGCAGTTGCGCTTACTTCTGTTTTGAGCAAACATCGGTCACGGTAGAACTCTTCGAGTTCGTCTGATGACAGGCCGCGCGACTTGGCGCGATCGGGGCCGATTTCATCCCATAGACCGGATGAATTATCGCCAGCTCTAAAAACGGCATCTGGGCAAACCATATTCACGCAAATGTCGTCGCTAGCCCATTCAAGAGCTGCAACTTTTGCGAGTTGATGCGCTCCGGCTTTCGAAGCAGAGTACGCCGAAAAATCAGCGCCAGGGGCGAGAACGTTTTTCGAGGAAATGAGCACCACTGCGCCGCCAGTTGCTTGGGCTTTCAGAATACGTCCGCATGCGCGAAGAGTAAGGAAAACTCCGGTTTGATTGACGTCGTTAATGCGCTGCCAGTCGCTGAGCTCATGGTCGAGTATGGATGCCGAGTGCGCGACTCCGGCGTTAGGCACCACAATGTCAATACCACCGAATTGGCGGCACACTTGCTCAAGCGCGGCATCGAGTGAATCCGAATCGGTGACATCGGCTTTTACTGCAAGTACCTGTGGCCCGAGTCGCGCCGCGGTATTGACGGCAGCGTCTAAATCGTAATCGAGTAATGCGACACTTGCTCCGGAATTAAGTAATACCTGGGCGATACCTTCGCCGATGGCACCCGCGCCTCCGGTGATCACAGCTACTTGCCCAGCTAGTTCAGCTGGTTTGCCGCTGCCGAGTTTAGCTTGCTCTAACGACCAGTATTCCATGTCGAATAAGTTTAAGTCGTCTAACCCTTTGTAGGCCCCGAGGTTTTTCGCGGCGGCTTTTGTCAGCAAAGTATGTTCGGCGATGTCGGCGGCGATGCCGGCTGCCTTGGCCGAAGTTCCCACGCCAACCAAACCTAATCCAGGAATTAACAGCAAGCGCGGTAAGTTATCCAATTCGGTGCGTGAGCCGCGTGCCTTACATCCACGTTGAAAATAGTCGTGATAAGCAACTGCGTAGGCGTCAATAGATGCGGATGGCTCGCCATCGATCCAGCACGGTAATGACTTAGTGCGAATCGCATGGTCAGGTGTGAGGGGTGGGCTGATTAAAAGTTGTTGTGCATCACCTTGGTCTAACAACGCCAGAATCCATGCTGGGTCGCGTAATTCGAAAACGAAGTGCGGCTCATTGCCATAACAGTTACGAATGCTTGGTAACACCTCACTCGCTTTAAGTCGTGGCTTTGCAGTTGCCGCCAATACCGCTTGCTTGTCGGCGTCATACTGTTGCTCTGCCAACGAAACGAGTTCGCGGTGAATGTTGAGCGACCCGTCAGCCGAATCGGCAAAGGTAAATAAGCCATGGTGGTGCAGTAACACGCCATCGACATCTGGGTTCGCATCGACTAAGTCAGCGACCGCTTTTGATAGCGGGAACCCTGGCATTACGTAATGCAGATAGGCCACTCGCGAACCAAATATTTTATTGCATAGCTCTACACCATTTTCGCGGTTACTCAAAGCGAGAATCGCGTCGGCATGACTGTGATCAATAAAGGTGTGCGGCAAAAAAGCGTGTAGCAAAGTTTCTACCGATGGGCTTGGGCCTTTAGGGTCGAGCATGCAGCGCCGCACTTCGCGAACCATTTCTTCGTCAGTCATACTTTCGGCTTCGCGTAATTTTCGCAGCTGTTGCAAGTCTAACGCAGGCAAGCCTGGTGCCTCGATGCTGCCGAGGTCCCAGCCAGATCCTTTTACCCACATCACTTCAACGTCCTCGCCAAGTAAATTTTTGACCGTTCCTTTGGCCGATGTATTGCCACCGCCATGCAGAACGTAATCAGGATTCGAACCAAGCTCGCGTGATGTGCGAACGCGCTCAATTAAAGTAGGGTGGGTGGACGAGGACGTCATTGGAATCAAATATACACTAGCTGTGCAGCTACGCTAATCAAAACGATGCCAATGATGTTAAGGATGAAACCGTAGCGAATCATGTCTTTAATCTTTATTTCACCGGCACCAAAGGCGATCGCATTTGGTGCTGTAGCAACGGGCAGCATAAACGCGCAAGATGCCGATAATGTTGCAGGGACCATTAGCACCAATGGGTTGACACCGATCGCCTTAGCCATCGAGGCAAGAATCGGCAAAACCACTTCGGTAGTAGCCATGTTTGAGGTTAGCTCAGTCAGAAAAGTAATCACTGTGCAAATAATGGTGACTAGCATCCACAGCGGAACGTTTTGCAGTGAGGTGAGTTGTTCGCCAAGGGATTCCGATAAACCGGATTCAATAAATCCTGTCGCCAAAGCGAAGCCTCCGCCAAACATTAAAATGATCCCCCAACGAATTTCTTTGGCCGCTGTCCAATCCATTAGCTTTTCACCAGGATTTTTCTTTGACGGGATTAAGAAAAGTAAAATAGCGATGATGATGGCGACGGTGCCGTCATCAATATATTTCGGATGAGGGAATAGTTGCGACCATTCACTGCGGAACATCCAACCGAATATGAGTAGTAGAAACAAACTCCCGATGGCGCGTTGCTCATAAGTCACTTTACCGAGTTGTCGGTATTGTTGATGAAAGTAGTTTTTGTCGATTGATGCGTATATGCCTGAGAGGCGCGCGATTTTTGATAACGTAAACCATGCGATCAGCATAAAGGTTAGTGATAACGGAAAGGCGAAACGAAACCACCAAGCGAATGTTAGCTCATCCATGTCTGGGAAGTTAATCTCGAGAATGCGCGCTAGTGACATGTTGGGCGGGGTGCCGATTAGTGTTGAGATCCCGCCGATAGATGCTGCGTAGGCAACGCCTAGCACTAATACTATTGAGAAGCGTCGCGCCTCTTGTTTGTCGAGGTGTTCGCGAAACGGTCCGATGATTGCCATTGCCATTGGCACCATCATCATGGTCGCCGCGGTGTTGCTGATCCACATTGAGAGAAACCAAGTGGAGCACATGAACCCTAGTAAAACACGAGTGGGGCGAGTGCCCAAGAAGCGTAAAATACGTAGCGCAATGCGACGATGCAAATCCCAGCGTTGCATGGCGATGGCGAAAAGAAAACCGCCGATGAAAAGAAAAATCAGATGATTAAAGTAGGTGGCAGCAGTGGTGCGTCCGTCAAGAATGCCAAGCAGCGGAAACAGCGCGATTGGCAATAAAGAGGTAACCGGAATCGGGATTGCTTCAGTAATCCACCACCCGGCCATCAAGATGGCTACCGCCGCCATTCGTGTTACCTCAGGATGACCCGGCGCGAGGTCAGCCATGAGCAGAGTGGCTAATGCCGCAGCAGGTATTAGCAGTTGTCCGATGAATTTTTTCATGTGGGGGTATTTTAGCTGTCTCGAGATGATTACGGTGCCATCAAATACGCAAGGTGGCTTATGCGTACAATGACTCACCTTAGAATTGCATGCGCACGCGGACCAATCACCAATAACCCATAAATTAAAATTGAAATTTTTTCATAGCCTTGTAATAGTCACGATTGTTGCAACCGCCTCCTGTATCAGCCCTCCAGCGCCTATCGCCTCGGCCGTCAGCCCACAGGACATTGTTCATAACCTAGCACCTGGTGCCATCGAATTTGCTGGATACGGTGGATACCAAAAGCCTATATCTACAACTAGTGATGCCGCCCAAAACTGGTTTGATCGCGGGATTCAACTGGTGTACGGATTTAACCACGACGCAGCTGTTCATGCCTTTGCACGAGCTGCTCAAGAAGACCCTGAATGCGCAATGGCTTGGTGGGGCATCGC
>JAPKEZ010000082.1 GCA_028821845.1 Planctomycetota bacterium | reverse complement strand
ACACAGTTCCGAGGATCGACTGCAGCGTGATGTCATCGCCCAACACCGAACCCATTAGCCAATTAATTACGCCAAGTACTCCGAGGAAAGCAATCAACATCGCAAGAATATTAATCGACAGCTTCATGCCTTCGGAAGCACCTGTTGCGGTGGCGTCTAAAACATTTGCGTATTCTGATTTTGGCTGACTAACGTCTTTGCCCAGCGTAGGCGAAGTTTCGGTTTCTGGGAAAACTATCTTCGCAATAGCCAGACCCATTGGTGCTGACATTAGTGTTGCCGCCAATAAATGTCCTGCGACATCCGGAACAACCGACCCCATCATTTCTACGTAAATGGCAAACACACCACCGGCAACAGTCGCAAAACCGACCGTCATAATGGCGCCGAGTTCAGAACGCGTCATAGTTGCTAAGTATGGCCGTACTAATAATGGAGCTTCAGTTTGTCCTACGAAGATATTAGCTGCCGCCACTGTAGATTCTGATCCAGAAGTGCCCATCAACTTTGACATCACTTTTGACATGGAGCCAACGAGTATTTTCACAAATCCTAAATGATGTAACAGTGTAAACATCGCGCTGAAAAAGACCACTGTAACAATAACAACCGCGCCAAAAATCGCGTGCCCTCCGTCTAACCCTAGAGTTGATTCTCCAAAAATATCTTTGCCAGCAACTTTTGCGATATCGATTAAACCGCGCACGAACTTCTGAGCACCGTCAAAAAACAGTGCGCCAAACGATGTTTTCAACACAATAAACGCCAGCACCCATTGCAATGCCAAGCCCCTAATAACGATACGCCAATTAATCGATTTCCGGCTGTTACTTAACAAATAAGCCAGGCTGAGGAGGCAGAGTATTCCGAGCAGAGATTGCATCTAAATTATTTACTGACGATAGCTTAACGCTTCCTTATGCTAAGCATATGGCCCACACCCGCAGAACCTTCCTTGGCAACTCAGCAAAATTAGCCGCATTTGCTACGACCTCTTCAGCATTCCCATCTTGTATTAGCGCGCCGCTTCGACCCAAGATGGCAAACTTTGAAATATCTCTAGCGCAGTGGTCGTTACACCGCGCCTTTGGCGCCGGAGATCTCGACAATCTTGACTTCGCCAAGATGGCTCGGCACTTTGACATAAATGCAATAGAGTACGTCAATCAATTCTTTCATGATAAAAGCTTAGACGAAAATTACATCGCGGAAATGAAACAGCGCGCTGACGACATGGGCGTGCAATCACTTCTTATCATGTGCGACGGCGACGGCAACCTTGGCGATCCATCCGCTACACAGCGTGAAATCGCTGTGCAAAACCATCGTCAATGGTTGCGTGCTGCCAAACAACTAGGATGCCATTCCATTCGAGTTAATGCTGCTAGCTCGGGTTCATTCGAAGAACAACAAAAACTAGCCGCCGATGGTTTGGCTAAACTAGCCGATTATGGCGCAGAATACGGATTAAATGTAATCGTAGAAAATCACGGTGGCTACTCAAGCAACGGCAATTGGCTTGCCGGAGTAATGAACATGGTTGGTAAAGACAACTGTGGTACCTTGCCTGACTTTGGCAACTTCAACATGTACAACGGCAACGACGTGCAGGATGGTTTGTATGACCGCTACCAGGGCGTAGAAGAAATGATGCCTTTTGCGAAAGCTGTTTCAGCCAAGTCGCATGCCTTTGACGAGAATGGGAATGAAACCGGAACTGATTATTACCGTATGGTCGAGTTAGTCTTACGTTCTGGCTATACCGGACACCTCGGAATCGAATACGAAGGCGGCAAGCATAGCGAAGATGATGGTATTCGTCTAACTCGCGATTTGTTAAAGAAAGTGCGCAGTGAATTGACAGAAATTTACCCTCTCGAACCGTGGCAGGATTTATTCAACGGCAACGATTTGTCTAACTGGCAAAAAGTTAACTGCCACGACGAAACATTTACCGTCGAAGACAACATGATTAAATGTGACGGCATCCCGACGGGTGTATTGCGCTCCGAAAAACGTTATCGTAATTTCATTTGCGAATTTGAATACAAGCATATTGAAGATGTCTCAAACGCTGGCTTCTTCGTTTGGTCTGACCCAACTCCAGCAATAGGAGTCCCCTTTACTCGCGCTATCGAAGTACAGGTTATAAACGGATACGAAACCGAAACCTACACTAGTCACGGTGACATCTTCGCGATTTGGGGTTCTACCTTGAAGCCAGTCCGCCCTCACCCTAGTGGCGCGGAACGATGCTTGCCAAGCCAACGACGTGCGCGCGGCACCGGTGAATGGAACCACTTTAGAATTGCCGCAGTCGATGGCACTCTATCCTTATCGGTTAACGGCAAAGTAGTTTCGGCGGGTACCGAGATAAACCCAAGAGAAGGGTTTTTGTGCATTGAAGCAGAAGGCAAAACTGTTTATTTCAGAAACATGCGAGTACGCGAATTACCCTCTAGCGGGCGTCTTGCGCCTGAGCAAAAGGCTGAACGTTTGCGTCGAGACCACTCTCTTTATAACGGACGCGATTTAACGGGTTGGACTGCGCCTTCCAAAAATCATGGCTGGAAAGCCAACGGACCAAGCTTAGTCGCAGACACTGGCGCTGCGCCGTTACGCTACGAACTCGAATCAAAAATAGATTCCGTCTCTATCGATTGGCAGCCAACTGGCGGCAGCATGACGCGCACTCGAATTGAGCGCGGCGAAGAATTAGATAATTTTAGCTTTGTGCGAGGCGCATTGACTTTGCACCCCACTGCAAAGATGAATTTTATGAACCTTTTTTCACGTCATTAGGCGTAGGTTTTTTAGCGCGCGGTTTCAATTCTGGCAAACCGGCAGCACAAATCACGCCTAATACGAACACCGGGCGTGAAAACGCTAATAAATACTCTTGGACACCCATTCCGAGACCATTACCCGAGTCGAACGCGGCGATGATGTCTATTGCTAACGGATATAGGTCTGTATAGAGCAATGCCCCGCCTCCTATCCATAAAAGTAGTTTCCCGATGAATTTCATGTGGTAATATTAACAAATACAGTGAAACCAAACCGGTCTAGCTGTGTTTAATTCATCATGATAATCAGTTCAATCGTTCTCCTCTCTGCGCTAGCCCAGGGATCACCGGTCCAAATAGAGGCCTTTAAGCGTAATCTCGATGGCTCTACTGGGCAATCGACATCATCCTCCATACACGCTTCTATCAGCCAGATCGAAGCTGACGTGCAGCGCACCTCTTATACTCCTGTGCACATTTTCGTGCAATCAGAAGGCATTCCCTCGCACGCAATTGGGCCGTGGCCTGGCAATCCAAATATGGCCACTGATAGAGGGTGGTCTTTTTTATTGCCCATAAATCCGATTGAGCAGACAGGCGCAAAAACCGCAACTGGCCTAGGCGCAATCGGCGTGATGATAAATGGCGTACCTATGTTTAACGCTAAAGATGCGCGCACGTATCAAAACCGCGGGGTGTGGTTTCAAAATGCAATTTATTGGGAAGGTAGCTCAATGGACACCGGAATGGGCCACCCAGCACCAGGCGGCAATTATCACTATCACCAAATCCCAGATTCACTTGTAACCCAAACAGGCGATACCCCACAATACCATTCTTCGATTATCGGCTTCGCCTTTGATGGCTTCCCCGTTTACGGACCGTACGCTTACGCCAATGCAAATGGCACAGGGCCTATTATGCGCGTCGAATCATCGTATCGCTTGCGCAACATCACCGACCGCCACACTTTGCCCGATGGCACTGTGTTGTCGCAAAGTGATTGGGGCCCAGCTATTAACAGCAATTTCCCACTAGGGGCTTACAATGAAGATTATGAATATGTAGCGAACCTCAGCCAGCTAAACGAATTTAATGGTCGCTTTTGCGCAACGCCAGAATATCCGCAAGGCACGTTTGCTTATTTTGCAACGCGTGACGCGAATGGCCAGGCATCGTACCCATACCTAGTCGGCCCAGAATATTACGGTGTTGTCGAGACAGGGAACCTTGGCCCTGGTGGAGGACACATGCCTCCACCACCATCAGCAACTGATTACGCACCATTCGAAATCGGACTATCGCAATCGACTACAGGCGGTGGCTCGCAGGTAGCAATCGGTGGCGCGCCGTCAAACTCTACGGTTCAACTCGCCTACAGCTTATCCGGAATGAATGGCATACAGTCACCATATGGTGTGGCTGCCTTGTCAATGCCAGTAGTTATACTGCCAGCCGTTCAATCTAATTCGCTTGGGCGCGCGACCATGCCTGTTTCTATTAACCCGAGCATGGCGGGCATCACAGTTTATATGCAAGCCGTATCGAATCCAGGTACGGCAACAGGTATGCTATCTCTACCTGAACGCATAACTGTTCTATGATAAGAAAATTATTACTACTTCTAATGTTAGGGGCTTTGGCATCATGTCAAGGCCCTTTGCCATTGATGCACTTTCCTGATGGCAGGGCGCCGCTTAACGAAATATTTAGTTTCGAGATTGAGCTAGTTGATGGCCCCGCCGAAAATGTTAGCGTCGATGCCGATATGCCTTCGCATGGTCACGGCATGGTCACCGAACCAGTAGTCACTAAAATAGATGCGACGCATTACCAAGTAGACGGCATGATGTTACACATGCCCGGCTACTGGGAGATTTACGTCGAGGTAACGCGCGACAACGAAAGCGAACGCTTTATGTTGCCGCTAACTTTAGAAGCATGGGAATAATCTCGTTGGCCTTTGGGTTGTCATCGATGATGCAATTGTCGGTCGAATTGACTGAAAACGAATTACGCGCGATGTTGTCGTTGTCGCCACCGCAAGCTCCTGCGCCGCGACCAAAGCCGACTAATGTTTTTGCCGACAACCCCGATGCTGCCAAGCTTGGTGAAAAATTATTTTTCCTCGAGGGCTTAGCGGGTGAAGGCACCACTCAATCGTGTGCAAGCTGTCACAATCCCGAGTTAGGTTGGTCCGACGGTCTTCAATTTGCCATCGGCGATGGAGTCGGCACTCTAAACACACCTGCGGTACGTAATGCTGCCTTCAACAATTTCGTTTTTTGGGACGGCAGTGCTGATTCTCTGTGGGCGCAAGCTGCGCAGCCGATTGAATCTCCAATAGAAATGCATGGCTCACGCTATGGTGTTTTGCGTACCATCTCATCTGACGAAGAATTACTTAGTGAGTGGCAAAGCCTCTTTGGCCAAATGCCCGCAGTCGCACAAGACTTAACTCGAGCGCCGCATGCTGCCCCCAATGAAGAGTTCAGTGCTGGATGGAGGGCTTTGACTGAAGAAAACCGGCTTGCAGTTAATACTGCCTTTGCAAAAACTCTAAAAGCAATTGCAGCATTTGAGAGAACTGTCGTTTCTGGGAAAAGCAACTTCGATTTATTTGTCGAAGGATTGCGCACAGAAGATGAAGAGCTAAGCAAAGCATTAAGCCCGCAGGCACAACGCGGAATGAAATTATTTGTCGGCGAGGCCAATTGCATTAGCTGCCATTTTGGTCCGCTGTTAAGTGATGGTCAGTTTCACAATATCGGTTTAGAACCATATAAAGATATCCCACCGGCGATCGGCCGTCCGGGCGGGATTGAAAAAGTGCGGCTCGATTTATTTAACGGGCGTAATCAGTTTAGCGACGATACCTCCTGGAAGGCCAACGGCCAAATGCTTTATATGATTTCGAACGAGCACACCGTGGGTGCCATGAAAACTCCATCGCTACGCGATGTGGCCGCTACTGCGCCTTATATGCATGACGGGCGCTTTAAGACGCTTGAAGAAGTAGTTGAATTTTACAATTTATTGCCCGGGTTCCCAGGTGTCGGCCACCGTGAGGAGACCTTGAACCGTCTGCTGCTAAGTGATGAGCAACTAGCCGAATTGGTTGCGTTCATAAAATCGCTTTCGTCGCTATAATAGGCTCGATGAAAAAAAATATACTTCTCTTTGTTTGCATTTCTGCTGTGGCTTTTTATGGCTGTGGCAAAGAAGACGTAGACACTCCTGCCTTTAATGCCTGCAGCAACACTAAAAATATTTTACTTCTTCCTTTCGAATATACCTTAACGGAAAATGACCGCATACTAGCGCCAGGTTATTTAGACAGCAGCAACGATACTTATGTACATTTTTCACCATTCGGTGCACACTTCAATCCAATGACTGATAATGTGTACGGCAACAACAAAATAAATTTTGTAGGTTTTTTTAGCGAAAATAATGGCGACATTGTCGAGCTGCCAGCCGGTTCCGGTGTTTTCGGGTACTCCCCTGTAACCGGAGCGTCTGAATTTAATGACCGACGACCTATGTATTACGCCCCGGCATATACAAGAATAACTAGTATCAGCTACGATGGCCCAACCTCTGGCGATTATTTAAATGACGAGCCTATCTGGTCTATGACATTAGACTTTGGCAGTATCGAAATGAAGTTAGAGCATGTAGGAAAAATGTCTCCTGCCCTGCATGATTTTATCGCGCACGTCCCAAGCGGATCAAATGACGTCAATGATTTCGGCTTAGGGATAGACACCGACACTTACACCGGTCCACTTGGCGACATCTTCCCTGCAGGGTACCTAATCACCGCACAGTTCAACACAGAATTGGCATTCCCTCCGGTACACGCGACAGCAGTCCCTGGTTGGCCTGGTTACTACAATGCACCAAACTCATCGTACCCAGATCGCCCGCACGTGCAAATGGAGTTTGTCGTTTCCGCTCCAACATCAAGTGGCACTAACGATGTGTGCGCCTTCGAATTGATGTCCACAAGTTTGCAAAACGATTTTCAGAACATACTAAGCAACGATTTGACCAACCCCGATTCGCAGCTCTACGAGTGGTCCGTATGGCAAGATACCGCATGGCTGTGGCGCGCAGAATCTAGTGTATGCTTGAGCTGCTCTACCTCATCAGACGGCCTCAATGGCTTGTACAAAGATTTAGGCGGATGGTTTGACCGCGGCGACAATGGCACCATCAAAAATGAACTGGTTGCCTTCGTCCCAGTTGAGCAAGATAATGCCACCGTTTGGAATCCAATACTTTATAAGCATGATGCGCAGACAGAGTGGTTGATGCTACGTCGCCGGAACAACAGCCAATCATGGGACTGGACAATTGACGGTAATGTTGTGTCCACTGATTACCCTGCAGGTGAAATTATCACAGTCGAGCAAGACGCCCTACTAGTTTTATGGCGCGATCTCGGTCAAGTCGCTGACGCTGATGCCTATCAGTGGGTGCGCTATGACGTGACAGGCGGCGTGGTAACTCTTAAGTTTGGCGATTTTGAAAGCGACATTACTAATGTATTAAAGCCGGATTTTGATTTGAGTATCGATATAGCCAACGAAGATGATGTTGTCACCTTCGACAAAACGCCACTCGCCGGCTTCTAGTCGCCGGCGACCCAACCATAGCTTTAAAGCTATATCATTTCGCCCATGAGAAGTCTGCATTCCAAGTCTTAAGTGCATCAAGTTCCGCATTAACA
>JAPKEZ010000081.1 GCA_028821845.1 Planctomycetota bacterium | reverse complement strand
CGAACTAAATAAGGCAAAGTAGCTTATAAGTGAAACACTCGATTTACGCCGTTGCGACGCCAATGATTCCTGCCGAGCGCGGGGTGATACGCTGCAGCGGCGTTGCTCTTTTTGACGACCTTAAGCGGTGGTTTAAGCATTACGCAAATGGGTTTGAACTGCAAGTGGAACGCTCAATCCAGTCATTTAGCTGTAAGCTTTATTCTGATTTAGACTTTAGTGTCTCGGCAATGGTGTTCTGTGCGCCGCACTCAGCTACTGGTGAAGATGTTGTCGAGTTTCATTTGCCAGGCAATCCAGTTCTGCTGCAGCGTCTCGAGCAAAGTTTGTCAGAATTTAATTTGCTGCCTGCTCAACCCGGAGAATTTACGCGTCGCGCCTTCTTGAATGGGCGCCTAGATTTAAGCCAGGCAGAAGCTGTACTAGAATTGGTGCAATCGCGTTCCGTAGAGTCTGCTCGCGCAGCCAGCCAGTTGTTGAATGGTGGGCTAGGAAAACAAATGAGTGATGTTCGCGAGGCACTTATGGCTTCTTTAGTTGAGCTCGAAGCAGGATTAGATTTCGAAGAAGGCGATTCACAAGACTTGCGGCCATCCGAAGTGATTGGCTACGTACGCCAAGCTCAACACATATTGCAGCAAGCCGCAGTTGGTCAACAAACGCGCTCTATAACTAGTGGATCTCGTTTCGGTTGCTTGTTACTCGGACCACCTAACGCTGGTAAAACAAGTTTGTTCTCAAAGCTAACAGCAACTCCCAGCTTGATTTCATCACAGGCGGGCACCACTCGTGATTATCGGCGTGCTGCATGGCAGACTCCAGAAATTGATGCCGAAATAGACTTGATTGATTTTCCTGGACTTGGTGGTGATGCCGTAGATCATCGCGATGCACTTGCTAGAGAATTGGTGGCTGATTTCGATCAAGCAGATTTGTGCTTGCTATGCTTACATCCGCACACGGCCGTTGAAGATCTGCCGGAGCATTTACCAAGCATGCCAGTGCTAGTAGTTTTTACTCATCGCGATTTACTGCTTCAAGTTAGCGCTGACCTAGCGCGGGAGTTGCATAACCGTCTTGGCGAGATTAGTTCAGTTTCAGTGAGCTGCAAAGATGAATTACGCACAACATCAGCAAAATTGTGTGCTGCAATTACGCCATACTTTGGTGCTGCCGAAAAGGTTATTGCTCAACGCATTCGTAACAGCGAGCGCTATCACCATGCGCTAGCAACGGCGTCGGGGGCGGTGGCGGTGGCAGAGCAGTGGCTAGAGTCAGGAGGGCAGCAAGATTTGGTTGCGGCAGAAATTCATCACGCTTTGTCCGCTTTGTCCGAATTGGTCGGTGAAATGACCCCAGATGACCTGTTAGACCGCTTGTTTTCGGCATTTTGCGTGGGTAAATAGTAAAAATCAGTAGAAACTGGCTTTGTTTATATTAGAATACCACTAAGTCTTGTGGTCTTGCGAACTTATCATCGAGTTATACACAACTCTTGGTGGTTATCATCCTTGACTTAATAAACTCAAATGCGTTGCCCTTACTGTAAATCTGATAAAGATCGCGTCATCGACTCGCGTTCTGCCGCCGATGGCTACTCCATCCGTCGTCGCCGCGAATGCGACCAATGCTCACGTCGTTTCACTACTTATGAGCGCATGGAAGAAACTCCCTTACGCGTTGTGAAAAAAGATGGCTCGCGAGTTCCTTTCGACCGTAATCAGATTTATAAAGGCATGCTTAGGGCTTGCGAAAAACGCCCAGTATCGATGGAGGATTTAGATAACATCACTGCCGGCATCGAACGTAATTTATCGGAAATGTTCGATCGTGAGGTCGGTAGTAAATACATCGGTCAGCTTGTCATGGACGAGTTAAAGAAACTCGATCAAGTCGCTTATGTGCGCTTCGCCTCGGTATACCGCGAATTCAAAGACGTTGAACAATTCGTTCACGAGCTTAAGCCGTTATTGCTAAACAACAGTGGCCATAAGTCGTAACCTGCGCCGAGTGCGTAAGCGTGATGGTAACGACGAAAGTTTTGACATCATGAAGCTAGCTGATTCCGTGTCATCGGCTCTTGCTGGTGTTGGCGCCAACTTCAAACTTGCCTTGCAGTTTTCAGAGACCATTCAAGTGCGACTCGCTAAAAGTGATGATGTAGTCACCACTTTACAACTTGCCGAGACTTGCAGCGAAGTATTACGCGAATACGATCAAGGCGAAGCGGCCACTTCTTTCATGCAGTACCGCGCCGAGGAGGTGCAAGCTGTTGCCGATTTACGAATCATCGACACTAACGAAGACCTCAGTCACTTCGACCGTCAGCGCTTGGCGTTGTCCTTTGTCCGTGATCAATACATCGAGTCGAGTGTTGCGCGTATGGTCGCCAGACGTGTTGAGCGGCGCTTAAGTTTCTTGGGTTATATTCGAATTTCGACCGACTTGATATCAAGTTTGTCAGACGTAGAAAGCCACAGCTTAGGTATGCGTAGCATCTCAGGCAAGTCAACATTGCTTGGCGTTGACCGTAGTTCTCTAAACGCATGGTTAGGCGGGGCGTGCATCCCGAGCCAAGGGCGGTGTGGCGCCTTGCCGCAATTGGGGCCAGAGTACCAAGATTTACGGCCGTTAATTGGCGAAGAAGTCTTGTCGCGCTTTGCTCTAGAGGACGTGCTGAACACTACGCACGTTGACGCTTGGAAAGACGGAGAGTTCGACCTTTATGCGCTTGGCGATTGGTTGCGTCCAACACGCATGTGGTTACACCCACAAGTTGGCGAAAACGAGCAGCAGTTTTTTAAGCGCGTGGCCAACACTCGTTCCCAAGCTCATGAACTGCAAATTTTTGTGCCACTCTCGTTGACTGTTAGTGATTTGGCTGTTCAGCTGCCGCAGTGGTTGCAAAGTCCGGCGTGTCGTTTGCGTTTTTCGACTTCTAATGGCGAGCTAGCTCAGCAGTGGGCAAAAAATGATATCTGGCATTCAATGCCTGTCTCAAGTTTTATGTGCTTAAGTGAACTGGATGCGCAATCTTTGGTCGACTTAGAGCATACAGTGGTTCAGTGGCAACCACCACGCCCAATGCCAAATGAAGCCGATCAAAGTTGTCGGACTTTGCACCGCGGTGCAGCCATTAACTTAGCGTTGTTGGCAACTCAGGTAAACGCCTTCGATACCGATGCTTTTCATGCACGGGTTAAGCAAAGCCTCGCATTAATCTGCGACGTATTTGCGACTCTAGCCGTACGTGCCGAGCTCAATGATCACCCGCGCGTGGTAATCGTGCCAGCGGGCCTCGAGCAAGCGCTTGACATACTTTATCCCGATGCGCGTTTGCGCGTAGTAAAGCGTTCGCAATTGATATTGTCGTTACGCAACAGCTTCGAAACAGTGGCTACTCAGAATGAGGTGCGACTCGAATACTCATTGCCTCCACATTCGCAATCAATGGGCGCACGTCTGGCAGAACGTGATGGCTTAAGACTTAGTGACGCCTACGACGTTTCGTGGGCAACAGTGGATAGCGTAGCTTCTCTTGAAATTGCTCTAGATTCAGCGCCATGGCTAGAACTACCAGCTACAATTTTACATAACAGCACTCTGCGCGAGCGCTTTAATCCGCAGATTCAATCCCCAAAAACATCCTCCAGCGATGATTTTAACGCATGCACTTAAAACGAATTGAACTTGAGGGTTTTAAATCCTTCGCCGACCGTACCGTCATTCCTGTTGAGCACGGCCTTACTGGTATTGTAGGACCCAATGGCTGCGGTAAATCCAACGTCGTCGACGCCCTGTTGTGGGTTATGGGTGAGCGATCTGCCAAAGCTTTACGCGCTGCTTCAATGGACGACGTCATCTTTAAGGGTGCAGAAGGACGCGCTGCAGCGCCTTATGCAATGGTCGAGGTCATTCTTGGCGACCCAGAAGGAATTGTTGTTGAAGCTGGTGGAGAAGTTGCTGTGGGGCGGCGGCTATTCGCCTCAGGCGAGTCAGAGTTCTTGTTGCATGGTCGTAAAGTGCGCCGCAAAGACGTGCGCGAAATCCTGTTAGACACCGGCCTCGGAGTGCAAGGCTACATGGTGTTGGCGCAGGGTAAAATCGACGCAGTCCTGTCAGCAAATCCTGAAGATCGGCGTTCTGTCTTTGAAGAGGCCGCCGGAATCTCACGATATAAAGCGCGCAAGCACGAGACCAAGCTTAAGTTTAAAGCTGTCGAGAGAGACTTATCTAAGGTTGATACTGTCCTCGACGAGGTTTCTCGTACTGTGCGTTCGCTAAGAATGCAGGCTGGCAAAGCTAAGCGATTCCTTGAGTTGCGCGACGGCTACCGTGACTCACGTATTCGCTTCGCGCTTGCTGATTCGACAACATTCAATGCTGAGGCAGTGACCATTCGCCAATCTCTTGGCGGGTTGATTACAGAAATTGATTCCTTGAGTGAGCAACGTGATAAGAACGAAACTCATTTTGACGAGTTGGAAGTCGAGCTTGCCACTTTGCGCGAACGTCACCAATCGTTACGTAGCGAGTCGGGGCAAATCAAAGAGCAGGTAGCGACTCTCGAAGAGCGTGTTGCTGGTTTACAGACTCGCGCATCTGAGTCAGATGCTCAGGTGGTTAAAGATAATTCGCGACTTGAGGTCTTAGTCTCCGAGCAGACAAAAGATGGCGAGGCGAATTCAGAGTTGCTCGCCGAAAAGAGCAAACTTGATCAGCACATCGTCGACGCCGGCCGCCGCTTGACAGAAATTGAAACCAAGTCTGATGAGGTGCGTGAACAACGCAATGCTGCTCGTCAAGAAGTTGAGGATATGCGTGGTGACATTCTGGAAGCCTTGCAGCAGCGTTCATCCTGGAACAACAAAGTAGCTGACGCGGCTAAGCAACGTTCTGAATCTACCGGTGGCTTAGTCGCTATCGACCGCCGCTTTTCCGAAATTGTTGACGAATTGGCTGCTTCCGCGACCGCCGTTGGCGAAACGCAAATTGAATTATGCACGCAGCAAGCAGGCTTTGACCAACAGCAAACGGCCCTCAGCGAGAGCAAGCAGCAAGTCGAGTCGCTCAACGATAAACACCTTGGCTTTACCAAGGTAGCCCACGAAGTGGCGCAGCGTAAAGCAGCCGCAGAGGCGCGCGTCGAAGCTTATGGCGTTGTTGAAGAAGAGATGCCCGGTGTGCCAGAGCATTTACGTTCTTACGCAGAAGATCCATCGAATAACGTTTCTGAATGGGTACTCGATAAAGTTAGTGTTGCCGCGCCATGGGACGGCATCCTCGAGAACTTGTTGGGACGTATGCAACACGCTTTCTGGAGTGACGGGACGGTAAATGCCAATGAACTGCCAAAGGGTGTGTTCGATTTCTTCTCGCCTGTTTCAGATTTCAGCGAGCCAAAAACTATTGTTGGCGCATCTTCGCTGTTTGAATTATCGCGAGGTGACCTAGCGGTGCGCCAAGCATTGTGCTCTAGACTAGGTGACCTGTACTGCGTCGAAGATGTTGCCGCCGCGCAATCACTTGCTGAGCAGCACCCGCATGCTTTGTTCATGGTTGCATCTGGCGATGTGATAGCTGCTGGCTATTCACGCCGTGGCTTAAGCTCTGAAGATTCTGCTGGAATTTTGGCGCGTCGTAATGGTAAACAAAATGCTGAGGCAACTTTGGCCGCGACGATTGCTGCTTATGATTCTGCGTACAACTTGCAGAAAAATTGCCAGCAACAACTCCAGCAAGCGCAGGAATTGTACGATGAACTGCGCGAGCAATTCTCTACCGTCCGCGATGCCTTAGAAGGTCTGCTGGCTAAAGATAAACAGTTGTCCCAACGCCACTCTCTGCTTTCTGAAGAGCATGCAGCTTTGCAAGGCCAACGCGTTCAGCTGTCAGAATCTTCTGAATCTGCCGAAGGTGTCGAGAACGAGGCCATTGCTAAGCGCGACCACTGCGAGAATTTGCGATTACAACTTATTGAGACCTTGAGTGGAAAAGAAGAGTTAGTCAAGACACTTGATATTAGTTTTGAAGAGCACTCTGCGAAAACACAAGAGGCGCGCCTCGACAAATCACAGTGTGAGCAAGACCTTGGAATGTGGACTACTCGCCACTCTGAACTGGCTGCGCGTGCTAGCCGCCAGGCTGACGAACGTGAGTCTTTGCAAACAGAACTTGAAAGTCTGTCGGGGCGCGGTGCTGAATTGCGTGAACAAGCGGAAGCTGCGCGTATTAAGCGTAGCGGATTACTAGAACGCCGTTCTGAGCTCTCCGAGCGCTGCGAGCAAGCCGAGCATCATGTCGGACGCGCAACTACTGCTCTACATCATGCCCGTTCTCAAGCTTCCGGAGAATCTCAACGCTACGATGGCTTGGTGTCTACCCGCCACGAGTCGGAATTAGAATTGCAAAGACTAGAGCTGCAGTCCCAAGAACTATTACGTGGCGTGCACGACGAGTTCGGACAATCTCTAGACGGTATGGCCAACAGTCTCGGCCTCGAGCGCGACGCAATATTTGCCGCCGATGAGGACTTAGATAAAATGCGTGAAGAAATGTCTGACAGCCGTCAGCGTATTGAGCGTATTGGCTCCGTCAATCTAGATGCCGTAAACGAACTGGAAGAACGCGCCGCGCGTGAATCTTTCTTGATAGCAGAGCGCGATGATTTACTCGCTGCAAAAATCAACCTTGAAGACACTCTTGAAGAGCTAGATGTGCAATGCCGCGAGCGTTTTGTGGCCACATTCGATAAGGTAAAAGTTGAATTTGAGTCAATCTTCCGCCGTATCTTCAGTGGCGGCAAGGCATCAATCTTGCTCGAAGAAGGGCTTGATCCACTCGAAGCTGGAATTGAAATTTTGGCGCGTCCCCCTGGGAAAGTATCAAATTCTCTTAAGTTGCTCTCAGGCGGCGAGCGCACGTTAACGGCATTCGCTTTGCTGCTTGCGGTGTTCCAGTCTCGTCCGTCACCATTCTGTTTACTCGACGAAGTTGACGCTGCTCTTGATGATGCTAACGTTGAACGTTTCGTTAACGTGCTGAAAGACTTTGTGGGTACGACTCAATTTTTAGTGGTAACGCACAACCGAATTACCATGTCGCGCTGTCAGCGCCTATTCGGCGTAACAATGCGCAAGCGCGGTGTGTCGATGGTGGTAAGCGTCGACCTAGAAGAAATTCAAGGAGAGGGTGAACTCGACTTAAGCTCTAGCAAAGCAGTTGCCGTAGATATGCAACGTCCTCCACTAGAAATAGCAGCAGTCCCTCCGTCAGTTGAGTCAGAGGCTTGACATCGAACAACTAAGCTCTACTGCGGCACACCGAATTTGGCGTTGATAGCCGGTAGAGCTACCAATACTAGGCGCCCAATACGCCCTAATGATTCGGCGCTGGTGTTCTCTAAAACATCTTTAGTCGTGTGCCAGTACGAATTAGCCGGACCGAAATTGAAATCAATAATGTCAATGGTTGGTACGCCTAGTTTGCGAAAGTGGATATGATCGTCGCTAACTTTTTTCTGCCCAACAAAGATATTGCTGTCGCCTAGTTGTTGCGCAGATTGTTCAAATATTTTCTTTAGGG
>JAPKEZ010000008.1 GCA_028821845.1 Planctomycetota bacterium | reverse complement strand
TATCGGCTGCACCTTCTTCTTCATTGCGGTCAGGATGATACTTCAAAGCCAGCTTACGATAAGCTGATTTGATGTTGGCGTCGCCCGCATTGCGCGGCACGCCAAGGACTTTGTAATAGTCGCGTTGACTCATACTTAGGCAGGCATCTCGCTGTCACTAGCTACATCTGTTACCAAAGTATTGGTAATTAGAATCAATCCTGCAATAGAGCCGGCATTGATTAACGCAGAGCGCACAACTTTAGTCGGGTCGATAATGCCGGCGCCCCCCAGATCACAGTATTTGTTCTTCAGTGCATCAAAGCCAAACCATCCGTCTTGTGCCATGACATCTTCTACTACAACATTGCCGTCAAAGCCAGCGTTGTTGGCAATCACACGTGTCGGTGAACTTAGAGCTGCAATTACGATATCGACGCCAAGTTTCTCGTCGCCATGCGCTTTTTCACGCACAGCCTCGACAGCAGGGATGGCACGTAGCAGAGCAGTTCCGCCACCAGGGACAATGCCTTCGGCTTTAGCTGCACGAGTAGCGTGTAGTGCATCTTCAACGCGGTGCTTGCGTTGTTTCAATTCGGCTTCGGTAGCACCGCCAACTTTAACAACAGCTACGCCGCCAGAAATGCGAGCTAAACGTTCACGTAGTTTTTCGCCATCATAAGTAGATGTCGCACGATCGAGTTGAGCTTCAATTTGAGTGACACGCTCGGCGACAGCTTTTTTCTTTCCAGCCCCACCGACTAAGATACAACGATCTTTTTCTACGCGTACTTTTTTCACAGCTCCCAAGTCTTCGATACCTACTTCACCTAAGCTGTTACCAGTATCGTTCATTATTGCTGTAGCGCCGGTGACAACAGCAATGTCTTCAAGCATTGCTTTGCGGCGGTCGCCGAAACCAGGTGCCTTGACCGCCACGACATTCATAATGCCGCGCATTTTGTTTACCACTAAAGCTGCTAGTGCTTCACCATCAATATCTTCAGCGATAATCAACAATGGTTTACCAGTCGGAGCAACCTGTTCAAGCAAAGGCAAGAACTCTTGCAGATTAGAAATCTTGCCCTCATGCACTAACACTAAGGCCGATTCAAACTCGGCGACCATCTTGGCCGTGTCAGTTACGAAATAAGGTGACAAATAACCCTTGTCGAAATTCATGCCATCGACAATTTCTAGAGTAGTCTCAAAACCATCACCCTCTTCGATAGTGATTACACCATTATCACCAACTTTTTCAACAGCATCAGCGAGGATATCACCAATATTTGAATCTTGGTTGGCTGAAAGGGCGCCAACTCGCGCGATGTCTTTGCGCCCGGAGACTTCTTTGCTTAATTCACCGATTGAATCAACTGCTGCTTTTACAGCACTATCTATGCCGCGACGTAGTAAAGTTGGGGATGCGCCTGATGCCATGTGGCGCAGTCCTTGGCGGACCAAGTCGGCAGCCAATACAGTTGCGGTTGTGGTGCCATCGCCAGCCTGATCGTTGGTCTTAGAGGCCACTTCACGTACTAATTTAGCGCCAAGGTTCTCAAAAGGGTCTTCTAAGTCTACGTCTTTAGCGACCGAGACACCATCTTTAGTGATGATTGGATCGCCAAAAGATTTTTCGAGAATTACGTTGCGTCCGCTAGGGCCCAAGGTGACAGAAACTGTCTTTGCGAGTGTTTCGATGCCGGCAAAAAGTTTTTCGCGCGCGCTATCGTCAAAAAGTATTTGTTTAGCCATGATGTTATTTGCTGTTAATGACGGCAAGAATTTCGTTAGCGCGCACGATTAAAAACTCGCTGCCCCCAACCTCTATTTTAGAACCTGCAAACTTGGCGTAAACCACGTGATCGCCAACCTTAACTGGTAACTTGGCTCGTGAGCCATCTTTGTTCAGATCTCCGGCGCCAACGGCTAGAACTTCGCCACGCAGCGGCGTTTCGCTAGCACTGTTAGGCAAAAAGATACCCGCTGCAGAAACTGTTTCGGCAGCAGCCGGTTCTACAAGGACCCGATCTTCAATCGGGGTGAATGCAATTTTAGTTTTAGCCATGATTAATGCGCGTGGTTATGAGCAGCTGCAGCTTGGTCGTCGTCGGCATCGGCCTCAACAATTAAGCATTCGGTAGTGATTAGAGTAGCGGCAACACTAACAGCGTTTTGTAAAGCAGTGCGCGTTACCTTTGTTGGATCAACAATACCCATCTTTAGCATATCGCCGTATTCGCTAGTCAAAGCGTTGTAGCCGTATGTCGGTGATTTCTCTTTAAGCACGTTGCGTGCAACAACAGCGCCGTGTTGCCCAGCGTTTTCGCAGATAGTTTCAATCGGAGATTCGAGCGCCTTAGCCAAAACATTAAGACCTGTTAGTTCGCCACCGGTAAGCTTGAGGGTGTTCTTGCGCAAAGCAGCAGAAGCGCGCAGTAGAGCTGTACCGCCGCCGGCTAGAATGCCTTCAGCAATCGCAGCGACTGTGGCGTGCTTAGCGTCTTCGTAACGAAACTTACGTTCTTTAACGTCGGCTTCAGATGCGCCACCAACTTGAATTTGAGCAATGCCACCAACTAGCTTGGCTAGGCGTTCTTCTAGCTTTTCTTTGTCGTAGTCACTACTAGTACTTTCTATTTGTGACCTAATTAACTCGGCGCGAGCGCTGACTATGTTCTTGGCCCCAGCGCCTTTAACTAATGTCGTTGAGTTAGAGTCAATGATTACTTGCTCGGCAGTGCCGAAATCATCGATGGTAATGGCGTCTAGGCCTGAACCAGAATCTGCCATGAAGGCATTTGCCTTGGTCAAAATCGCAATGTCCTGCAACATCTCTTTGCGACGGTCGCCATACCCTGGAGCTTTAACAGCAACTACTTCTATAACGCCACGCAGTTTGTTAATCACCAAAGCAGCCAAAGCTTCGCCCTCGATGTCTTCAGCAATGATGAATAAAGCCTTTTTATTTTCTTTTGCTAGTTCCAGTGCCGGCAACAATTCTTGCACACTCGAGATTTTGTTTTCGTGAACCAAAATAAGTGGCTTGCGATACAAGCACTCTAGAGTTTCGGTATTAGTCGCAAAATTCGGTGACAAAAAGCCACGGTCGAATTGCATGCCAGTAACAATCTTTACTTCAGTCTCGAGGCCCTTGCCTTCTTCGATGCTGATTACTCCGTCGTTGCCAACCTTCTTGAATGCGTCAGCAAGAATAGCGCCAACAACTTCGTCGTTGTTAGAAGCAATCGTTGCAACAGATTTGATGTCTTTGTTGCTCTTGATGGGTTTCGCTTGTTTAGTAATATTGGCCACAACTTGTCTAGTCGCTTGGCGGATACCACTAATAATATCGTTGGGAGACTCGCCAACCGCAAGGTGTCGCAAAGCCTCTTTGTAAATCATCCAGGCGAGCAGGGTAGAGGTAGTGGTACCATCGCCAGCTCGGTCGTTAGTTTTAGTAGCAGCCTCTTTCACTAATTGAGCACCTAGATTCTCGGCCTTGTCTTCAAGATCTATATCCCGCGCGACAGTAACACCGTCTTTGGTAATTACAGGACCGCCCCAAGACTTGTCGAGCACAGCGCATCGACCTTGAGGGCCTAGAGTAGAAACAACAGCCTTGGCAAGCTTCTCGACACCACAAAGGATGGCGTCGCGTGCCTCGGCATTAAACGAGAGTTCTTTATGCATGATTTTCTGGGGAGTGCCGCTTGGCAGCTTCGGTGCTATACAGCAAAACTAATGCCAACATTCGGGCAACAAAGCGTGCAGATTCTACTATGATTACTGCCGAATTGGCATGATGAATCTACTAATCTCCACAATGTTGTCCATTTTGGCACAGAGTCCTGCTGCAAGCCCTGCAGATGGCGGTGCTCACTTGGCGTGGTTTGATGGATTCAGTGAGTCGGCAGAAGTCGAGTTGTCGGATTTGAGCTGGAAAAACGGACGCGCCCTTGCGCACCCAACTCTTGGTGAGTGGTTGCAGCTTGATTTTGGCCATGGCGCAGATGACATTTCGAAGATCGGTCCACAGCTATTCCTTTATCTACAAGACTCCTCGAGAATTTCTGGACTGCCAGTCGAAAGCGACGGCGATTTTTTGCTTTGGAAAACGGTGAATGAGAAAAAGTTGAAGGTGGATTTGAGATATGTGCTTGCTATTGCAGGGCCGCACTTCGTTGCGCCGCATTTGAACGAGGATCTGCTGCGGATGAAAACTGTAAACGATGTCAGCGATGTGGCAAGTGGTTTCTTTGTCTCACTAAATGAAAAAACAGTTAAATTCGAAGCTGGCAGCACCGAGATTGAGGTAGCCGTTGAGAAAATAGAAGAATTGGTTTTCTATAGTGACCGTAATGCACAAGTTAGTCTGCCGTCATTCGTGTACTTGCACGATGGGTCTATGTTCGCCGCGAGCGTCATTCACTGTGATAAAGGTTCGTTGCGCGCTACGACTGTGTGGGACGATGATTATGTCGTAGACATCTCTAGAATATCGAGAATAACTCGTAACGAATCTTCGCAGTTATCCTTCGATATTCCACCAGAATCAACTAGTGTTGATGGGTTTGACATGTCAATATCCCAGCGCCATTTCAACCGAGGTTGGTCGCGAACTCCACAAGACGTTGTCGGTTTAAAATGCCTCGAAGACGGTTTATTTGCTATTTGGGTAGGAATAGATGATGACGTTGCTGGATTTGTGTCGCCTAGCCCGGTCAGGTTTTCGGTCTTTATCAATAAAGAATTGCGCCAGGTTTCTGAGGCTAAAAGCTTCGCTCAAGCTGCGCAGTTGCTGCGTATAAAATTGCGAAAAAATGACCGCGTCGAATTACGCAGTTCATCTGTTTACGAGACACCGGCCGGCGCGCATGGCAACTGGTGCCATCCTGTTTTTATTCCACTTTATGAGTAGCACCATGGCAAATAACTTGCCGCGTGCCTGGGTCGTAAAAGGCGATGCGGTTTTTCCCGTACTGCTTAGAAACTTTCAGTGCCTCGTTTGCTTGTAGAAATAGTTGACGAGAGTCGCGACCACCAAATTTATTAGTAGTTGCTATCCCGATTGAAGCGCGTAATTGTGCAATGTCCGAATCTTCGACAGCGGGATTTTTCCGTAGTGAATCTTGGAAACGTTTCGCTACCATCAAGGCCTCTTCAATTGTCGTTGTCGGCAATATTAAGGCAAATTCATCTCCGCCTATTCTGGCAGGTATGTCAATGTTTCGCACGCTTTCGCGTAACACGTTAGCTACTGTTTTGAGTGCGATGTCGCCAAATTCATAAGTGTTAGTGTCGTTGATAGCTTTGAAATCGTCGAGGTCAATAAGCATCAAAGCAAGAGGGCTACCGTGCCGCGTGCTACGTTCGAACTCTTCTCTCAATCGCGCGCGAAAGTGCCGGTCGTTGAATAATTCGGTTTTGTGATCCGTTACTAGCTGGCTCTCAAGCTCGTCAGTGTGCTGGCGAGTTGCAGCCACTATTTTCTCAAAACGCCGTAAATTATCGAGCCGATAGCTGATTTCGCTGTGACTTTCGCTACTAATAACCCAATCCGCAACAGCCAATGAGCCCATCAATAGGGTCGAAATACTGCCCACAACGGCATCTTTCCAGGGGATTACTAGCCACGGTATCTCATGGTGCGGGCTTAGTAATGGCAATAAGCTTTGCCACTCAATACCGTTACGTTTCAGGGTGAGTGGTAGAATAATGGCCGCGCTTATCTTGCTTTCCAGCAATGACTTAGATTCAGACAGCCCCGAAGATACACGCACCTCCCAGCCTTGGCTATGTAGCCAATCAGGTAAACCGCCGAGATTTTCACCTCGATGATTCAATATTGCCAGAATGTTGCGTCCTTCCGGAAATTGCTGCTGTTCGTTTGACATTGTGCGTTTCTTAGCTAAATACTACCACTTTAATAGGATTTTGCTTTTGCAAATGTGTATTTATCTAATACTTAGCGTTGACTAGTAGCGATGTTTTTGTAAAATATGCGGCCGAACTTCAGCGTATGCTGTAATAGTTCCCGTTCCAGGCAATTCGCCTAACACTTAATAGAAAATAATCATTACATGTCTGACCTCTCTGTCCAGGCTCTAATTGACGCCGGTGCTCACATCGGTTGTCGCGTCGGGCGTTGGAACCCGAAGATGGCTCCGTATATCCTCGAGTCTCGTAATCGCATTCACATAATAGACCTTCAGCAAACTATCCGTGGTTTGCTACGTGCTAAGCACTTCCTAAAGCAAATTGTTGCTGAAGGTAACGACGTGCTTTTGGTTGGCACCAAGCTTCAGCTGTCTGGTGAATTGTCGAAAATAAACGTTACTACTGGCATGCCATACGTCGAGGATCGCTGGATTGGCGGCACTTTAACTAACTACGAAGTTATTGGTTCACGTATTGCTTACCTCGAAGAGCTTGAATCACAAGAAGCAGAAGGTCATCTCGAGTCTTTGACTAAGAAAGAAGCGGCACGTTTCATGCGCGAAAAGCGTAAGGTGTTCCGCAACCTAAATGGTATCCGTTCTATGAACCGCATTCCGGGTGCAATGATTGTTATCGATCCAAAGACTGAAATGAAAGCTGTTGCTGAAGCCAAGAAAATGGGTGTACCTGTTATTGGCATCATCGATACCGATGGCGATCCAGATGTTTGTGACCTAATCATTCCTGCAAATGACGATGCGATTCGCTCAGTTGCAATGATTATGTCCTACTTGGCTGATGGCATTCTAGCTGGTAAAGAAATCCGCGCCGAGAAGGGTGTGGCGGATCCACAAGACGCTGGTAGCGATGCGCAACCAGTTGGTAAAGGTGCTCCGGTGCCTCGCCCACGCGCAGCCAAAGGCGGACGTCGTCGTCCATCTCGCCAAGATTTAGTTGCTGCTAACCAGCAAGTTGAAATAAAGTCGATTGCTGGCGGAGATGCCACTGAAGAAGCTCCTGCCGCTGAGGTAGCTCCTGTTACTGAAGAAGCTCCTGTTACTGAGGCAGCTACGCCAGAAAAGTCTGAGGACTAAACCAATGGCAATTACAGCAAAAGAGGTTGCAGCACTGCGTAGCAAAACAGGCGCAGGAATGATGGATTGCAAAAAGGCTTTGACTGAAGCCGAGGGCAACGAAGAAAAGGCTATCGAACTACTCCGTCAAAAGGGTATCGAAGCTGCTGGCAAAAAAGTTGGCCGCGAGACTAGCGAGGGACGCGTACATTCTTATATCCATCACAACTTTAAAGTTGGCGCGATGATTAAGTTGTCTTGCGAAACTGACTTCGTTTCACGCGGCGATGAGTTTGCTAAGTTGTGTAATGATATCTGCATGCACATTGCAACTGCTGATCCAATACCGGTGGGTCTCTCAGTAGATGATATTCCTGCCGATTTAATTGAAGCCGAGCGCAACGTGCTGCTGGGCAACGAAGATATGGCTAACAAGCCAGACGACATCAAAGAAAAAATCATTGATGGTCGTATTAAAAAGTTCGTTTCTGAACGCGCTTTGCTTGAGCAAGAGTTCTTCTTAGACCCAGAGATGACTGTTGGCGAGGTCATCAAGGCATCTTCTGGTAAGCTAGGAGAAAACATGACTCTTTCCGACTTCGTCCGTCTCGATCTCGCTTAAATATAATTTGAATTCAACTCCAGACTCACCGCGCCGCCTGCTCTTAAAGGTTAGTGGCGAAGGCTTTTCCAGCGACGGAGAAACAGGTCTCGATACCGAGCGCGTTAAAGTCCTGGCTGAACAATTACGCCACCTCACATCTAATGGTGTGCAGGTGGCCTGTGTTATTGGTGGCGGTAATATTCTGCGTGGTAAGCAGTCTGATACATTGGGCATTGGCCGTGCGACAGCTGACTACATGGGTATGCTGGCTACTGTTATTAACGGTCTGGCTTTATGCGACGCACTCGAGGCCAACGCTGTGCCTACGCGAGTGATGTCGGCAATTGACGTTCATAAAGTTTGCGAACCATTCATCCGCCGCCGTGCAATCAGTCACCTTGAAAAAGGCCGAGTCGTGGTCTTAGTGGGAGGACTAGGTAGCCCTTACTTCACGACAGATACAGCATCTGCTCAGCGCGCCATCGAGTTAGACTGCTCGTTGATGCTGAAGGCGACTATGGTTGATGGTGTATACGACAAAGATCCAAATAAATTCGATGATGCTGTTCGCTACGATAACCTTACTTTCGACGAGGTTATTGCTCACAAGCTAGAAGTAATGGATCAAACAGCTTTCACGCTTTGTCGCGAACACAACTTACCGATAACTGTGTTTGATATGATGGCCGAGAACGGCCTGGTTCTGGCTGCTACGGGCAAGAAAATCGGCACTCGAATTCATAATTAATATGGCAATAAGCTACCAATCATTTTTAGACGCTGCGCAAGAGCGCATGGACAAATCAGTCGATTTGTTCGCTCACGATATCCGCGGCATCCGTACTGGTCGTGCAAACGTTGGCCTTATAGAAAATATTCGTGTCGATTACTACGGTTCACCAACTCCGATTTCTCAAGTTGGTAACATTTCGGTGCTAGAAGCACGCGTCTTGTTCGTCAAACCTTTCGACCCGTCAATTGCATCTGCAATTGAAAAGGCAATTACTTCGGCAGACGTAGGCTTGTCTGCAATGGCCGAGGGTGGTGGAGTGCGCGTTACTGTGCCGCACCTGTCAGAAGACCAGCGTAACAAAATGGTATTACGTTTGAAGTCCATGTCTGAAGACGCCAAGGTGGCAATGCGCAACATCCGGCGCGACTTTATTAAAGATGTTGAAACTGCAGAAAAAGATAAAGACAGTGATGTTCATTTGACAGAAGATGATGTAAAATCCGCCAAGTCAGATATCCAAGACCTACTTAAAAAGCACGAATCGAAGCTCGAAAAAATGCTTAAAGATAAGTCAGTGGAAATCCTTGAAAATTAATTCAAGACGGGGGCATAACTCAGTTGGTAGAGTAGTTGGCTTTTAACCAATAAGTCCTAGGTTCAAGTCCTAGTGCCCTCACCATACAAAAAACACCTTAGATTTGTCTAAGGTGTTTTTCTTTTGCAGCCCTGAGTGCTGCCGCGTAATTTCATTTCGAGTTCGATGCGCGAGTGCACCTTCTGTCGACCAGGCCAAGGCTTGGGTGCTAGGTATTCACTGTCGGGTGCCTCAGCAACTAAGCGGTGTACAACAATATCTGGGTCTAGAATTTCAAGTGCATCAGCTACTTTTTGGATGTACTGCTTGTCGTTGAGTAACTCAATTTCACCATCCATCCATTGCTTGGCTAGAATGGTTTTGCGTAGTACCATTAGCTGATGGAACTTGATGCCATGGCAGTTGGCGTTGTTGATTTCTTCTACTTGGCGTAATAACCCGTCTTCTTTTTCTTCTGGCAAACCAGCCATGCAGTGCGCGACAATCTTTAATCCATATTTGTGCGCGAGTTTACAGGCATCGCGAAAGTTTTGTAAAGTGTCGTGACGGCCGATTCGGCGTTGCACATTATCGTCGGCAGACTCTAGGCCAAATTCTACCCACACTTCTTCGAAATATTTTAATTGCTCGGCAAGCAGTTGCGCGGCTTCTTCACTAAAGCAGTCAGGACGCGTGCCAATTGTGACAATGGGTGCATCTACCGCCCAATCATGTATTTTGTTGAATGACGATTTGAGTGCGTTTAAGTCAGGGTATGTGTTTGAATACGACTGAAAATAAATAATCGCCGAGGGTGCTTCGGGGTTGGTGCGCCGCGCACGCGCTAATCCTTCGTGCCACTGTCCCTCGATATCTTGCTCGCGGCTTGAGGCGCCAGTGCCGCTGCCCGACAGGTCACAGTAAATACAGCCGCCATAGCCAGTGGCGCCGTCACGGTTGGGGCAAGTTAAACCCAAGTCCAGCATCACGCGACGTAGGCGCCGGTTATAGCGCTTGGTTAAACTACGTCCGAGTGTGTTCACCGGCGGTTGCTGTTGACTCATGATTACATTGTAATGTCGCAACACCATCCAATCCCTGTTGTTCTCGGAACTGCTGGCCATATCGATCACGGCAAGTCGGCGCTAATTGCCGCTTTGTGCGGAGAACATCCTGACCGCCATCAAGAAGAAAAGGCGCGCGGTATGACGATTAGTTTGGGCTACGGTGAAATGCAGCTTGACGATGGCACCGAAATCGGTTTTGTTGATGTTCCGGGGCACGAGCGTTTAGTGCGCAAAATGGTGGCAGGTGCAACGGGGATGAGCGCCGCTTTGTTAGTAGTCTCGTGCGATGATGGCATCATGCAGCAAACTCGTGAGCACTTTGAAGTACTTACCATGTTAGGGGTCGAGCCAGGATTACTTGTTTTTACTAAGTGCGATTTAGTTGATGACGAGACCCTAGAGTTAGTGCAACTTGAGGTTGAAGAAATGGTGTCCGGTAGTGTTTGGGAAGACTGTCCATGTCTAGCTGTTAGCGCGCATAGTGGTCAGGGCATGAGCGAACTCAAAAGCGCAGTGGTCGAGTTAGCACAGCGAGTCGCGAATCGTCCTCCTCGCCCTCAAGGATTTGTGTTGCATATGCAGCGCTCTTTTGCTGTTGAAGGCGCAGGCACCGTGGTTACGGGTGTTTGTGCGAGTGGCCGTCTCGACTTGTCAGATACTGTTGTGCTCATGCCAGGCGCGCACGATTCTCGGGTACGGCGTATTCATGTGCATGGCCAAAGTTCAGAAACGGCAGTACCAGGTTTGCGCACGGCGCTTAACTTGCCTGATTTAAGTAAGCAAGATTGCTATCCCGGTGGTGTAATCATTGAGCCGGCGATAATGAATAGTGGCAAGCTACTGCGTGTCGCGATTGAGTTCGGCGAGCGCTTGACTATGCCGAAGCCGGGTAGTGAAGTACACGTGATGGCCGGTACTGCCGCCATCCACGGTAAGTTGTATTGTTATAGCGAGCAAAGTTCGAAGCATATCTTGGCCGATATCGTAGTTGATGAAGATGTCTTTCTAGCACATGGCCAGCGCTGTTTGCTGCGCCGTCCGTCTCCAGCTGCCAACTACGGCAGCCTGCGATTTTTGGGCTTTGCCGACTACAAATTGCGCGCGCGAGATTCAGATGAAATGCAGTGGTGGCTGCAGCAAATTGATTTGATCAACAATCCTGCCGAGTTGCTGTTGCATATATTGAATAAAAATACTGGGCAAGCGCAAACGGTTGTTCAGCTGTGTCGCAGTTTAAGCTATTCGCCACTGGCAATGCGTGAGTTGCTTGATGCACAGGTCGCTGAGAAAAACGTGCAAGCGACCTCGGCCGAATCCTATGTGGCAGTCGGCGAAGCGCAAGGCATCCTCGATGTGCTTGATGCTACGGTGCAACACTTTTGTAGCAAGAACCCTAACCGTTTACGCATTCCGATGTCGTTGTTGCGTCAGCAAGTAGGCAAGAAATCATGGCCAGTTGTAGCGTCGTTCAGTAGTGAAATGCTCGCGCAAGTGAATCTAAAAGTCAGCAAGGGAGAATACTGGACAATCATAAACGTAGAAGTGGACAAGCAATTTGCCGCGAGCGCTGATCATTTGGTCGCGTTGCTGGTCGAATCTAAATTGCAGCCACCAACCTGGCAAGACTTTTGGCAGAGCCATTCAGTAGCCGATGTCCTAGAAACTGAGATGTCTGATTATTTACTAGACAGCGAATTATGCATTTCTCCGCAAGCCGAGATGTTGTTTGCGACCAGCGTCGTAACCGAGTTGGCTCACGATGTGGTGTCACAGCTCAAGGCTGGTGGCATGGATATTCCTGCGTTACGAGACAAGTACGCCACTTCTCGCAAGTTCTTAATGCCGTTGCTCGAGTACTTTGACTCGCGCGGACTAACCGAACGCGTTGGCGCCAAACGAATACTACGCAATTCTGATGCTAGTTTGCGTGACTAGCGGTGCTTTGTCGCCACTTGGCAGCCGCTTCAATGCGCTGCGGAGTACTGACCTCGCACCAATCGCCGCGATGCAGGACGGCAGAAGCATGTGTTGGATCTTGCGCAATTGCTGGCAGTAAGCCGTGGCGAATCATGCACAGCAAATCGTTAGGATATTTTTTGCGTGCCTGATGTAGTTTATCAACCCACAGTTGATGTGGACTGCAGATGCCGGTGTAAACAGCGCATTGGTAATCACTGCTAATGCCTTGGCCTTTGGTAGCTAATCCTACGATTTGTAGATTTGGTTTAAAATACAATCCGCCAAAATTTGCAGAGTCCGTTTTGGGATGCAACATTAGGCTTCCAGTTGCAGAATCTAGCATTTGACGTAAGTTGAAATCGCCAAATACTTTTGCGTTAAGTATTAGCTGGGGCAAGTTGAAATCGCGCTGGCAAACTTCGAGTAGCGTACCGCCAGTTCCGAGTAACTTGCCTTCGTACAAAAAATTGATTTCGAGATCACCGGCATATTGCATCGCTTGTTCGCGAACCTGGTCAGCTTTGTAGTGGAGGTTAATCCATACACGACGGTATCCAGCATCACACAATGCTTCTAAAGCAAAACGCAGTGGAGTAGTGTCGCCAACAGGTACATTTGCTTTAGCGAATTCGTTACGAATTTCGCCAAGGCGCGTGGCATTGCCAGCAGCAAGAAGTAGGGCAGTAGTCATTAGCAAAGATACTTGCGTAAATCATAGTAATCGGGCAATTGGTCTAAAAGGGCAATTGCACAAATACTTGCGCGACGCTCAGCATCTGCGTAGTCGTCGCGGCCGTTGTTGAGCAGCAGGCCAAAGGTTCCGAGGGCCTTCAAGACACGCTGCAGCGCAGTTACCTGAAACTGTGGATGCACATCTTCAGCGTGCATCTCGTGCTCGTCACCAAGGTCTTCAACGGCATCAATAATCAGCCCAAACACTTCGTCGTTTAAATCGAGATACGCATCGGTGTAAAGAGAAGCTAGGTCATAAAAAATAGGGCCACGCCGCATATCTTGAAAGTCAATCCAGGTCGGACGCGGATACTTGTCGTACAACATGATGTTGCGGCAATGAAAATCACGGTGTTGTAAACATTGCGGCCCAAAAGAAGCGTCGCGAGCAAGCGCCGCGCATAAATCATTTATGCTCTGTAAATCAATGTCACTAAAGGCCAATTTCTTGAATCCAATTAAATAGCTATTTACGAACTGCTTCAATTCTTGTTTAAACAAATCAGTATCAAGCGTTAATTCATAATTCGGATGACCTGCGGCTAATTCACACCGACTAAATTTGTGCCAGTCTTCAATTAGCATGAGATAGTTGTCTGATGTAGGGGCGTCCGATAAATGAATATCACAGCAGTCTTCGATTAGGTAACCGCCATCAGTGTGCTTGCCATAGGTAGGAGAATAAATACTACAACTAGTAAGTATCTCTTGGCATTCGATGGCAGGCCCTCGATCGCAGGCGACTAGCAATAGCTGTTTGCCATGAACGCGGAAGTAGCGGCGATAGCTAGCTTCGGGGCTCAGCTCGCTTAGCGTAAATCCTTCGCCGAGTAATCGCAGAGCTATTTCTTGTACCATTGATCTATGAAATCTGCAGATTGCTGAAAGTGTTTATCGATGATCTGCGCCGCAGTGTGCTCTCCTTTTGAATAGTCACGCAGTTCTAGCGCGGCATAACCATCGAAGCCGTTGTCATGTAATAAATCAATAACTTGTGGCCACGCAATGGTGCCGCTGCCGGGGCAGAGGTGAGCGTCTTCGCTACCATCGTTGTCGTGCAGATGAATATGATCAAGTCTTGGCATTGCCAGTAATAACTCGGTGGCGACATCGCCTTCGATGTTAGCGTGCCCTAGGTCTAGGCAAATACCAACTTCACCATGCGGATCTACTTCGTCGAGCAATTCAATTAATTTACTTACTCGAGTACCCGGAGAAATGATGTTTTCAAGCAGCAGTCTTACCCCGACTTTTTTCGCTACTACCATCAATTCGCTGACTGCTTCGCGCGACCAGCCGTAACTGTGAGCGTCCCAGCCGTCTTTCTGCCAACCCAAATGCAACACCGCGCATTTGGCCCCTAGGGTGGCCGCTGCGGCGAGGCCCTGGGCGGCGCCATCAATAGCGATTCTTCGCTGCGACTCGCTAACATCAATCACTGACCACCGTGCGCTATCGTTAATCAGCTGCGGCACCGATGGATAGAAGGGCAAGTGAACGCTAGGGACGGTTAATCCGAAATCGTCGAGCTGTTGTTTAAAAGCACTCAGTCGTTCGGCGTTGCGCCATGGAACATGCGGTTCAGCTAACCAGAGTTCGAGTTGCGGCACGCCGCCCTCAGCTAGCGCCTTAAGGCTAGGGCTTTGCAAGTCAGAGTAAACAAGCAGATGAGAGCTGAGCGAAAGTTTCATGAAGATGCTAATCTGTGCGAATGCTTGTTTCTACATTGCTGATTAGCTCAACCTTTTTATTTCAGGCTGATGAAATGGCTAAAGACTTTAAAAAGTTTTTCCGCAAAGAGAAAGACCCGTCAATGCGGGTTGAGTTAGTTTACTCACTCGAGGGTGAAGAATCAGTCTCTATTGCTGAGGTGTTGATACCTGTGCTTACAGATAAGCAGTCAGATGTGGCTCGAGCCGCGCGAATTGTGCTGAGTGGTTTTCAAGATCATCTCAATCGTCTGCCTCTGCTCGAAGTGGTCGAAGAAGGGAAAAAAGACGGTCGTATCGCAGCAATATTGCATGCTGCGAGTGACATGCGCTGGCGAGATTTTCTAGAAGCTGGAATGGCATACTTGGAAAGTGACGACCGTGAATGTAGATTGTGGGCAGTAAATTTATGCGGCAATCTAAAGAACTATCTATCGATAGAGTCAATCAGCGTAATACTAGCTAGCGATCCTAACGGGATTATCCGTGCCGCCGCAGTTCAAGCTCTTGAGCGAATGGGGCTTGCGCATGAAGATACGGCTGCACCGCCACTAATTTCTGCGCTTGATGACGAGTTGTCGGCGGTGAATGTAGCCGCTTGCGTTGCGTTGCGAACGGTGCGCTCTAAGCAGGCAATTGGCCCTTTAGTTAACTTACTAGATACTGCGCAGGGGCGACTTTCGGAAGAGGTTTGGCCTACTTTAGTCGCAATAACTGACAATCAGTTCAATGACAATCCGCAACTCTGGAGCGACTGGTGGCAACGCGCAAAAGGACACTACGAATTGCCTAGCTTGGCACAAATAGAGAAATCACGATCAGCGCGTGCTGTGGCAAACGCAGAATATCACCCGACGAATAACAAAACTGAAGGCAGCTTCATGGGTATCGAAACTTCAAGTAGACAAATAGTATTTGTGATTGATGTGTCAGGTTCGATGGCTGAAGAGGTCATTTCAAAAGATGACTTTCGCGAGCGTGGATTCACTCAGTTCACGAAACTGGATATAGTGCGCGAAGAGCTCGCGCGTTCCATTGATTCTCTTGGTGACGATGTTATCTTTAACGTTCACTCGTATGCATCAAATGTTTATTCGTGGCGCAATAAGCCGGTCAAAGCAAATAGCCTAAATAAGAAAAGCGCGATTGCATGGGTTAGTAAACTGCAGCCATTAAGTGATAAATCTGGCAAAGGCGAGCAGGGGCGCACCAACTCATATGGCGGATTGATGGCTGGTCTTGGCGTCCAAATTGACTCTAAGAAACGTGCTGTGGTTACTGGCGGGGTGCTCGACGATAGCGAATTGGCTGCCGACACCATGTTTTTCTTGTCTGATGGCAAGCCTACTGCCGGTTTATTGATTGATACACGCGATATTGAGCAAGCAATCGCCGATGTTAACCGTTTTCGTAAAGTAGTCATTCATACGCTGTCAATAGGCAACTTTAGTAGTGGTTTTTTGAGTAATTTAGCTCAGGCAAATGGGGGAGTATTTGTCGACCTTGGGCGATAAATACTGTATACTGATAGTTGTCTCAGGCAAAAATCCAGCGCTGCCGGTGTCAAAACCAGGCCTAATTTCGTTGTTGATTTAATTTTTTGAGGCATCCTTACTAAGAAATCGTGACAGAAAACCAGGGAAAATCACCTTCCCCGCGTAGACGTCGCAAACGCCGCCGCAATTCTTTGCCGCCTTCCACAGCAGACACTTCTGCCGGAGAGCCAATAAAGACTGTCGGGGGTAGCGATGAAAACGACGGGACACAAGCTAAACCACGCAGCGGGCGACCTCGCCGCCGTCGGAATGAGGCATTAGTGCAGCTCGAGGAGCAACGACAGCAACGCGATGGCAAACCTAAGGCCAACCGAGATGCTCGTGGGCCGCGCGGTTCTACAGCGCAACAGGGCAAAAGGAATGGCGGTGGCGGCAAACAAGAATCACAAAGCTGTGCAGGTATTATCGATATTAGAAAAGATGGCACTGGTTTCTTGCGTCAACCATCAAATGATTTGATGGCCAAGGATAGTGATCCGATGTTGCCTAAAGAATTGGTGAAGCGCTTCGCCTTGAAGAATGGCTCGCTAATCGAGGGTAGCGGTTTTTGTTCATCAGGGCATCAGTCTGCGCGGGTTAATAAAGTCGAGACTATTGATGGTCAAACTCCAAATGAGTATCGCCGCAACAAGAGCTTTAAGAAGCGCACGGTAATCGATCCAGATTTCCATTACGAGTTGGGTTTGCATCCGCAAGAAGGTCAGCTTTCTATGCGCGTAATTGATTTGCTGTCTCCCATCGGGCGTGGTCAGCGCGCACTATTGGTTGCGCCTCCGCGTACAGGTAAAACCACCATTATGATGGATATAGCAAGCGCCATGGAGGCCTTGTACCCTGATGTTCACCTGATTGTACTATTGATCGACGAACGCCCAGAAGAGGCTACCTACTGGAAGCGCAACATTACCAACGGTGAAGTTTTCGTTTCAACAATGGATCAATCTCCGGAGAACCACACTCGTCTTTCTGAATTGGTGCAATTTCGCGCAGAGCGTTTGGTCGAATCAGGCAAAGAGGTAGTGATACTTCTTGATTCCATCACGCGAATGACGCGTGCCTTTAATAATACTATTGGCGGCAACAACTCACGTACCATGTCGGGAGGATTAGACTCTAAAGTATTTCAGCGTCCTAAGAATTTCTTTGGCGCGGCGCGTAACACTGAAAGCGGTAGTTCGTTAACTATTATTGCTACGGCATTAATTGATACGGGTTCCCGCATGGATAAAGTCATTTTCGAAGAGTTCAAGGGCACTGGCAACATGGAATTAACCCTCGACCGCCACTTGGCCGATCGTCGTGTCTTCCCAGCCGTTAGCATTGAATCTACCTCGACTCGTAAAGAAGAAAAACTGCTGTCGCCTGGCACCTTGCGTAAGGTAAATATTTTGCGCCGCGTGTTAAGTCGCTTGCGCCCTCGAGAAGCGATGGAAATGCTTGCAGATCGTCTTGGTCGTTACGAGAGTAACAAAGATTTCCTCAGTGCTTTCTCAAGCGACGACGTCTAAATAGGATGTCTGTACAGTCAAAAGTGGTGGTGCAAGTTAAAGACCTGCATAAAAGATATGGCGATGTCCATGCTTTGCGTGGCCTAGACCTTGAGGTTTATGCCGGACAAATCGTGGGATTTTTAGGGCCTAACGGCGCGGGCAAAACAACAGCCATCAAAATATTAAGTGGCTTTCTCGCCGCCGATTCAGGGAGCGCGTCCATTTGCGGATTTGATAGCGAAACACAAGGCCTTGAAGTTAAGCAAGTGTTGGGGTACCTGCCAGAAAACAATCCACTCTATTCAGATATGAGAGTGGTCGATGCACTTAATTTTATTGGCGCAGCACATAGCCTTGGCGGTACTAAATTGAAAGACGCCATAGAGCGAGTGGTAGAACAAACTCAATTACACCAGGTGTATTGGCGTCCTCTAGGTCATTGCTCTAAAGGTTTTCGTCAACGTGTAGGTTTGGCGCAGGCCTTGCTTAACGATCCGCAAGTGCTGTTGCTTGACGAACCAACGAATGGTCTAGACCCATTACAGGTGGTTGAGATGCGCAAGTTGATCACTAGCCTCGGAGCTGACAAAACGGTAATGATTACTTCGCACGTATTGCCAGAAATTGAAGCTGTCGCCGATCGCGTTGTTGTGATGAACCATGGCTCTAAGGTAATGGACAAAGACATCGCCAGCTTAGCTAGCGAGCAATTGGTCGCTGTTGAGCTACATTGTCCCGTTGATAAATTTAATGAGATTTGTTCACAGGCAGGGGCTCATATAGAAGAGATGATTGTCGCTGGCGATAGTAATTGCCAGGCTTTGATTAGGGCTGATGACAATGCCTCTGGATTGGTGTCACGGTTAGCTGAGGCAGCAGTGGCTAACGAGGTGCAGGTCGCAAATTTAAGTCCGCAGGGCCATTCTCTCGAGCACGAGTTCCGCAAGATTTGCCAAAGCGACGGTGCCCAATTATGAGATCCTTAGTAATTGCCCGACGCGAATTTTTCGCGTACTTTGAAAGTCCAATTGGCTATGTGGTGGTGGCTTTGTTTTCTGCACTGGCTGCTGCATTGTTCTTCCTTGTTGGCGATGTTTTCTTTAGCTACAATCAAGCGAGTATGCGCCATTTCTTTTCCAATATGCCGATGCTTGTGGCGATGATTGCGCCAGCAATCGCAATGCGTTCTTGGGCGGAAGAAATACGTTCTGGCACTATAGAACGCCTTATGACTTTGCCGTTCAGTCTAGGGCAGTTGGTCGTTGGCAAGTTTCTCGGTGTTTGGGCGGTCTTTGCAGTAGCTCTACTTTGCACTCTATTGGCGCCTATTAGTGTCGATATGTTAGGCGACCTCGACTGGGGCCCTGTAATCGCAGCGTATGTAGGAACATTGTTTTTAGCTGGAGCTGGCTTAGCCATTTGCTGTTTCTTGTCAGCGCTCACGAGCAACCAAATCGTTGCTTGGATGGTCGGTGCTTGTACGCTGCTGGTGTTTAACTTGGTTCACTTGTTGGCGTCAGCTGTTTTTATTCCGCGTTGGTTAGCCGAGATTTCTTTGAACATCGATATGTCACAGCACTTTCACGCTTTGGCTCGTGGCGTCATTGATGTGCCGTCACTTGGATTTTATGTCGCGGTAATGATTATTTCCTTGGTTGCAAATACATTAATTCTTAGTTTACGGAGGCATAGTTAGATGGCCGTGAATAAAATTAAGCGCAGCCTTGGTCTGAAAATGTTGCTCAGCACTGTGTTGATTGTGGTGCTAGTGATGTTACTTGGCACTTTTTACTTGCGCTTCGATTTGACGGTGTCAAAACAATATAGTTTGTCGTCAAGTACCAAAGATTTGATTGCGCGCCTCGACGATCGCTTACAAGTAAAACTTTATTTCAATAAAGATATTCAAGGGCACGAGTACTTGCTGCCTGAGCGTTTGCTGCTTCAAGATTTGCTCGCAGAAATAGAGCATCTTGGTGGCGATTTGGTATCAGTAGAAACAGTCGACCCAACTGCCGACTTAGTCGCAAGTCGCGATGCCGAGCATGTGGGAATCACCGCGGTGCCACTCAACGTCCAGGACGTGGGTAGCCTAAGTATCGACTTGCTATACCAGGGTTTAGAAATGCGCTACCAAAACAGTAGCGAAGTGATTCCTTTTGTACGCGCCGATGAATTCGAATTCGCTTTCAGTGTCCGTTTGGCGTCGTTAATTGCTGGAGAAAAGCCGGTGGTTGGCCTAATGTCAAATGAGCCCTTGCTGCCTCCGCAAATGCCGGGTATCCCACGGCAAATCCCTGATGGGCGCGTGTTTGAACAACTGCGTAATGCATTGGGTGAGCGCTATACCGTTCGAGATGTTTCAACGACTCAAGAATCCGATATCGATTTGGAGGGTGTGTCAACACTCATTGTGGCGCGTCCGTATCAATTTCCGGAAACTTTTCTGGTGGCAATTAAAGATTTTTTGTCCGCCGGAAATTCAGTGCTATTACTTTATGACAGCGAATTCGTCGAATCTAACACTTTAAAGCAAACGGCCGTAAGTACCGGTCTAGAGTCATGGCTCGCCGAGCTTGGTGTAGGCGTAAGCACGCTATTGGTATATGACAGCAATTCGATTAAAGTTCAATCGGGGTCTCATGAAATAGAAACTCCGAGTGGCATGCAAAGAGTCCCACTGCAAGCGCCATACGGTTTCGGAGTCTTTGCTGAAAACGATTCTCTTAATCGAGAACATCAAATAACAGCAGCCTTAGGCAGCGTGGCTTTCTTTTGGGCACATGCTATCGACACTAGTGGCATCGCCGACAATCTGTCTGCGATTGACTTGGTTACGTCAAGCGATCAAGCATGGTTGTTGCCCGCTGATTCGCAGCTGGCAATGTCGACCGAGAATATTCGCGATTTGCAAATAAAGGCTTACGCGTCAGGGCAGCCACAGAGTTATTCGTTGGCCAGCTTAATTAGCGGAGATTTCGGAAATAAAGGTAAAGCGGGTCGCTTGGTAGTCACCGGCGACAGTGATTTGTTTCACAACCTGAGTTTGCAGTCTTCAGAAAACCCGAATCGTGAATTCGCCGCTAACTTGATTGATTGGCTGTCCAATGATAGCGATTTAATCACACTCCGTTCCCGCGGACGCCGTCATCGTCCTCTGCATGATTTTGCCGCCACCTACGTGAGTATTCACGGAGGATTTACTGACGATGAAGCAGGTAACGCGATGCTAAGTAAAGCTGCTTGGTTACACGCTCATTTCGCGCAACGTACCATTTCTTTAGTTAACGTTTTTGCGCCGATGGCGTTTATGTTAATCGCAGGAGCTTTGCATTTTGTTTTCCGTAGGCGTAAAGCTAAGCAGGTGAAAGGAAATGTTTAGCAATCAACGCATGGTTGTTTACATCCTGATTGCGCTAGGGGTGCTGTTTGTCCGTGAAAGCCCAATGAGAGGTGATGCGCATCAACAAACTGCGCAACAAGTTAAGTTGCTGTTCCCGCTGTTGAAAGAGCAATTGCCGACTATTGCATCCATTACGATTAGCGATTATGATTCGAGCTTGGTGGTAGAATCAGCTGACGAACAGTCCATTTACTCTGGCGATAGCTGGTTAGTTCAGTCGAAGCAACATCCTGTCGATCGCGCTAAATTGATGTACCTGCTTGACGGTTTAAGTCAGTTGCAAACTGTAGATGTGGTCTCGATAAATGCAAGTAAACACAGTGTGTATGGTGTTACAGAAAAGGATGGTACGCGCGTGCAAATCTACGACAGCAGCGGTCTGCTGCTGGCCGATTGGATAGCCGGAGCCCTTCGTAGTCAAGACATTGCTGGTGGCGATCATCCCGTATTTGAGTATTACATGAGGCGGGCTGATTCTGACGAAGTATTCTTATCAGGTGTAGCTGTTCAGCCTAGTGCGGATGCCATTGATTGGTGCGATCTTAACTTTTTGCGCGGAATTCAAGCCTCTCAAGTCGATGGCGTGAGTCGCTTCGATTATCAGCGCAAGCTTAGCTGGAAAATTGAGCGTATCAAACCTCAGTCTCCGAACGAAGAAGAACCTCGTTGGCAGCTAACTGCGCCGTTAGAGACTATCATCGATAATTTCTCCGGAGACAGTTTGGCTTTTAGTTGTTCACAATTGCAGGCAACCGATGTCGTGGGATTTGTTAGTTCAGTAGCTGCTGACAACGTGAAGTACGGGTTTCCTCAAGATCGTTTCGAGGTAATTATTGAAGGTAGCACTCTAGAATTCGAACTCGGCAAACCGGCTCGCGAAGGCCATCGTTATTTGCGAGTTGCTGGTTTGCAACATATCTACACCATGTCTGATTTCGAAGTGGGGCAGTTACGCCAAGACATTGACAGTCTTTACGACTCTAAATAACTCTAATGGATACCAGTAGCACTTTCTTCAGCTTTTATTTCATCCTCGGTCTACTGGCTGTGATCGTATTCTTTTTGAGTGCGGCAATGGTTGGCTTCGCGCTGTTCTCGCACGACATGACCGCACGCTTTAAGCTGATGCGTATTCAGTCCGTGTTGTTCACTATTGAACTGGCGGTGATGGTTTACGTCTCGCGTGATGTGTCTGCAACTTTGGCATCCATGCCGGTTGAGCCTACGCTGCTGCAAATAGGCGATGTCAGTCGCGAATCTATGAGCTTTTTGCTTTTAGGCTTGTCACTAGTGTTTTCTGGTTTACTTACAGCTTTTGCCTGGATCAAGTGCGGCAGAGCAAACGCCGCATTCGCTACCTTGATATGCACTATATTTACTCTCAAGGCGACCTTGGCCTCGTTGACATTGCTTGACGTGCTCGGCCGCGCAGCCAACCCCGCAAGAGAAAATGGTATTGGCGAAGGAGAGTTTGGCTCGACTATGCAGCAAGCATTTACTGACATAAGTTCAAGCTTTAACCTATGGCTGCCAATAATGGCAGCACTGCTTGGCCTAAGCGCTTATTTCAGAATTAGAGATCGGGCCAAAAATCGCGCCAACTACTAGTCGGCGGAGTAACGCGACCTTGCTCTTCAACTTGTTTTAAAGTTTGTGGCGACACCTTTACTTTAGTCAAGGTTGACATCGACAGTGCCTTGCCAGCGGCATCAACAATACTGTTGGCATCTAATCCGTGGTAGGCAAAGACCTCAGACGGGCGACCCGACTTCGAGAATTTACTTACACCCAAGCTGATTTGCTTGGTGCCAACTATAGAACCGGCATTGTCAAGCAATCCTAGTTCGCCGTCGGCGATAGATACGATTGGCACCTTGCGTGCGCCTAGCAACAAGATATCGGCGGCATCAAGTTGCTCGCCCGCAGTAGCGACTAGATGAACATCACCATTAACACCTAGCTTAGTTAGCTGGGTATAATCGTTGTCTTCCGCAAAACGGCCGAGCAACAATTCTGCAGAGGTACACATCAGAACATTAGCATAAATGCCACGCTCGAGTAGTACGTCGGCAGCTGCAATGGCTTCGGTGCCCATTACGCCCATAGCAATGATAGTCACAACGTTTTCTCCGGGCTGATAATCGGCAGCACCTTCATGGTTGGCTAGCCAGTATCCACCCGCCAGTACATCGGTGCGCACGGCCTCGTACATGTCACTCTCGGACATGTCTTTATATTGCTGTTGCGCAGCGATACGTGTTTGGAACTCTTTTTGGCGAACGCCCATTGTCACCGCGCGCACGACCACGCCTTCGCGGTCAATATTGTCGTTGCTCACATGGCGTTGCATGGCGTCGGCGAGAATCCATTCCATCTCTTTGGCGAAGCATGGTTCCCAGGTGACCATCGATGGCATCTGAATGTCAGATTTCCATGAATGTTGAGCGCCTTCCGGGGACAACGCCACACCAGATGGAGTACCAATTAACAAGAACGACGAACGCCAATAAACGTTGTAGTAAAGTTGATCGAGCGCACGTTTTATGAAGAAATCATAAACAGTCATCATCGGCATCAATGGCGTCCCGAATAATTTGGATGCCATTCCGAATGAGCCTACTGCCGACATTGCCGCTTGTTCCGAGATTTCAAAACGAATATGGCGCGAAGTTGGATCCGTAGTGTCGTATAACTCGGGGCGTCCACGCTCTTCCCACTTGAGTTCGGATTCCCAGTCACGTACGCCACTTTCGCCGTAAACCTTGCCGTCCATCGAGGGATTGATGTTGGTAGAAGTGCCCACGTCTGGAGACATGGTAAGTGCTAGCTGTGCTGCTGCTTCCCATGATTTCTCGGCGTCGCTCAATTCTGGCAAGCCTTCAGCGCCGGCTTTTTTGAAATCGGCGTGTGAGCCGATACGCGTCATTTTGTTGGCGACTTGCCCCCACATCCACTGAGTGTGAACGATTGGCATCATCGAAATGTTGATACCAAAATCAGCAGGCAAGGGCTCAGAGAAAATTTCAGAATAGCCAGCCGCTTTGTCCGCTACTACCTGCTCTTCGTTTTCAATGCCGTTGCGCATGAATTCGCCACGTTTTTCAAGCATTGAGCGCTCTGGACCGGTTGCGCTCCAATTGCCGACTAGGCCGTATGGTTGATCGCGGGTTAAACCTTGGCCTTCGAGCATGGTGTCGATTTCTCCTTCGCTAGGCAATGAGCTGTGATTACCTTGCATTGCGAAGTTGTCCATATTAAAACCTTTAATCGTGTGAGCTATAACCATTGTTGGCTTGTCACTAATTCGGCATTGCTGATAAGCATCGAGGATGTCTACAAGATTATGGCCGCCTAGGTCTTGGTATATTTCTAACAAATGCTCGTCGCTAAAATTATCAAGCACAGACTTTACTTTTGAATCGCGCTCGATAAATTCTAGGCGAATAAGGCTGGCGTCGCGTTTCCAGAGCATTGCCTGGAAATCGAAATCGCTAAGTAGATTGTCGAAGATGTTTTGCAACGACTTACCACCTTTTGCAGCAAATGCAGCACGACGCTTGGCACCATGCTTAAGTTCGATTACATTCCAGCCGTTGGCGACCATAGTGGCATTAATACGATCAGCGTCGGTACCTCCGAAAGCATCGTTGTTGATTAAGCGCGTGCCATCTAGTGATTGACGGTTGTAATCCAAAATCCAGGTAACGTTGCTTAGGCGCCGTTCGCCAAAATCGGTGATAGCCTCAAATAGCGATCCCTCGCGAAATTCTGAATCGCCGAGTAAAGACCAAAAGTGCACATCTTTTTTGTCTTGGAGTTTGCGGTCTACAAGGTAGTTGTGCATCAACGCAAGATAGCCAGAGTTGACTGGCGGAATACCGACAGTACCACTTGGCAAAACGCGCCAATAGTCGGCGTCGGATGCTGCATGATAAGACTGGAAAGTAGGTGAGTCATCTGCAGAAAATTGACGTAAGCGGCTCATCAAGGTTTGTGCATCATTCTCAGCCATCCATCCGCCATCTTGGGCGCGAAACATGCCAATTTGATGATGCAAGCTGTGGTCAAGTGGTGCCATATGCGGCTTGCCACACCAGAAATCTTGTGGAGCGCGTGCCACCATGTGCATAGCCGTGGTGAGGTGCAACGACGAAGCGCATGCAGCAGCATGACCACCAACTTTAGGGTCGGTGGCAGCATGATCATCGCGATGATTAGCTTCCCAAACCATATAGCAAGTTTGAGCTAGCGCGCGATTTGCGATGCTGTACATCGAGTCAATCTGAGCAGAATCTAGCCCGAACGGGAATTTGTCAACTGTGGTGCTATTTACCATGGGATTTCACCAAATTTTGGTTAGTCCATTATACCAAGGCTCATTTGAATTCGTTACAATAGACTATGGAGCTCCCACTAGCCCTCACCTTTGACGACGTCCTTCTTATACCTCAAGAATCTGGCGTTCTTCCTACTGAAGTAGAAACGTTCACTCGTTTCTCGCGCAATGTGCGCTTGAATATCCCTTTGGCCTCTGCAGCCATGGATACAGTTACTGAATCTAGATTGGCAATCGCCTTGGCTCAGGAGGGCGGTATCGGAATTATTCACCGCAACCTTAGCATTGAAGAACAGGTCCGCGAGGTTGAAATAGTTAAGCGTAGTGCGCACGGCGTTATACGTGACCCACTAACTATGGCGCCTACCGGCACTGTCGGTGAAGCGCGCGAGACGATGCAAGCTCACAACATTTCTGGTTTGCCGATTGTCGACGAAAGTAATAGGTGCGTTGGCATTCTTACGCGCCGCGATTTGAAATTCCATGGTGGCGACGAGCAGCAAGCATCAGAAGTGATGACGTGCGATTTGGTTACCGCACCGCCAAATACTTCCCTTACGGATGCCCGTAAAATACTGTCTTCACAAAAAGTAGAGAAGTTAGTCTTGCTTAACGTCGATAAATCTCTTGCTGGGCTTATTACTATGCGTGATATTCGCATGGATAGTGAATATCCCAATGCCTCTAAAGATTCAGAAGGATGCCTTCTGACAGGTGCAGCAATAGGTACTCTAGATTACGAACGCGCTGACGCATTGGTTGCAGCAGGGGTAGACGTCCTTGTAGTTGATACTGCCCATGGCCATTCGGCTAACGTAATTAACACTGTGCGTGAATTAAAGAAGCGCGTCGATGTAGATGTCGTTGCCGGCAACATTTGTACCATGGAGGCCGCCGAAGCGCTTGTTGCTGCCGGCGCGGATGGCGTTAAAGTTGGTATAGGTCCTGGTTCGATTTGTACAACTCGCGTTGTTGCTGGTGTTGGCATGCCGCAGTTTTCCGCGGTGTGCAAAGTAAGCCAATTTTGTAATTCCTCCGGCGTACCGGTTATTGCTGATGGCGGCATTCGTCATTCTGGCGATGCGGTTAAGGCTTTGGGCGCCGGAGCAGAATGTGTGATGCTGGGTTCATTGTTTGCAGGTGTAGACGAATCTCCAGGAGAACCATTCTTGTATAACGGCCGTTCTTTTAAATCAGTGCGTGGCATGGGCTCTTTGGCTGCGATGATTGAAGGTGGCAAAGCGCGTTATGGTCAGGCGGGTATTTCTGAACAACAAAAACTTGTCCCTGAAGGCATTGAAGGCATGGTCCCATCCCGCGGACCAATAGCTCCATTCGTTTACCAATTCGTTGGTGGAATTCGTTCAGGCATGGGTTACCTCGGCGCCAATAATCTTGAAGTGTTCCGCAGTCGTGCAAGCTTCGTACGCATTACCGGTTCTGGTGTTCAAGAAAATCATCCGCATGATGTACAGGTAACGAAAGAAGCCCCGAACTACTGGAAAACAAGCTAATAATGCATCAACGCATCTTAATTGTTGACTTCGGTTCGCAATACACGCAGTTAATTGCTCGTCGTATTCGTGAACATAAAGTTTTTTCTGAAGTCGTACCACCACATAAGGCACTCGAAGCCGCGCAGCAACCTGGATTGCAAGGTATCATTCTTTCTGGCGGACCGGGATCGGCTTATGCCAACGACGCCCCGCAACTGCCAATCGAAATGCTTGATTTCGGCGTGCCTATTCTTGGTATTTGCTATGGAATGCAGTGGTTGTGCGAGAACCTCGGCGGCAAGGTTGTGCCGGGCGAATCACGTGAATATGGGTTCACTAAAATGCAAGTTGGCGACACGTCCTCGCTATTCCAAGAAGTTGATTCAGAAACAGTCGTCTGGATGAGTCACGGCGACCGTGTCGAGTCGTTGCCGCAAGGTTTCGTGCGCATGGCTCACACCGAAGATTGCCCAGAAGCTGCCATTGGCGATGTTGAGCGTTCGATTTACGCAGTTCAATTTCATCCTGAAGTTGGCCATACTCAGCAGGGCGCGCGCATGCTGCAAAACTTCTTAATTGATATTTGCAAGTGTGATGCCGACTGGACACCACAAGATTTAGCTACTGAGCTAATCGCCAAAGTACGAGAGCAAGTCGGTGAAGACGGCGAGATTATCCTTGGTCTGTCTGGCGGAGTAGACTCGTCCGTGGTTGGTGCAATATGCCAACAAGCAATCGGTAAACGCTGTCATGCGATTTTCGTCGACAATGGTTTGTTGCGCGATGGCGAACGCGATATGGTCGATGCAGCCTTCCGCGAACACTTCGATTTAGATTTAACAACTATAGAAGCCGCAGAGCGTTTCTTGACAAAGCTTTCTGGCGAAACTGATCCAGAAAAGAAACGTAAAATCATTGGTTACGAGTTTGTCGAAATTTTCCGCGAGCAGGCTAAGCGTTTTACTAATGCCAATTTCTTGGGGCAAGGCACGCTTTATCCTGATGTGATTGAATCAGTGGCTGCACACGGTGGCGCTACTGAAGTGATTAAATCTCACCACAACGTTGGTGGCCTGCCAGATGATCTTGAACTCGACTTGGTTGAACCACTGCGCTGGTTGTTTAAAGACGAAGTTCGCGAGCTAGGGCGCGTTTTGGGCTTACCAGATGAAATGGTAGATCGTCAACCTTTTCCTGGTCCTGGCTTGGCGGTGCGTTGTGTAGGCGATTGTCAGCCAGAACGTATTGCGCGTTTGCGTGAAGCAGACAAGGTGGTGCGTGAAGAATTTGAGTCGCGCGGCGAGCATCATGGGGTGTGGCAATACTTTGCCGTCCTCACTGGCGCTAGTTCTGTAGGCGTAATGGGCGACCAGCGCACTTACGAAGAGGCGTGTGCGATTCGTGCGGTTCAATCTAATGACGGAATGACTGCCGATTGGGTTTACCCTAGTCGCGAGTGTTTACAGGCCATATCAAGTCGTATAATTAACAATGTGCGCGGTATTAATCGGGTGGTTCTTGATATCACATCAAAACCTCCGGGCACTATAGAATGGGAGTAATGGAACAAATCCTCGAGCATTTCGTAGACAAAGCCAGTTTGGTTTTAGCCACCGTATGTCTTTTGCTTAGCGGCTTGTTTAGCTTGGCTTCGGGGTCGCGGCGTTCAACTAGTAATCGTTTGTCAGGACTGATGGGGGAAAAGCTGGTTTCTTTGCAACCGTTACGCAGCACCATGCAGGCCAAAGCGCGTTCGCAGTTTGCAGCCGGCTTGATAACCATTGCTGGTTTACTGTTTATGCAGTCGCTTTTACTGCCAGTTTCTTATTCTTTTACTTTGGCCACTAGCTTATTGGTAGGTATTTTGGCGTTGTCCTTAATTACGATATCTTTTTTAGACAAGTTGGTAGAAGAAGCTATACGCCGTTCACTGCTGAAATATATCAATACTCATGCTTTCGAGTTCGAAGACAATATTGCTCTGTCTCAAGAGATAGGGTCTCTATTTGGAGTAGAAGTTTCTGACGATGATACCCTCGAATCGTTTTTGAAGAAGTTGCGATTGGCCTTAGGAGTTAAGCAGCCTCCAGCTAAGATGTTTGGTGCACGCACGCCGCACTATTCGATTAAATAATTGCTGTCTTGACGATTGTTGCTGCGTCTACGCAGTATGCCCTCATTGATAGATGCCTTGTTCATGCCTAGCTGCTGCGCATGCGGACAAGAAGCGCCATTAATAGTTGTACCTCATGTCGGTGTGCGTGCTTGTGAGGTGTGCGCTTTAGATTTGTGGGCCACAGATATTCAGGTTTCGTTGCGTGAGTGTAGACGACGTTATGCTTTCTTCGAATATGATGGGCCGGTTGTGAGATTGCTGTCAAGGGCAAAAGACGAGGCCTATGGCAGCCACTATTATGCTGTACTGGCTTTGTTTACTGATGCCGCAGCGCAGCTGATTAGCCACGAGAGGGCGGTTGAAATTATTGTTACTCCAGTTCCTCCGTCGTTGCGGCGGTCTCTTACTGGCTGGTATTTGCCATCAGCAATGGCTCGCCACTTAGCCAAGAAAATCAATGCTAAGTATGCGCACTTGTTGCGCCGTAAAAAACAGGTTGCCAGGCAATCAGACCTAGGTGCAATAGAGCGCTGGACTAATGTCCATGGTTGTTTTGCACCGCGGCGATTCCCGATGCGCAACTTCACAAAAGACTCACTGGTGGTTGTGGTCGACGATGTCAGCACTACAGGGGCATCACTTGGCGAAGCGGTGCGTTGTCTTAGGCAGATTGGTTACACCAATGTGATGGCGATTAGCCTGGCAATTTCCCCATTGCGCTCTCGGGGTTGTTAAAATAATTCAGTGCGAGTTTTCCTTAATCTCTATGGCGGGGTAGCAGGCGACATGTTGGTGTCAGGCCTTTACGACTTAGCGTCTGATGCCGGCGTTGATTTGGCAGCTGCCGATGAGCTATTAACGTCATTCCCCTTTGGAGAAGTGCAAATATCTTTTGCGCAAGCTTCCCGTCATGGCATTAGTGGCCGCAGCTTTGCTGTTGCCGCAGGCACAGATCAGCCACATCGTCATTTATCAGATGTGCTCGCTATTATCGACGAACTGACTCTGAGTAAGCGCGCGCGCAAGTGGTCAATTGCGGCCTTTGAGTACCTCGCAACTGCCGAGGCGAAGGTGCACAATAGCAGTCGCGAGCATGTTCATTTTCACGAAGTTGGTGCTGTAGATTCTATTGTCGACATCTGCATGGCGAGTTGTTTGCTTGACTTGCTCAATCCGCAGAAAGTTTATTGTTCACCCATTCCTGTAGGCAGCGGTACTGTCTACTGTGAGCACGGTGAAATGCCGGTGCCGGCACCAGCTACTCTCGAGTTGCTGAAAGGATTACCGAGTTGTGGTTTCGACTTACTCTCTGAGCGCGCAACTCCTACTGGCGTCGCTTTGTTACGCGCTTGGCAAGTAGATTTTTCTTCGCGAAGTGCTGCAATCACTAAACATGTTGGCTACGGCATGGGTAGCAACGATTTTAAGGACCGCGGTAATTTCTTGCGAGCGCAACTGGAAGAGATTGCTAACGAATCTGAATGTGTAGTCGAGTTGCGTACTATGGTCGATGACCAAACCGGTGAAGTAATCGGTCACGCTTTAGAAACATTACGCCAACAGCAAATATTAGAGGCATATCTGTTACCAGTGATGGCAAAAGATTCGCGGCCGGGCTTTGAGATAATAGTTATCTGCGATATTTGTCAGCAACACGATGTCAGTCGATTAATGTTTGAGTTGCTAGGCACGCTTGGCATTCGTAATACTGTTCTTGAGCGCAGTACTTTGAAGCGCAGCGAATTTATGCAAGAGGGTGTGCGTCATAAGTTACGAATGCATAGCGATAGCGAACATGTGATTGGTGCCAAGGCCGAATTTAAAGATGTCGTGGCAGAAAGTGAAAAATATAACGATTACCCTCGACATGTGCTTGACCGTATAAATCCTGCTGATGACATCTAAACCGCCAATAGGGCGTCTTGCACCAAGCCCGACCGGAGTCATTCACCTAGGTAATATTCGCAGTTTTTTGCTGGCGTGGCTCGATATTCGTTCGCGTAATGGCACTTTATTATTGCGTATTGAAGACCTGGATAGCCCTCGCGTAAAAAAAGGTTCTGCCGTACAATTAATAGACGACCTTAAATGGTTGGGGCTTGATTACGATTATGAGGTGGTCTTTCAGTCGCAGCGCGCCACGCTATATGAAGAGGCACAGCAGCAATTGATTAGCCAGGGCAATGTATATCCATGCGCTTGCTCACGCCGTGAAATTGAGTTAGCCGCTAGCGCACCACATGCCGAAGATGGTTCCACTGTTTATCCATTAACTTGCTATCAACGGTTCTCATCGTATGCCGAAGCTAGCGAGTGTGCGGGGCGTCCGGCTTGTTGGCGCTTCCACTTTGAACAAAGCAATATCCGCTTTACCGATGGCTTCTGCGGTGACAAAAACTTTGAAACAAAATCTTTGTCTG
>JAPKEZ010000007.1 GCA_028821845.1 Planctomycetota bacterium | reverse complement strand
ATTCGCTCGTCACAAACTTTACACAAAACCTATGAGCGCTTGTCAGCTTTGGCTCTGCAGTAGCCGAGCTGCTATCTAAGAATTCTTGTTTTACTGGACAACGCCAAAGCCGTCATTCGCTGCACGGCGTGCCAGATGATTTTATCGCACACATGAACACTCGCGAAGAACAGTTGCTGCGTTGCGGTCTTGATGCCGATTCTCTAATGCAGTCATGGCGTAGTCAATTACAGCCTTCAGACACCAAAGTAAAAAGTTAAATGGGCACCGAGATAACACCTTTGCTGCCAACCACGCGACGACCGCATGTGTTGATACTTGGCGATAAGACTAAAGATAAAGTCGGGCCGCTTGCTGTTGCCGCCAAAACTTTGCTTGCCGATAAAAATGTAATAGTCACCGTAGATTTAAAGGCGACTTACAAGACGATAGAGTCAAAGCCAGACTTGGTTATAGTTATTGGTGGCGATGGCGCCATTCTTGCAACATCCCATCGCTTGCAGCGCCGACGCGTGCCAGTGCTGGGTGTAAACGTTGGGCGTGTCGGATTCTTGTCAGCTGTTTCTCCGTCGCGACTAGAGGGTGTGCTTAACGATTTATTCGATGACAAATATCGAATCGAGCGCCGTGCTTTGATGTCTTTTTCTGTAAAGCGTAAGGGAGAAGTGGTTCTAGATTCGCATGTACTAAACGAAATAGTGGTTACGCGACTCCCCGAAGAGTCGATGATGAGCATCGAGCTGGTTGACGAACGCCGTCCTGTTTGTTCTTACTTTGGTGACGGCCTGATAGTATCGACAGCTACTGGTTCAACGGCTTACAATCTGTCGGCGGGTGGCCCAATCTTGGCCCCGAGCCTCGAAGCATTGGTGGTGCAGCCTTTGGCTGCGCATACTTTGGCAATGCGTCCGCTAATACTACGCAGTGATCGCCATTTCAGTTTGAGAATTAATTCGCCAGGAACTCTAAATAGCGACGGTCACCTAGAGGGCAATTTGCAACCAGGTGACCGTGTCAGAATTGGTCCGAGTAGTCGCACCCTGAAATTAGTTGTCGACCCGAAGAACCGTTTCTATGCTCGATTGCGTTCGAAACTTCATTGGGGTGAAGCTGCTGGCCCTGGCGCCGACTAGGCTTTAGCCATAGATGCCGCGAAGCTTGTCGAAGTAGGCTACGCGCTCAACTCCAAGCATACAGGTCGCAAGACGTAATCCAACCTTGTGCTTATCAGCCTCCGCACGAGCCTTATAGTAAGCTGCGATGATCATGCGGTCGAGACGCTCTTCGACTAATTCGATTGGCCAATAGTATCCCGCACGATTTTGCACCCACTCGAAGTAGGCGATAATCACCGAACCACTGTTGCCAAGCAAATCTGGCACAATAGGTATACCACGCTTTTCAAGAATGTTGTCGGCGCGCTTGGTAGTCGGTCCGTTAGCTGCTTCCACAACTAGTTTAGCGTTAATCGTGTCGGCATTTTTTCCGGTAATCTGATTAGAGGATGCGGCGGGAATTAATACGTCGCAATCGATACTTAATAGCTCGTCGCCACTAATAAGGTCGCCGCCTTTAAAACCAGCCAATGAACCGTTCTCTTCACGGTGCTGAATCAAAGCTGCAACATCGATGCCGTCAGCATTATGGAAGCAAGCCTGTAAATCGCCCATGCCGATAATTTTGTGGCCATTACCGTCGAGCTCGAGAGCAGTTTGCGATGCTACTTGCCCAGCACCTTGAATCACCACTTTAACTTTCTCGTTGATGTTCATCTCTGAAAGACGCATCTCCATTACTACGCGGACTCCGCGACCAATAGCCGAGTTGCGCAATTGTGTGCCTCCCAATCCCAATGGCTTGCCAACAACAACGGCATTTACAGTATGTCGAGCATGCATCGAATAAGTGTCCATTGCCCATGCCATCATGCGTTCGTTAGTATGCAAGTCAGGGATGAGGATGTCGCGTTCAGGGCCGATGAGATCATTAACGCCAGAGGTGTAACGGCGCACAACTTTTTCAACGACACCATCGCTGTGCTCGCGCGGTTCGAAGTTGACGCCACCCATTGAACCACCAAATGGTACGTTCAAGGCTGAGCATTTCCAGGTCGTCCATGCTGCCAGGGCACGTAGTTCGTCACGGTTCATGTTTTTATCAAAGCGCAAGCCACCGAGGCATGGGCCTAAAGATAAGTTGTGGCGTATGCGGAATCCAGAGAAGACTTCAATGTCGCCGCTATCAAGTCGCACCGGAATCGCAAACTTAAATTCGCGGTCGGGGCGCCGTAACAACATGTATAAGTCAGGATCTAGTCCGAGAAGCTGTGCTGCTTGGTCGAATCGTTCCATCATTGAAGCGAATGGGTTGTCGTCGGACAACGCTGGTGATGGAGCTTGTGGCTCTTCGATTGGGTTATTATCGTTAGGCATACATACCTCTCATTTCATGCGAGTAAGCTACTCGTTCTACCGCTAGGCAATAAGCGCCAATTCGCGCGCTCGTTTCATGGCGCTCAGATGAAGCCATCACGTCTTTGAATGAATCAACCAGGATGCGTTCCATGCGGTCGAGCACATCTTTTTCTTCCCAGAAGTACCCCATGCGGTTTTGCACCCACTCGAAGTAGGATACCGTTACACCGCCGGCGTTAGCCAAAATGTCTGGCGCAACAAATACGCCATTGGCTTCAAGAATCATGTCTGCTTCGTCAGATGTAGGTCCATTGGCGCCTTCGACGATAATTTTAGCTTTAATGTCGGCTGCGTTCACGGAAGTTATTTGATTTTCGGTGGCCGCAGGTATTAGTACATCACACTCAAGCGCTAGCAACTGATTATTGTCGATGTCAGTCGTGCCCGGGAATCCCTGTAGCTTGCCGTTTTCTTGCAGCCAATCAATCACCTTTGGCATATCAAGCCCATCAGGGTTGTGGATGCCGCCATACATGTCAGAGATTGCAATGACTTTATGTTTCATGTCGTGCATGAACTTGGCAGCTAAGCCACCAACGTTACCCGAACCTTGAACAACTACAGTACAGCCTTCGCTTGGCAAACTTTTGTACTTTAGAGATTCGCGCGCGATGATTGCAACTCCTAATCCAGTTGCTTCGTTGCGGCCTAATGAGCCGCCGAGGCCAATAGGTTTACCCGTAACAGCAGCTGTGCAAGTCGCGCGGGTGTATATCGAGTAAGTGTCCATGAACCACGCCATAGTTTGCGAGTTAGTGTTCATGTCAGGGGCAGGAACGTCGCGTTCGGGGCCGATGATGTCTAACAAGCTCGAGGTGTAACGACGTGTTAGCCGTTCGAGCTCGCCTTGCGACATGCGGCGCGGGTCACAAATGATGCCGCCTTTGCCGCCGCCAAATGGAACGTTAACTACCGCGCACTTCCAGGTCATCCATGCTGATAGCGCACGTACTTCGTCGAGGTTGACTTCTGGTGAATAACGAATACCACCTTTAGCAGGACCACGTGCGACTGAGTGCTGAACGCGGTAGCCTGTAAACACACGCAGGGAACCGTCGTCCATGCGCACCGGAATGGATACAGCTAGTTCCTGGAAAGGTTCGGCGAGAATTTTGTAAACGCCAGCGTCGACAGAGATTAGGCTGGATGCCTTCTCAAGTCTCTTCGTCATTTGCAGGAACGGGTTAAGTTCGCTGTTTTCGTGATTGTCGGTTGCCATGATTGGCTGTATTTGATGGGTGGCGGGCGGTGGGGTAAGCTCCTAATTTCACAAAGATTAAGTAGTTCTCCTTGCTTGAACAAGGGGGATTGTCGAAGATTACACCATGAGTTTAACGCGCGACCCTAAAAAGTACCAAAAAGACTTCTCGGCTACGGTTAGCCTTGACGATGGTCGGGTCCTAGCATGCGAGAAAGATGTTGCTCAATTGACTAAATTAGGCTTAGACACATTGGAGGGAGCAATGGCTTTTGTCGGCAAAGACGTTGCGCGATCTGCTGGTATGCATGTGACATATAGAGTCGAAGCAGAAAACGAAGTGTGGTTATTGAAAACCCACAAAAAAATTCCTCTGAGATCACATTTTGCACTTGGTGGGCAATGGGTGGTGAGCCCGGGGCATCGTGAGTGGGACTCGGCCAATATGATGCGCCGCAATGGCTTTGATGTGCCACAGCCAGTCGCTTTCGGAGAGTCGACTAATTTTTTGAGTTGCCCACGGTTGTCTTTTGTTATTACTCGCGAAATCAAAGGGCCGACCCTAGATGTATTTCTTGCCGATGGATATCCAGAAGTAGATGGCTTGTCCGCAAAACATGTTCGTTTTCAAGTCATTGAAGATATTGCTGGAATGATAAAACGTTTTCACGTATCAGGGTATTACCATAAAGACTTATATTGCTATCATCTGATTGTGGCAGTTCATGAGCACGAGCAAGATAAGCGTTGGGGGCAGCCGTATTTCATTGACCTAGAAAGGGTAGTACGCGGACGTAATCCACATCATAGTTGGTTCGTCCAAGACTTGGCTGCTCTCAATTTATCTGCTCCGGCATCTGTGAGTTTAGTAGACCGCTGGCGTTTTTTGAAAAATTACTTACCTAGTTATTCCATAACGGGTAGGAAGCAGTGGGCGCGTGCGATTATTGCCAAAACAAGTAAGATAGCAAAGCACACGCCAAAATATAAATGATGAAAATTCATGAAGTCGCTGCGCGTGACGGCCTGCAAAACGAAAACACTATATTTTCGACTGAGCAAAAAATGCGCCTGCTCGAATTATTGGCTAAAACTAAGCCAGATTCGCTAGAGGTTACTTCATTTGTGAGGGCTGATCGTGTTCCACAATTCGCTGACGCAATTGAACTATGCCATAGATTGAGGAGTGCCGAGTGGCGTGATGGTATACCTTTAGTCGGTTTAGTGATGAATATGCGAGGATATGAAATGTTTAGCGATAGTGGCCTTGATGCGATTACCGCGGTGATTGGCGCCAATCAAGAATTTTCGCGAGCCAACTCCGGTATGAGTGTTGATGATGCCATACGGGTTAATGGAGAAATAGTTGCTGCAGCTAAGAGCGATGGCGTGCCGGTACGCATGTACTTATCGATGGCGTTTGGTTCTCCGCAGTCGGTGGTTGAAAAAAGCCTTGTTGCTGAATTGGTGGCGGCGAGTACCGAAATGGGAGTCGAGCGCGTTGTGCTCTCCGATACTGTTGGCGTTGGACGTCCTGAATTAGTGCACGAACTTATTGCTAGTGCGCAACGTTATCTTCCTATAGGTAAAATCGGCTTGCATATGCATGACACCTATGGCAATGCTTTAGAAAATTGCGCCGAGGGACTGAAGCTCGGTGTTGAATTTTTTGATGCGTCCGCAGGCGGCACAGGCGGATGTCCTTTTGCTCCCGGAGCTAGCGGCAACTTAGCCACCGGAGCTTTGTTCGATTTGGCGCAGCGTAACGATTGTGCTTCTACTCAAACCTCACTTGCCGCGATTGATGAAGCTAGTGACTTCTTGTCTTCGGTATTGAATAAACCATTGGCTCGCGGCGCTAAACTATGTCCATGAGCGATTCTTCCTTAGTTGAAGTGATGTGCGAAAATAATATCGCATGCATTACTATCAACCGTCCTGAAGCGCGGAATGCGCTTAGCTTTCCGGCATTACTGCGTTTGCGTGAAATATTGTCCGACATTGCAAGCCGCAAAGATGTTTGGGCTGTTACCTTCACGGGCGCTGGCGATAAAGCTTTTTGTGCTGGCGCCGATTTGAAAGAACGACGGGACATGAGTGAAGAACAAGTCGTAGAGTTCTTGAGAAACATTCGTGGTACTATGAGCGACATAGCTAATTTGCCTCAGCCGACTTTGGCCATTATTAATGGCCACGCTTTTGGCGGTGGCTGCGAAATGTCTCTTGCTTGTGATTTACGCGTCATGAATTCGCAAGCACTAATAGGATTGACTGAAACTTCGTTAGCAATCATTCCTGGCGCAGGAGGATGCGTTCGCCTACCGCGCTTAGTGGGCATCGCCAAGGCTAAAGAAATGGTGTTACTATCAAAACGAATGTCAGCGAGTGAGGCTCTAGAATGCGGATTAGTCAATCAAATCGCTGATTCAGGCAGTTTGAAACAGGCCGCAGATGCACTTGTTGAACAGCTGCTCGCTAACGGGCCACTTGCATTGCAAGCGGCCAAAGCCGCAATTGATTTGGGCTCCGATCTAGCTATCGATGCTGCCCTCGAGCAAGAGGCCGAGTGCTATTCACGAATTATTCCGACTAGTGACCGTATTGAGGCACTGTCAGCTTTCGCCGAAAAGCGCAAAGCGAAATTCAAAGGCGAGTAATTTAGTTAAGGCCAGTACCGGTCATGTGGTATACAGCAAATGAGGCCAACCAATGTTCGCCCATGAAATTACCGCTGAACACATAATCTAAACCAGCTTGCAAATGCCTTTCACTAGCGGCACGTAGAATGTGCTGTACTTGTGGTTGCTCGTCAAGCACTGAGGCAATACCAGATAGCGTCCATGCTCGAGATAGGTTGAGGCCAGCCAAGTGCACCAAGCGGCCGTCTTCAACGTCGGTGACCGCCACTGGGGTAAGTAAGTTAATTGCGCCAGTTGTGCTTATATTAGGCAAAAACTCATCGAGCCAATCTTCAAACTCGCTACCATGCATTATTCGGCGCATGAGATCAGCCTCGTTTAGTGCGGAAGAGAAAAAATCTTCACCAGATGGTTCGTAAGCGGCAGGGTAGTTCGTGTCGCTAGTGTAATAACTGCGCGCACGGTTTAATGCTAAACCAAGCAGCTCGGAGTTATTTGTTTGTCGAGCGTAGTCGATAGCGAATGACAATGCAAAACTAGTATCAGGATGGGTGCCAGTGCGAATAGGATGTTTTAGCCGCGGTAAATAATTAATAGTAAGTTCGACAATTACATCTTCTAATGGGCGAATGTGTTCGCGCCAACGCGCGGCATCTTCATCGTCAGTAAAAGAGTCGAGCTCGCGCGCAAGTTGCAATAACCACGCCCAGCCGTACATGCGTTCAAAACCTTGCGTGTCTTTGAGATGAAAGTAGTCAGCCTCGCCCTGCAATTTTTCTTTGGTAAAGACATCGTTCAAATAACTACGGATGTCGCTAGCAACAGCATTGTCTGGGTAAAGCTTAAGCAGCCGCACTAATAGCCAGTGGCTATGGACGGCTGAGTGCCAGTCAAAAGACCCCCAAAACACCGGATGCCGTTGCGCAGGAGTCAGTAAATCTTCATCGCTGATTATGGTGTGCGAAGGCTTGTTAGGGTAGGCCTGCACCACTGCTCCAAGAGCAAGGCGGGCAAATTGTTCAACTTTCTCAGGCGGAATAATGGGCATTGCAGAAGCAGGAGTAGGCGGTGTTTGTGCGAGGCACAAAATGAGTAGAGCGGTGCAGCTAAAAGCCATGGTGGTAGTTTAAGACATATCCGTCATCGATTAGATATACTATGTTCATGAAATTATTGTGCACATTAGTTTTTGCTACTTTAATCACGTCGTGTTCGAATCAACAATACATTGCAATGACTGAAAGTAATCAAGCCACATTTGCCGCCGGATGTTTCTGGGGCGTAGAGTCCGTGTTTATGGCTACTGAAGGTGTGTTGTCGACAGAGGTCGGGTATACTGGTGGTGACAATACACGCGCGACTTATAGAGAGGTATGCTCTGGCGATACTGGCCATGCTGAAGCGGTACATATAACTTTTGATCCCAAGGTGGTTAGTTACGCCCAGTTACTTGATATTTTCTTTGCTACTCACGATGCCACTCAAGTTAATCGTCAGGGCCCAGATCGCGGTACTCAATACCGCACCGCTATTTTTGTGCATGACGATGAGCAACGACAGATTGCCGTTGCTGCCAAAACAGCCCTCGATAATAGCAATAAATTACCACGCCCAGTGGCAACGATAATCGGAGATGCCGTTGAGTTTATTCGTGCTGAAGAATATCACCAGCAATACAATATCAAAAACGGAATATCATGCCCGACTCAATAGATTGGCAACTCATTTGGGATTACGGCTCTGAAATTATTTTGGCGTTGCTAGTCGCAATTTTCGGCATGCTAGGTTCTAGTTGGGTCACGCGCATTGTGCGTAAAGTTTGCGAGCGCTCAAAAATAGATCAAACTTTAACCCGCTTCTTTTCGAAGATGGCGCGGTGGGCAGTGCTTGGCATTACAGCGATGTTCGTTCTCGATACTTTTGGTATCGACGTTAGCAGTTTTGCAGTAGTTCTCGGTGCAATGGGTTTGGCCATAGGTATGGCCTTGCAGGGCACTTTAGGCCATTTCGCATCCGGCGTAATGTTACTTATTTTTCGACCTTTCAAGACAGGAGATTCAATTAATGTCGCCGGAGTAAGTGGCGTAGTTTTTGAAATTGATTTATTCTCAACAGCAATCGACACTTTCGATAATCGTCGATTAATCGTGCCAAACTCAAATGTGTTCGGCAAGACAATAGAAAATTTAAGCTACCACAATACGCGACGCGCACAAATAGAAGTTGGCACCAGTTACGACGCCGATATTGACGTGACGCGCGCCATCTTCGAGAAAGTCGTGTCTGAGAATACTTATCGCCTGTCAGAAAAAGACGGCGATGTGGTGTTGTTGACACTTGGTGATTCAGCCGTAAATTGGTCACTTCGTGTGTGGTGCCAACGTTCCGACAGTGGCTCTTGTAAGCAGCAGTTGATGCGAGATGCGAAAGCTGCGCTTGAGGCGGCGAACATTGATTTGCCATATCCACAGTTGCAGATCCATAAGATTTAATGCTAATTCACAGCACGCGCGACGCGCACTGGCTGTCGAATTCTTGGATTGTTGCTGACAAAGTGGGTGGCGACGCAGTATTGATCGATAGCGGGGCGCCTTCTGCAGAAATCGACGCGTTCATCGCGGCAAACAATTTGAATTTGCGGCATGTGCTATGCACCCATCATCACTATGACCACGTCGCTAATAATTCACATTACCGTGAAACGTATCAATGCTCGGTTTGTGCCCATCAAAATGAGAAGTCGTTAATTGATGGCGAGATTGCGGCGCTGACGGATAAGCAAATAATTCGTTGTGGTGATCTCGAGATAAGATGCCTGCACATACCTGGGCACACCAGTGGGCAGCTAGCTTTTTATGTAAACGAGCAAGCCTTATTCACCGGTGACACATTATTTGCTGGTTCGGTCGGCGGCACTCAGGCACCAGATCACACTAGCTTTGATGATATCCATAATTCTATTATGAACGTGTTATTTAGCCTGCCGATGCCGACTGTGATTTACCCAGGGCATATGCAAGCGAGTACTTTGGCAGCAGAGTGGGACGGCAACCCTTTCGTGCGTGCGTGGCGAGGCCTTGATAATGTCCGTGAGCAAGATTGTTTGGTTGGCAATCAACCTGCGAAATTGCTGTTGCGGGCTGCCGACTATGACTCGGGTACGAAATGCTGGGTGCGTAGCGATGACTCGGTATTAAACATCGTCGCAGGATCTAAAGTTGAGACTCTAGTCTAAAGACTCATCTTGCGGTATTTAGCCGAGTTAGATTCTGGGCCCTCTCCAGCATCGAGGCGTCGTTGCTCGAGCCACTCGGCGTACTCTGAGTAGTTGCCGAAGAAGAATTCTATTTTACCGTCTCCCTCGAATGCCAGAATGTGAGTACAGATGCGGTCTAAGAAGTAACGGTCGTGACTCACAATCAACATGCAACCAGCGTAATGCTCTATAGCCTCTTCGAGAACTCGTGTGGTTGGTAAGTCGAGGTCGTTGGTCGGCTCGTCGAGAATAATTAAGTTGCCGCCTACGCGTAGCATCTTGGCTAATTGCACGCGGTTTCGCTGACCACCAGAAAGGTTGCCAACTATTTTCTCTTGGTCAGATCCTTTGAAATTAAATCGCGAGACATAAGCGCGAGACTGAATTTCTCCTGAACCGAATGGCAAGAACTCTACACCACCAGAGATCTCTTCGTAGACAGTATTCTCATCAGACAGTTCAGAGCGACGCTGGTCAACAAAACAGGCTTCGATAGTAGATCCTTGGGTGATTACACCAGAGTCGGCGTGTTCAAGCCCAACAATCATTTTCATCAAAGTAGTTTTTCCGGCACCGTTGGGGCCAATGACCCCAATAAGAGCGCCCGGGGGCATTTCAAAGCTTAGATCTTTGACGAGTATCTGCTCGCCATAAGCTTTCTTGACATTCACAAAGTCGATAACCTTATTGCCAAGGCGCGGCCCAGATGGAATCGCCAAGTCAATCATATCGGGATTGAGATTTTGTTGCTCCTCCACTAACTGTTCGTAGCGGTTAAGTCGTGATTTAGACTTGGTGCCTTTGGCTTTAGTATTGCTTCGCACCCACTCGAGTTCCGACTTCAAACGCTTGCGACGCTTCTCGTGCTGACGGTCACTAAGCGCTAATTCCTTTTCTTTAGCTTCGAGATAGGCCGAATAATTGCCTTTGTATGGCGTTGCACGACCACGTTCAATTTCTAGCATCCAATCGACCACATTATCTAGGAAATAACGGTCGTGAGTAATAACAATAACTAGGCCACCATAGTTAGACAAATGATGCTCGAGCCACGCAGTAGTCGCTGCATCAAGGTGGTTGGTAGGCTCGTCGAGCAGCAAGATGTCGGGAGACTCAATCAGCGTTTTACATAAAGCAACACGGCGCGCCTCGCCACCTGATAGGACGCCACATTCGCGATCCATCGGAGGCAAATCGAGAGCCGTCGCGGATATTTCTAGCAAGCGGTCGACTTCCCACATGTTGTGCATGTCAATCTCAATCTGCAGGCGATCAAATTCGTTAGACAATTTCTCTAACTCGTCACCAGTAGCTTCGCCCATCAAAACACAAATATCGTTATAACGATCGGTGATAGCGTGTATATGCGCAACTGAGTCGTCGAGAACCTCTTTAACAGTCTTGTTGGTCTCTAGCACGGGCTCTTGAGAAACATAACCAATCGACTTTCCATTCATCTGGATACGCTGGCCGTCGAATTCGCTATCGGCGCCGGCGAGTATGCGCAGCAGGGTCGTTTTGCCAGAACCATTAGCACCAATCATTCCAATTTTGGCTCCGGCATAAAAAGACAATGTAATGTCATGCAAGATCTGAGTGCGGTCATAAAACTTATTCAGATTTATAACTTGCAGAGTGAATTCTTTAGTGTTTTCCGCCATGATTGCCACATATTCTACCCAAGCTAAAACGGCAAGGGGGACTATACTTCAAAAAAAGCATCTTCGGTTTCATTAATTTGCCTCTGAATGTCGTCTGCCTTGACGACTGGCGAATCAACATTGCTGCCCGGGCAGAAATCTAGCACCTGTCGCTTATATTCAGCTTTAGAGGCCATTGCTTCCTCCCAAAACGGCCAGGTGCGACATTGCGTTGGCTTAATGTGATGCATGGTACACTTTTTGTCCTGCAAGAAAATACAGTGCCCATCAACGAAGTTTAGATAATACTTTCCATTTGCTACGCGGCGTGCATAGCGCTTGGTGAACGTGGCGAGCGGCAGCTGTAATTCTTCAGCCATAAGTTGACGTTCGCTTTGGTTGACATAAACATAAGCGACATCATCGCGCGCACTGCAACACTTAGCGCATTGTGTGCATGAAAAAGCAACTCCTTTCTTCCACCATTTATCCATTTAGGGTATCCTTACAGTATGCAAGTTCCATTGGAGGTTATGCTCGAGCGCGACCAATTGCAACAGGTGATCAAAATAACCACTAATGTTGCAGTAGTGGGACGTGGTCAAGACTGCGATATTCGTATCGACGATCCGCTTGCGTCGCGTCATCACTGCCGCATTGAAGTGGTTGATAATCAAGTTTTTGTGGTCGACCTAGATTCGCGAAACGGCAGTTGGATAGGAGGACAACGTGTTCTGCGCCAGCCGTTTTCGGTTAGTGATGTGTTGCGAATCGGTAGCACCACTTTACAGTTGTATGGTGGAATTGAGCAACGCCTTGATTCAGTCGAGTCCACTCAGACTCAACGACTGACGCGCGAACAGCAAGTGCTTAACACCCTGATGTCGACGGTGCAAAATTTGCAATTCGAAGAGCGCATTCCCCAACTTTCGGCGATGGTCGTTGACGCCGCAGTTAGCATGTGTCGCGCCGAACGTGCTTTCATGTTTATTCTTGAAGACGGGAAAGTATCGTATTCTATGGCACGTAATTTTGCTCATGAAATAGTTCCGTCACCCGAAGAAAAGTTTTCTCAAACTTTGATAGAACGCGCTGTTGGCTCTGAGGTGCCGGTTATAGTAGAAGACGCTTCCGCTGACAGTAAGTTCTCTGGAGTTGAGTCAATATCTGATTTGGGGTTACGGTCAGTGATTGCAGTCGCTTTGCGTTCTCAGGGTGAGATTCTTGGCGTATTGGCGATTGATCATCGATTAACTGGCGGCGCATTCGGCTCAGTAGAAAGTGAAATGCTGCAGTCGCTTGCAGCAATATCGGCGTTAAACTTCGTAAATCTGCAGCAGCATCAGCAATTAATTAGTGCACGCCGGCGCAATTTGTTATTGCAAAAAACTTCGGTGAATCACGCAGAAACACTAAGCGCAGAACACTTGTCTATCCCGCACTTCCCTGGCATGATAGGCACTTCAGCGGTGATGAGGGAGTTGTTTGTAAAGATAGAAAAAGTCATAGCTAGTGATGTCCCGGTAGTAATCGATGGCGAAAGCGGAACCGGTAAAGAGCTTGTTGCCCGTGCTTTGCATTTTCAGTCCGACAACGCTTCCGCACCTTTCATAACTGAAAATTGCGGTGCACTTTCTGACACTCTGCTCGAATCGGAGCTATTTGGTCATGTTAAAGGCGCGTTTACTGGCGCAACTCACGATCGCAAAGGCTGCTTTGTCGAGGCTGATGGAGGCACTATTTTCTTAGACGAAGTCGCTGAAATGTCGGAGTCTATGCAAACTCGTTTGCTGCGAGTTTTGCAAGAAGGCGAAGTCCGTCCAATTGGTTCAGATGAGGTAATTAAGGTAAAAGTTAGGGTGATTGCTGCAACTCATCAAGATTTGTTACGTAACGTGAAACGCGGTTCATTTCGTGAAGACTTGTATTACCGCCTAAAGGTCGTCGGCTTGCATGTCCCTTCATTGCGCGAACGTAATGGCGATATTCCTCAGTTAGTTGAGTATCTCATGCAACAAGTATCCGACGAAGCAGGGCGCGAGCCACGCTCGTTTTCAGAAGCTGCGCTCGTCGCGATGCAGTCTTATTCTTGGCCAGGAAACATCCGCGAGTTACGCAATGAAATTCAACGCTTAAGTATGCTGGACCGTGGTGAAGTAGATGTCAAAGAGTTGTCAGCTGCGGTATCTCGAGCAGAGTCCAAAGAAGGTGTCCATTTTGACGAGCGCACGACATTGCCAGAGAGGGTGAAGGCAGTCGAGATTCAAGCTATTCTTCAAGTGCTCGAGTTAGAATCCGGAAACCGTACTTCAGCAGCTCGGACATTAGGTATTTCGCGTTTTGCGTTGTTGCGTAAAATAGAAAAATACGAACTCGACATCCCTGAAGAAAAGTAATGGCTGATAACACGCAGCACCACTTGTCATCATGCTTGCCAGAAGGACTAACTTTCGTGCGTACTCTAGGTACGTCGCCGTTGTCAGAGGTGTTGTTGGTTCGCAATCAAGAGGGACTGCTTTTTGCGTTAAAAGTTATGCGTGCCAGTGTGGCCGAAGATGAACGCATTGTCGAGCGCTGGAATCGCGAAGCACAAACTCTTATTGAACTTCAGCACAGTCATTTAGTTCGTTGCTATGGCGCGTGCACTGTAGGTGAGCGTCCAGCATTAATCCTCGAATATATTTCTGGCGGCACTCTGCGCGAAGAGCTTGAAAACGGACCAATATCTTGGGAGAAGGCATGTCGTTACGGCGTTCAAATTTCGCGCGCTCTCGAGTGTTTACACCGGCATGGTGCAATACATCGCGATGTTAAACCACACAATGTTTTGCTGCACCCTGAGCACGGCGCAGTGTTAGCTGATTTGGGCTTGGTCTTGCGTGAAGAAGATCCAACCTTGACTAGTCATGGTGCGGCATTAGGGTCTCCTGCTTATATGAGCCCAGAACAATCGCGAAACCCGTCTGATGTCTATGCGCAAACCGACATTTATTCGCTTGGCGCGACTTTGTATCATGCGATTGCCGGGCGACCACCGTTTGTGGGTAAAGGTGTCGGTGAAGTTCTTCATCGTTTGTTGCACGAAGAGCCTCGGCCGCTCGGAAATGATGTACCGAGTTCTTTGCAAAAGGTTATTTCGGTTGCGATGTCTAAAGATGAAGAGCAACGTTACGACCGTGCGCGTAGCATGGGGTCTGATTTGGGCCGGGTGTTGCTAGGAGATAAACCTCGATTGCGAACCTTGCATCATGGTCAAAGATTGCGTAAACGCTGGTTTGCCACCTCTGGCATTGTGGCAGCGGCAATACTGATTTATTCGCTCGCACCAATGATGAAATCAGTGGCAGATTCTAAAGTAGATACAACTGACTCAAATACCGTAGGTCGTGATACTAGGGATGCAGATGCCGCGTCGCAAGAAAAGACATATTCTGGCAAGGCCGATCCTGCTACTTCATCGCCAGGCGTGGTCTTTGCAGAATGGATTTATAAAGACGCATCGTTGTTTTATTGGTATGTGCAAAACCGCAAATTGCATGCGGCCGAACGCTTGTTAATCGATATTGAATCGCGCACTTGTAAAAATTCTGCCGCCGACTTTGATGACAATCGAAAAAAATGGATTACAGAGGCTAAAGTGCAGATTCGCGCTGCTGCGGAAGGGTTGGCCGCAGTTGCTTTTAATCTTTTAGAACATGCGAGTAGCGATGCACAGCGCGCAGCCTCAAATAGAGTCTATGATGCCGTAGCATTCAATGATTTGGTGAATAAATTATGGCGTGCTGCAAACGTCGACATTAATCAATTGTCGCTCGCTGCAGGTCATCCTGATGTGAAGGAGCGTTTGGCAATTGTCAAGGATCGCCTTGAGCAGCTGCGCCAGCAATCCTGTGAGGATTTACGTGACAAGATTATTGCCGATACACGCTCTTTGTTGTTGGCTGGTAACTTCGCGGATGCCAACTTACAGTTCGAGTCGCTGCCCGAAGATTTTGTCGCAAATGATTTGCTCGCCGGAAGGTATGTTGAGCAAGCTAGAGTTTTGAAAAACATGTATGATAGGTTTAATACGTATTTCCATGAAAAGATTGGTCAAGAAGTCCGTCTCGCTGCCAACTATGGAAGTGATCTTGTTGGCGCTATTACTGTCGATGAGAATGATAATTACCAGATTCATTACCGCGGGCAAGCTAATGTCTATCTTCAATTACTTGACCTTGATGCAGCTAAAGTATTAAAACGATTGGGGAGTTATAGCAATTTCGAATTGGCACAATTGCTTTATTTTCAAGGTCGTTTAGAACAGGCGCTCGAGAAGATGAAGTTTTTTACCGCGGACCAACCTGAGAAGGCGCAGTGGTGGGTGGAAAAATGGCTGCTTCCTGGCAAGTAAGTACTCAAGAGAGTTATAGTCCGTTTAGGATGGATGAATTAAGACTAACCCTTAGTGTCAGCCAGTCTCGTCACCGGCGGCAGACTAACTTTTAGCATTACGCACGAGCATGACATTACAACCGAGGCGATAAGCAACAGGCCATTGGCGTCGACGTTGATGTTCAGCAACCACGGGCGAATTAGCGCAGTAATTAAGATGAAGCCAAAGTCGAGCATTTGATTCAATCCTAGCATAGAGCCAAGAGCATAGGGCGGGGAGATGAATTGGACTAGGCTGCGCAATGGAATTAAATAAAAGCCAGATGCGAAACTAGCTAGCGAAAGGCTAAGCCAAATACTTAACGGTGAATGGCCAAATAGTCCGCAGCAACACAAGCCTGCCGCAATGCCGGCACCACCCCATAAAGGGACGCGTTTGTTGATATCATATTTGATAGAGCGTCCGCAAATGTATGCGCCTAATCCCATGAAAACACTAAGACTTGCCAGGCCAACTGACCACATGCCTTTGCTCATTTCAACGACGCTTACTCCTTCAGCATTGGGTATTAGGAATTCGTTCCATGCCAGTAAAATCCAGCTGCCGCATAACCAGAATGCAGCATGACCGATCATTGCACTACATAGCCCGCGGTATTGTTTAGCAAAGCGTAAGCCATCAACAAGCTTGGCTATAGGGTCAATGCGTAAAGGCTTTGAACTGGATTCAGGATGAGCAGCGACTAGTCCCATTTCTGAGGCCATCTTAGCGCCAATGATTGCTGAGGCAGCCATCAGCACGCCAAGCAGCCACAGATAATGGTCAGCAAGATGACCAGCGCAGCCAGTGCCAAGCAAAATTCCAAATAGCACTGAGGTTTGAAAAATACCGTTAGCATGAGTCAGATGTTTTCCGCCACGATAGTCGCGGATGGCGCCATATTTTGCAGGACCTAAAAAAGCTGATTGAGTGCCCATTAATGCGACAGTTATTAGCAAAGCAGTAGTGCTTTGTAGATAAAAGCTGAGTGCAGCTAACAGCATGATTGCCGCCTCAATGTACTTACAAATGATAATCAGTTTCCGTTTCGAATAACGGTCGGCCAGGTCACCTGCGAACACAGCGAAAATGAAAAACGGAGCCGAAAAAAGTGCTTGTGCCCAAGATTGCATTTCAGGGAATGTTGCGGCTAGGCCGACAGCAATCAGTAAAACACTTTGCTTAAAAAGGTTGTCGTTAAAGACAGTTAAAAATTGGGTCGCAACTAAATGGTTAAAGCTGCGGCTATTATTCATTGTCGATAAAAGTGTCGCGGATGCTGGTGACTAAACGCTGTCGTTGCCCATTGTCGCTAAACGAAAACTCGTTAGCGTCGGCGAGAAGTTGCGTAGCTGTCGCGCCGTGTCGCTTGCATGCCCGGACGTGAGACAGTGCTTGCTGGTGGCAATTGCCAAGGCTTAGAATCAGGATGCTAGTCATTTCACGCTCAAGCAGCGAATAACTAGAATTGGCGAATACGTCGCCATACGCGTGGTTTATCACCCACTGGCGAGTGGCCGAATCGGTATTGTTCAGGTGCTCCAGTACAATTTCGGCATCGTTGCCGTAGACATCCGAAAACAGTTGGCGGCCGTTGCCGATTTCATTGGTTTGCAACTCGCAGTTGAATGGCGCCAGTAAGTTTAAACTACGAATCAATTTAGGAATTCCGCAAAAAAGATGGGATAAACGTAATGCATCGAGCAAGGCTAATTCCGAATATGAATGACGTAATTGGTTGGCAGCTAAGGTGAGTGCCTCGTCGTCATCGTGATGAATTGCAGCGCCAAGCTGGGCAGCCAAAAAATATTTATTATTGTTCATCGACAAAAAGTAAATCTTCAAGTGCTACGGAGATATCGCCAAGTTGTGTGCGGCACTGCATTTGTGGTGGTGCAAATAAGACAATAGTTGAGCCCATTTCGAAACATCCCATGTCATCGCCTTTGCTTAATCTAGCTGGTGGATCATAAGTGCGCGCAGAATGTTGCCACGGGCTTGCGCCTAGAGAGTCGTCGAAGCAAAACTTCATGCCCCCAACATTGAGTGCTCCGACATATAGCAAAGCGAAAGGTCGCTGCTTGGCATCGACACAATGGAGCAAAACGCGCCTATTGGTTTTTATGACACGCATTGAACGACGAATGAGTGCAGGATCAACGGGTTGTAGGTCACCAGGTTCAGTGACGGCAGAGATGATTCGCATGTCACAAGGGGCGTGATAACGATGATAGTTGTAAGGAGCTAAATAGATTTGCAGAGCCTGGTAGCCGAGGTAATCCGTCTCACAGCCGCCGGGCAGCATTTCGCTGACTGAATAAGGGGTCCCCTTCAAAATCAGTGACAACTCGGGCGACACAAAAGCGTGCTCGACTAAGCGTCCATCTGCCGGAGACACCCAATTATCGTTTTTCGCGATCGGGCGTGAACCCTCAGGTAGCTTGCGCGTGAACAATTCGAGAAAAGTCTCGAAATTTTGTAAATCGTCGCCAATCGTGTCGCGGCTAATACCAAGCTTCTTGATAACCCTGCGCCATAGAGGACGTCGAATGAACTTGGGTAGGCGACATTTACAAATAGCTCCGACTGCACGTGACATAGCGACACGTGGGAAAGCAGGAACGGTAAACAGCGAGCGGACTTCCATTATTGACAAGCTTTAGTGTAACGAGGTTAAATGTTAAGCAAAAGAGCAGATATACTCACAGTCGAAATCATGGCTGACCTCCCATTGCATGTCCTCGTCCTCGCTGGTGGCAACTCCACCCGTATCCGCACCGGTGGCCCTAAGGCCCTGCTTGATTTGTGCGGGGCACCCATGATAGAGCACATTTTCCGAACCTGCGAAGATTTGCCCGCTAAGTCTCGAACTTTAGTGTTGGGGCCGACTCATCGCTCTAAAATTGAAGGTTGGCTAGAAAAAAGCAATCACAATGAATGGAGTGTAGTCGAGCAAACGGTGGCTCGTGGCACAGGCGATGCCGTGCTGTGCGCTTTAGAAAGCATGCCAGCAACCGGTCGCGTGCTTATTTTGTGTGGCGACACTCCGTTGTTGCGCTCATCGACTTTGCAGCTTTTAGTTGAACAGGGCAATGTAATGCTTACCGCAGATGTCGATGACCCGTTCGGGCTAGGGCGTATTTTGCGCGCTGAAAACGGAGAGTTGTTGGCGATTGTCGAGCAGGCAGATGCTACAGATGAGCAACTAGAAATATGCGAAATAAATTCAGGTGTGTTTGTGCTTGATATCGAAAAGTTGCGCGCTGCTTTAGCTGTCTCCGATAACGAGAATGCGCAGAGCGAAGTTTATTTAACAACACCAGCGGTTAAGGTTCTGCAAGAGAGTAACGGAGCAACGGTTACTTTACCGTCCGAAGAAAGTGAACAAATAACAGGCGTGAATGATTTACATGAAATGGTTTATGTAAACCGCTTATTACGCGAACGAATTCTAGAAGACCACCTAGACAGCGGAGTAATCATTGACGACCCGGCGTCTACCTTCATTGAAGTTAACGTTGAAATAGCCCCTGGCACGCGCATTATGCCATTTTGTGTGTTGCGCAGCGGCGTAAAGATAGGCGTTGAATGTGTGGTAGGCCCATTTGCTCATTTGCGGGTTGGTACTGAGCTTGACGATCGTGCGCAGGTCGGAAACTTTGTTGAAACTAAAAACGCCCATCTTGGTGAAGGAGCGAAATCCAAACACCTTACTTATTTGGGTGATGTCGAAATAGGCGCTAAGTCTAATATCGGCTGCGGAACAATCACCGCCAATTACGATGGCAAGAATAAGCACAAAACGGTTATAGGAGAAAATGCTTTCATAGGTTCCGGTTCGATTTTAGTCGCACCAGTCAATGTCGGTGACAACGCAACTGTTGGCGCTGGCGCGGTAGTTACCGCAAATCACGACGTCCCTGCTGGTGAAACTGTAGTCGGCGTTCCTGCAAAAAAGTTACCCAAGTAATTAATATTTAATAATGAGCTTTCGCGATTCCAAGTTAAAGATAATAGCCGGTACTGCTCACAACGAGCTGTCGTTAGAGATTGCTGCGGCACTCGATGTGCCTCTTAGCTCGGCATCCGTGGGGCGCTTCCCTGATGGCGAAATTGATATCAAGCTGCACGAAGATATGCGTGGCTCTGATGTGTTTATTGTCCAGCCGACAAGCCCACCAGTAAACGAAAACATTATGGAGTTAATGTTGATGGTCGACACTTTGCGTCGTGCTTCCGCCGGAAGAATTACCGCGGTTATGCCCTACTTCGGCTATGCCCGCAAGGACCGTAAGGACGAGGGGCGCGTGCCGATTTCGGCTAAGGTAGTAGCAAATATGCTTAGCTCAGGCGGGGTAGATCGAGTTTTGACCATTGATTTGCATGCACAGCAGATTCAAGGATTCTTCGATATCCCGGTAGATCATCTGTGGGCCCGGTCTGAATTCGAAACGGTAATTCGCGATATGAAGCTTGAGAATTTGGTGGTCTGTTCTCCCGATGTTGGTGGTGTAAAGCTAGCTCGCGCTTGGGGTAAGTCGTTGAATGCGCCGCTCGCAATTGTCGATAAACGCAGGGTTTCCGGCGAAAAGGTGGTAATGGAAAACGTCATTGGCGACGTCGATGGCTGCAATGTGTTGATTACCGACGATATGATTTCTACGGCCGGCACAATCACCCAAGCAGCGCGTATTTTGCAAGAAAAAGGGGCGCAGCGCATCATCATTGCGGCTACTCATGCTGTATTCTGCGGGCCGGCTATTGAAAGACTTCAAAATTCATGCGCCGAAACTGTGCTGGTATCTAATACAATACCCCTCCTTGGCGAGCTACCTTCCAATCTAAAGATTGTTTCGGTGGCGCCGCTGCTAGCCCGCGCTATAACGAGAATTCATCGAGAAGAGTCTGTTAGCGCGTTGTTTTCCGAGTAATTTTGCTCACAATAGTTAACCACTAAGAATCATGGAAATCTTTAAATTAGAGACAGAAGAGCGTACCGCATTCGGTACGAAAAATGCCAAGCTCCTGCGCGCTGCAAGACGCTACCCAGCTACTTTAGTAGGTGAGGGCAAAGAAACAGTACATTTCAGCGTTTCAGCCGACGATTTCGACTTTACTACTCGCAAAAACGCGCGTAGTTTCGAGTTGACGATCAGTGGCAAAACTGAAAAAGCTGCCATCCAGGTAGCGAATTTCGATTCCTTGGGCGACCATATCTACCAGCTCGACTTCATTCGCGACTCTAGTGGCGATATTGCTACTGCTCGAGCCACAAAATTTGGCGATAAGGGCTACGAAATCAAGGAAGATTAGTCATTGGCGTTTTTTCGCCGCTAGGTTATGATTTCCGACCCTCAAGACAATGATGGGCCTATTGAAGAATCGCAAGATTCTGGGCATCGCATTTTGTTGGGCCTCGGCAATCCTGGCGCCGAATACGTTTCTACTCCGCATAACGTGGGTTTCGAAGCACTTGATCTTTACGCTACACGTCTGCAGCTTCAATTTGAGTTGCAACCTCAGTTGTCGTCCGCAATTGTTGAAGTCCCCGATTCTAAAATTGTGTTGGTCAAACCAACTACTTTCATGAATCTTTCAGGGGTTGCTTTACGCAAATTGTGGCAGCACTATGGCATAGAATCTGCTCATCAGATTATGGTGTTGTGCGACGACTTTCACTTGCCACTTGGTGGCATTCGCATTCGAGAGGCGGGAGCAACCGGTGGCCACAATGGCTTGGCTTCTATCGAAGACGCGCTCGGCTGCAGTGAATACCCACGCATGCGATTGGGTATCGGGGGTCCTGGCGACAACAGCGTTCAACATGTTCTTTCAAAATTTTCTTCGGCTGATGAAAAGATCGTAGATGACTTGCTCATCGACGCTTCTTGCGCCGCCGAAGACTGGGCTACTGGTAAATCTATTATAGATTTACAGGCTCAATTCAACCGCCGCAAGCCGCAGGCGGGTTCTTAGTGCGATAATGCACAGCAAACTGGTAGGACCAGAAAGGCACAAAAATGACTAACAAAATTCACACATACCAAGCCGTGTTCTTGCTCGACAACGAGGAAGTACGCAAAGGCTTTAATCAAGCTAAAGATTGGGTGCAAACCTGTCTTGAGAAGCACAACGTCGATGTAAAAGTATTACGCCTATGGGGCGAGCGTGCTTTGGCTTACCCAATTGGTTCTCGCCAGCGTGCGACTTACCTTTTAGGTTGGGTAGAGGCTTCTGGCGAAGCTGTTAACGAAGCTAAGCGCGAGATGTACTTGGTTGGTCCGGCTTTCCGCATCATGTTTTTGCGTGCCGACGAAATTCCTGCCGAAGAAATGGAATTTGGTATCGAGGCTATCGATGATTCAGCTGTTGATATCCCTGAAGAGATCGAAGAGTTCGAGATAGTTGAAGAAGATGTGGCTGAAGAAGCTGCCGAATCAAAGACCGAAGAAAATACCGATGAGCAGGCTGGCAAAAAAGCTGCTGATTCATCTGACGAGTCAGAGGCTGTAGCCGCTGGCGAAGAGAACAAGGAGAATTAATCATGTCATCAAAGAAAGACCGTACATTCGACTTCAAAAATGTTGAAGAACTTCAAACATTTATCACTCCACTAGGCAAGATTATGCCTGCTAAGCGTACTGGTTTGTCAGGCCGCGAGCAGCGTCGTCTAAAGACAGCTGTTAAAATGGCTCGTCAACTAGCACTTCTATCCTACGGAGTTCAATAATGAAGGTGAAACTAATCCTTAGTGCCGACGATGCAACACTGGGCCACACTGGCGATGTTGTGGAAGTAACGGCTGGTTACGCGCGTAACTACTTGGTCCCGCGTGGCCTGGCATTACCTTTCAGCGATGACGCTATCCGTCGTCTTGAAAAGCACCGCGTTGCTGCCGAGAAAGTTCGCGTCGAGCAATTGTCAGATATGCAGTCTTTGGCTGATAAGCTGGCTTCACTCGAGCTTAGCTTTACTGAGAAAGTGTCTTCTGCAGGTCACCTATACGGTGCTGTTACTGCGAAGCGCATTTCTGAGGCCTTAGGCGAGCAGGGTGTAGATATCTCCGAGAGCAATGTGCGTTTAGGCGAGCCTATCCGCGTTGTCGGCGAATTTGAGGTTCCGATCCATGTGCATTCTGACTTGAATGCTGCCGTGAAGGTGTGGGTTGTAGGGCAAGAAGTCGCTGAGCCTGAGGTTGAAGAAACTCCAGATATCGACGAAGACGGCGAGTCCTCAGAAGCTTAAAAAAAGCAAATCGCGGACGGTTTTCTCGTGTGGGGAAGCTGTCCGCTATTGTATTATTGCAATTCAAAATGAGTGACTCCGCCTTGCCTTCACCGCCTTTCGATTTACAGGTCGAAAAGTGCATTTTGGGTAGCGTTTTGCGCGACCCAAATTGTATGGCTGATGTAACGTCGGTGGTGCTGGCAGAAGATTTTTATTCACCGCGCCACCGTGATATCTTCAAAATCATGATCGAGCTCGAAGCGCAACAGCAGGGTCGTTGTGATCCATTGACTGTAGGCCACGAAGTACAGCGCCGCAACAAAGAAGAAGAGCTAGGCGGCACCGATTACATGGGCGAGTGCATGATGGCAGTTCCCTCGAATGCCTTTCTCGAAAACCATCTCAAAATCGTTCGTGATTTGTCAATCCGCCGCTCGTTACTGAAAGCGTCTGAGAGTATTCAAAGCAGCGTGTTCGATGGCGACGCTGATGGTGATGTCGAAGAACTAGTCGGGCAGGCCGAGAAGGCTGTGTTTGGCGTTGGCGAGCGTTTGGTCGGTAAAGAAATGATTTCCGTAGCAGAGCTAATCGATTCTAATCTCGATGGATTGCTTAGTGGTGAAGCAAAAGAAGAGAGTCTCAAAACCGGCTATCACGATCTCGACGCGAAATCTGCTTTCCGCCCTGGCGACCTTGTGGTTTTGGCAGCTCGCCCTGGTATGGGTAAAACAGCCTTCGCACTTAACTTGCTCGAGAGAGTTGCAGTGCAAGACAATAAGGCTGTGTTGATGTTCTCTCTCGAGATGCCGCGTGATCAGCTTGTGGTGCGTTTATTGTCTTCTTTAGCACGTGTTTCCCACGATAGCTTGCGCCGCCATCTTTTGCAGGCTAACGACAGAAGCCGGATAACGACAGCTGGCTCGCAGTTGCGCGACACAGTTATTCACGTCGACGATTCTTCGCAGCCAAGCTTGGCGCAGATTCGCGCTAAGGCGCGTCGTCTAAAGCGCGAGGGTAAGCTAGATTTGCTAATTATCGACTACTTGCAGCTGCTGCACGCAAAGGCTGAGTCTCGACAAAATGAAGTGTCGTTAATTTCGCGTACTCTAAAATCTATCGCTCGTGACCTCGAGGTGCCAGTGCTTGCTTTGGCTCAACTAAACCGTAAAGCTGAAGATCGTTCAGACCATAAGCCTATGTTGTCAGACTTGCGTGAATCAGGATCAATCGAGCAAGATGCCGACATGGTAATGATGCTGATGCGTGAAGATTACTACAACGAGACCGAAGAAAACCGCGATAAGGCTATGCTCAGCATAGCTAAAAACCGCCATGGGTCTACCGGTGAGATCTCTTTGCGATTTAACAAGCGCTTTATGCGTTTCGAAAACGACGACGTTCATGCGCAATCTGTAGCTCCTACAGCTTCAGCTACAGCCTTTGATGATGTATAAAAACCTATTTGTTAGTGCATGTTTGCTATGCTTGGCAAACACATCTTCTTTTGCAGCTCAAACCGAGCAGGCACAGCAGGCGCCCGTCGTTGAAGACATTATCGTCATCGGAGCTAATGATGAAGTCGCGCAGGTACTGCAGGGTATGTCATTAGTAGTTGGCAAAGAATTTTCATCAGCTCTGCTTGAAGACAGTGAGGAATGGCTCTGGAACCACATGCGCATGCGTGTGCTGCAAATCCGTAAGCTGCAAGGTAGCTCCCCAGATTCGATTGTGATTGAGCTGCTGGTCGAAGCGCTTCGCTCATGGAAACAAGTAGTGCTCGAGGGCCACGATGAATTGACCCCGCCTGAAATAGAAATTGCTATCGGGTTGATGGGCCAGTCAATAGACGAACTAGAGCTTATAAAATATGAACAGCGTATCTTAAACTTTTATTTCGAGCAGGGGTTTCGTGGTGCTGAAGTGTCAGCAGTAGACCGCGGTGATTACCTCGCCTTCGTTATTTATGAGGGTGAGCAACTTACAGTTGCGGATGTGCGCTTCGAGGGTAACACTTTTTTCAACGAAGGTGGTGCGTGGGCAGCTTTGCATTGGGGGGACGATCTTCATGAAAATCTTCAGCAGACCGAAGGTATTTTCTCCGATGACGAATTTTCTGCCGACATCTTAGTCGAAGATATTAACACTCTAATTATGCTTTACCGTGATTATGGATTTCTCGATGCAGAAATTAATTGCCGCCTCGAAGAGCAAGAACCATCTAGCGGGGTGGTGCTGGTTTATGAAATAAACGAAGGCTCTCGGTACACTATTCGCTCAGTTCAGTTCAAGAATAGCCAGGGTGGAAGCCTAATGTTCGAGGATGATGAGCTCGGCGAGATATCAGGCCTTGACGTAGGCCAGTTTTATAGTTCGGCTAGACTTGCGGTAGGTTCTTTTGGAATCCAGAACAAGTACGGCGAGCTTGGTCATCCTTCAGGGCGAAGAGTTCTGGCTAATGGTGATAAGGCCGATAATTACTTTTGGGTTGGTGGCGAGAATGGAGCAGGTTCACCTGATGTGTTGTGTGATCTAGAGGAGCCTGTGGTTGACGTGGTTTTTACTATTCAAGAGGGCAAGGTTTTTCGCCTGCGTGATGTGGTGCTACGAGGCCACCTTGGCACGCAAGATCGTGTCGTGCGTCGTGAAATTGAACTCGAGCCAGGCGATGAAGCAAGTGAGGAAATTGTTAATCGTTCATGGCGACGGTTGAATGGTCTTGGCTACTTTAAAGATGTAAATAACAATCCAGCAGTGGATTGGCGTTGGCAACAAGTCGATAGCCGCCCTGACTTGCTGGATTTGGTTTTTGATGTGCAAGACAAAGGCTATAAAACCACCCTCCATTTTGGCGCGTCGCACTCCTCTGAAACCGGTATAGCTCTGCTGGTTAGAATGACTAAATCGAATGTTGACATGTTTGATGGGGCCGACTCGTTCACGGATGTTTTTACTGACATGCAGGAGGGTAGGGCGTTTCACGGTGCTGGACAATCGCTCAGTGTCTCGGCTTTTCCAGGTACGGAGTTTTCTTCTTACTCTGTCTCCTTTACAGAACCTGACTTGCTGGGTGAGCACATCGACCGCTTAGGATTGAATGTTAGCGCAAACAAAAATTTGCGATATGTGAGTTCTCACACAGAAGGGAGAAACTTTTTCAAACTCAATCTTAGCCGCCGTTTCGGTCGAAACTTTTCTGTGTTTGGTGGACCTATATTCAGCAACGTAGATATCTACGATATTAAGGCCAATGCTCCAGCAACGGTAACTAATTTTGCGGGCTCAAATCCCTACACTACTTTGCTGCTTGGTGCGCGTCGTAATACTGTGCTTGATCAATTCTCACCTGTAGACGGCTCGATGGCGTCAATTAGCGTATCGCAAACTGGTGGCTATCTTGGCGGTGACTGGGATTTCATAAAGTCTAATCTAAAGATGGCTAAGCACTTCGACTTATGGGAAGACTCTGAATCACATCGTTGGGTCTTGTCATTAAAAGGTGCGGTACGGAAGGCGTGGCTGCAGGGCGACATGTCGATGCTGCCGTATTCTGAAAGTTTCTTCCAAGGCGGCCAACGCACGTTGCGCGGTTTTGCTTTCCGTGGTACTAATCGCGATATCAATGGCTTTGCGCAGCCAGGGTCAGCTGCATGGAACGCCTCCGTAGAATTAGGTTTCCCGTTGTTCGCGACGCGTAGTCGCACGGCAACAAGTATGCTCGAAAACATGCGTGGTTCTGCTTTCGTAGATTTTGGCGCTTTAGGTAGTGACTTCGGCGAAATGACTTCAACCCGTGTTTCCGCGGGAATCGCTTTTCAGGTTCGCCTGCCGTTCATGGCGCAACTGCCACTTTCTTTTATCTTCGCGAAGCCTGTGCGCCTCGAAGATAATGACGCAACTGCAACCTTCCAACTTCAAATGGGCTCTTCGTTCTAACATGAGAAACACATTCATCATTGTATTGTTGATTGCTTTAACCGGCAGTCTAATCGCTAATCGTAATGCTGCTGAGCCACAAGATATGGTGCGCTATGTCGATTTCTCTCGTTGCATGACTGAGTCAGACGCTCACCAATCTGCAGTCGCAAATTTGGCAGCAAGCTTATCTCAAATTAGACAGCAACTGGACCAGCAGGCAGAAATTATACAAAAAAAGTATTCTGAGCTTGAAATCAAAGACCCTTCTTCTGAAGGCTATAATATTTTGCGTAGCCAAATTAAGTATGCCGAAGAAAATCTTAAATTTGATGGGCAAATGGCACAGCGTCGGTGGGCTGACCAGGAGAACGAGTTGTTCGCGCGAATATTGGTACAAATAAATCAAGCATGTGCTGCTGTCGGAGCACGCAACGGTTACTCGGCTTTGTTCGCTAAAGAAATGGGGCTAGACTCTCAGTTCCCAGATGTCGCTACTAAAGTTGACATGCTGTCAAAACGCACGCTTAATTGGTCTAATCCAGCTTATGATGTTACTGATCAGGTAATAGAAGCACTCAACGCCTCTGCTGCTCAGCCGCAGCAAATTGAAGAGCCGCCACAGCAGCAATAAATATGGTACGCAAGCAACGCACAATCAAAAAGTCCGTCGGTGTTGAAGGGGTAGCTCTTCATTCTGGCGAAGGTGTGACTTTGCTGCTTGAACCTGCTGTTGCTGGCACAGGAATCATCTTCCGCCGCAGTGACCTCGATGATAGCCCTGATGTCCCGGCACTTGCAGGGCACTTGTCATCGTCACAGCGCCGCACTGTGTTACGCGAGGGGCCTGCGCAAGTTGGCATGGTCGAACATTTGTTGTCGGCTTGTCATGGTCTTGGCGTAGACAATCTCGTAGTCACCGTTTCTGGGCCAGAGCTTCCAGGCATGGATGGCTCGCCATTACCTTATGCCGAGTTGCTTAAGTCAGGCGTCGTTGTCGAGCAGAAGCAGCAGCGTCGAGGGTTTGAGGTGGTTAATGCTCATGTCATTCGCGATGAAAATTGCGAAATTGTTTTGCTGCCGCCATCGGGTGATGGTTTGAAAATTAGCTACATCCCCGAGTACCCTGACGGAATTGATGCTTCACCCGTTAGCTTTGACTCGTCGAGTGACGATTATTTTTCTGAAATTGCGCCAGCACGTACTTTTGTGCTTGCTGAAGAAATTGAATCGTTGCTTGAAGCTGGTTTTGGTAAAGGCGCGACCGCAGAAAATACTGTAGTTCTTGGCGGCGACACTAGTATCGAAATGCGCATGCCATGTGAACCAACCCGCCATAAGATTGCCGATTTGCTTGGCGATTTAGCGCTTGCTGGAGTTGAAATTCATGGCGACATTATTGCGCGCAAATCAGGCCACGTACTTAACCAGTCGCTTGCTCAGCACATCCTCGCTGAATACGAGATGTTTGCTGTGTCTGACGAGATTAATGAAGACGGTTATGACATTCAAGACGTTATGCGCTTGCTGCCTCACCGTTATCCGTTTTTACTTATTGACCGCGTGTTGCGTGTCGAAGGGTGGCGTCGTGCGATAGGCATCAAGAATGTGACTATTAACGAGCCTTTCTTTGGTGGTCATTTTCCGGATCAACCACTGATGCCTGGCGTATTACAGTTAGAGGCTTTGGCTCAGCTATCAGGATTTCTATTGCAACGTAAAATGGACAATACCGGCAAGTTAGTGGTGTTGGCGGCAATTGATAAAGTTCGTTTTCGTGGCGGTGTAGTACCTGGCGACCAGCTTTATCTCGAAGTAGAAACTTTGCGTATGAATCGTTCACGTGCATCAATTAAGGCGCAAGCCAAAGTGGGTAAACGTATTGTCTCCGAAGCGGTTCTCTCATTCGCGATGGTGTCAGGTACATGAGTAATATCCACGAGGCATCATTCGTAGCGCCTGGCGCAGAGCTTGATAGCAATGTGACTGTTGGACCGTTTTGTTATGTCGGAAGTAATGTGCGTATTGGTGCAGGCACTATTCTAGGGCCTCACGTTACTATTCAAGGACGTACGACCATAGGTGAAAACAATCACTTCGTCGGTCAGTGCGCGGTTGGCGGATTGCCACAAGACCTCAAGTATGCTGGAGAAGAATCGGCGCTAATTATCGGTGACGAAAACATTGTTAGAGAATTTGTGACGATTAACATTGGCACGGCAGCGGGTTCATGGATTACATCGCTGGGTAACAAGAACTTAATCATGGCATGTGCTCACGTCGCTCACGATTGCGTGATTGAAGATAACGTCATCTTGGGTAACAACGTTTTGTTAGCGGGGCACGTCCGCGTTGAAAGCAATGCGATAGTTTCTGGTGGTGCGGCAGTTAACCACTTCGTGACCATAGGTACTTTGGCGATGGTCGGTGGCATGGCGCGTGTCATTCAAGATATCCCGCCATTTATGATTGCTGAAGGTGCTCCAGCTCGCGCACGCGGAGTAAACGTTGTCGGATTAAAACGTCGCGAATACTCTAATGAGGCAATTGCTGAATTGCGCGATGCCTTTCGTCGTTTGATTGCCGATGAAACCCCAACGACTGTCGCTATCCAAACAATGGAATCAGAAACTAATTTGTTGCCAGACACTCGTCGTCTCATTGCTTTCTTGCGCGAGATGGATAGGGGTTTTCAAGGTCGTTACCGCGAGTCACTTCGCCGAAATCTAGAAGAAGGTCTGTAAAGTGCTTAAAGTCGCGGTAATTGGTGTTGGTCATCTTGGGCGTCACCATGCGCGTATTTTGTCTGAGATTGACAATGCAGAGCTAGTAGCTGTCGTTGACCCTGATCAGCAGCAAGGGCAAATGATTGCTGAGTCATGTAACACCCAATGGCTGCCAGACCTGGATGGGATCTATGAACAACTTGACATGGCAGTGATTGCAGTGCCAACTGTGTTGCACGAGAAGTGTGCAATCCCATTGCTTGAAGCTAAGGTGGCGTGCTTGATTGAAAAGCCAATGGCACCAGACACTGAAACTTGTCAGCGTATCATCGACTGTGCCGAGGCAAATCAAACTTTTGTTGCAGTGGGTCACGTCGAGCGGTTTAATCCGGCAGTTAAACGCGCAATTGAATTGGGTATTGAAGCACGTTTTATCGAAGCGCATCGGTTAGCACCATACTCGTTCCGCTCAACTGACGTCGGAGTTGTTCTCGATTTAATGATCCACGACATCGACTTAGCGAACGCCTGGACGCAATCTGAAGTCGTTGCGGTTGATGCCGTTGGTGGCGCTACTTTTAGCCCAAGTGAAGACATTGCTTCTGCACGCATTCGCTATGCAAACGGCGCAGTTGCTAACCTTACAGCTTCACGACTAAGCTTGAAGCCAATGCGACGTTTCAGGGTGTTTGGCCCTGACTCTTATTTGTCTGTAGACTCTCAAGAGAAATATGCCTTGCTGGTAAAGAAGTCAGAAAATTTTTCGCCAGAAATGTTGCGCGAAATTTCTCAATCGGATAACCCGCAAGCAGAATTTGGGAAACTCCTCGATATTGAAGAGTTGCACCTTAACGACGACGAGCCCCTACGTGCAGAGTTGACTGAGTTTATTGCTGCAGTTGAGGGCAAAGACTCTAGCGTGGTTACAGGTGCCGAAGGAATGCATGCCGTTGCAGTTGCGCATCAAGTCATGAAGGCTTTAGAAGAGTGTCAGTGGTCGTAACATGAAACCTTACGCAGCAGCAATCGAGCGCTACCAAGTTCTACCACAGCACATGCCGTTGCCTTTGACGTCGCAGTCGGTGTTTGACCGCGGCGGCCCATTAGCTGTAGAAATAGGCTTTGGCGGCGGCGAGTATCTAGCATACATGGCGAAGAAAAACCCTGATTACAACTATATCGGTATAGAATTACCGCCTGAATCTATTGGCCGCGGCAGCAAAATTATGCATACGCAATCGATTAATAATGTTCGTTTAATCCTTGGGGACGCGCGCTATTTGCTGCGTGAATTATTTGCGCCGCAATCACTTGATTATATTTTGATGCAGTTTCCTATGCCGTGGCCAAAAGACCGTCACGCCAAGCATCGCGTTGTCAGTCCAATGCTAACCGAAACTGTCGCAGATGTGCTGAAGCCTGGCGCAACATTCGAGTTGGTGAGTGATCAACAATGGTATACCGAAGACTGTTACAAATACTTCAGCGACAACCCTGCCTTTACTGTATTACCATTAGAAACTAATCCCCACCGCCCATTTTTGACGCGCTATGAGAAAAAATGGCAAGCTGATAAACGCGAAACTTTTCGCGTAGTCGCAACTTTAAATACCCCTAAACCTGCACCACGTTTTTTCCTCAATAGTGAAATGGACTTTCTTAATCTACCAAGCTTGCCTACAGCCGACCAGTTGTCATCATCAGCAAATCAGCGCTTCTCGGAAGGGGCTCTCTCAGCGCAAGTGAAAGAGGTCATGAGAATTG
>JAPKEZ010000080.1 GCA_028821845.1 Planctomycetota bacterium | reverse complement strand
TTGACGTCAGCAAATGACTCGTTACGCAGCTCCTTTGATTTGCAGGCAACAAGACTCGGCCAACTAGAGGACAAGATTAACAGCCTGCCGCTACCTCCGCCGGGTGGTCCAGACGGACTTGCTTTTGCCGATATGCCAACTGGGCAAGCCTTCGAAGGGCAGATTAATGCAGTGATTGAGCAACGTGAGAATCAACAAAACATGGAGCGTGATCAAGAGCGCGCCGAGCGTCGCGCTGAGCGTGAGGCCAGCCGGATTGAGCGCATGGCCGAAGAGTTGGGGCTTGATAGCGCCCAAACAGAGCAATTCGCAAAGATCACGGGCGAAACAGCAGAAAAACGCAATGAGTTTTTCTCCGATATGCGCGAAAATGGCTGGGGTAGTGTTGACCGTGACGAAATTCGCAGCCAAATGGAAACGATGCGCGACGAAGAAAATTCTCAGCTCGAAGGTGTTTTAACACCAGAGCAAATGACTCAATACCAAGAATCTAACAGTAGTCGCGGAATGTTCGGTAACACCGGCGGCGGCGGACGCGGCGGCAACACTGGCGGCAGTGGACGCGGTAACGAATTCTAATTAGCGTCGAGTAATTCGACTACACGCTGAACCATGGATTCTGGGATTTCCCGGCATCCATGGTTTCTTGCTATATCAGCAGCGCCTTCCGCGTTTAGGCCTTTGTCAATTGCTTCAGCTAAGGCCCAAACTGCAGTGACGCGCGCGCCAGAGCGGCAGTGAATTAGAACCACGCCCTCGGCGTTATTGACAGCGTCGGCTACCGCAACAGCTTGTTCGCGGGTGAAATCTAGGCCGCCCATCGGCAGGTGTATATATTCAAGGCCAGCAGCTATGACGGCCTCTTCTTCGGCGGCGACACCATCTTCTTCAGCGTGTTGAAGGTTGATGATAGTCGAGTACCCGAGACCAGGTAGAGTACTTACGACATCGACAGAAAGTACGCCACCACCAGCAACATTGTCACTGAGCACGGCGAAATTAACGATAGGGAGAGCATGGACCATTGTATCTTGAGCAGTAGTTTCGTCGCCACCCATGAATTCAGGAAGCGCGCAAGAGCCGAGTAAAATGAAAGAGGGCAGCAGGTATTTGATTGCGAACATTGCGCCTAACTTATGCATCCTTTAGTTCAGTAATAATGTCTTCAATGAACGCCTTGCCATCGCCGAAGCACATGTAAGTATTATCCCGTTCGAATAGTGGGTTTTTAATACCGGCATAACCAGGAGAAAGTGAGCGCTTAATCATTAGTACCGTGCCAGATTCGTGCGCGTTTAAAATTGGCATTCCAGCAATAGGGCTTTGAGGATTCTCGATTGCTTCTGGGTTAACGACATCGTTAGCGCCGACAATTACCGTTACGTCGGTCGTCTTAAATTCGCCGTTGATGCGCTCAAGCTCGTAAAGTTGCTCATAGTCAACATCAGACTCAGCTAGTAAAACATTCATGTGGCCAGGCATACGCCCAGCAACAGGGTGGATAGCATAACGCACTTTACAGCCATTTTTTTCTAGCTCGAGTCCGAGCTCTTTAACTACGTGTTGCGCTTGAGCGACCGCCATGCCGTAACCCGGAATGAAGATCACCGAAGTAGCTGATTCAAGAATCATTGCTGCTTCTTCTGGACCCGCAGATTTAACCGAAGTGTATTCGCTTTTATCAATCTCGCCACCGCCGCCACCGAAGCCGCCGATTAAGACATTGCCAAGCGAACGGTTCATTGCTTTACACATAACCATGGTCAGGATTAATCCGGATGCGCCAACCAGCGCTCCCGCCACAATCAACAAAGAGTTACCAATAACGAAACCAGCCATCGCCGCTGCGATGCCTGAGTATGAGTTAAGCAATGAAACCACCACCGGCATGTCGGCTCCGCCAATAGGGAGCACCGACACAACACCGAAGATGGCCGAGCATGCAATCAGAATGTAGATGCTTTGTTCAGCATCAAAGTTCCCGGTGAATAATCCGTAACCCGCAATGCCAAGTCCGCCGATTAGTAAAACAGCAGTGAGCAGGTGGCGCCCCGGCAGAATAACAGGGTTGCCAGAGAGCTTGCCTGACAATTTACCCATCGCCATTAATGAACCTGTGAAGGTGACGGTGCCGATGAAAATCGACAAGATAATCGCAACGCTCCAGACACCAGCGCCAAGCGCGGTTTCGCTGCCATTGCCGCCAAGGCCATAAAAGTCAGTGAAGGCAACCATAGTCGAAGCCAAGCCACCGAAGCCGTTAAGCAAAGCGACCAATTCGGGCATACCCGTCATTTCGACGCGCTTGGCCATGATTGCGCCTAATCCGCCGCCGATGGCGATACCAATGAGCACCGTTGACCAATTTAAAGTAGCGCCATCTGGGCCACCGATAAAGTTGAGCTTATAAGCGGTAACCACAATCGCAATCAGCATGCCGATGGCCGAAAGTTGATTACCTGAACGCGCAGTCTTAACTTTAGACAAGCGCTTAATTCCTAAAATAAAGAAGGCGGTTGCAACTAAGTACAACAGGTCAAAGGCAGAGAAATTTTCCATTACTTCTTACCCCCTTTCTTCTTAGTAGCAAACATTGCCAACATGCGGTCGGTAACCATAAAGCCACCAATAACATTGATCATTGCTAGAGCAATAGCCGCAACCGCTAAAATTTGTTTAGTTGTTCCGTCGTCGGTTACATATTGTGCGCCCATTAAAGCGCCGACGATAGTGATACCAGAAATAGCGTTCGCTCCTGACATCAGTGGAGTATGCAATGTCGGCGGAACCTTAGAAATTAATTCATTACCCACTACGATGGCAAGCATGAACACAAAAAGCATTAGCAAAAAAATCATGACACTGATGAAACGATTGAGGCGCTAACGATTTCATCGTCAGCGTCGAGATTGAGAGACGGCGAACCCTCTTCAGGGAATTCAAAAATATGCTCAGTCACACTTAGCACGTTACGCGCATAAAGCTCGGAAGCATTCGTTGCCATCGTCGATGGCAAGTTGGTGGTGCCCACTATGATCACGCCATTATGGATGGTGATTTCGTTAGCAGCAGTTAATTCACAGTTACCGCCTTGTTCGGCAGCCAAGTCGACAATCACCGCACCGGCTTTCATTGTGGCAACCATCGCCGCTGGGATTAACACCGGCGCAGCTCGTCCTGGAATTTGTGCGGTAGTAATAACCACATCGGCATTCGCTACACTTGCGGCTACTGCGGCAGCTTGACGTTCTTTGTATTCGTCAGAAGCTTCGGAAGCATAAACGGATGCTTCGCCATCATCGCTTTCATCTTTTTCGACGTCGATGAACTTAGCTCCAAGCGACTCAACTTGTTCTTTAACTTCTGGGCGAATGTCTGTTGCCTCAACGACTGCGCCAAGACGTTTGGCGGTAGCAATTGCTTGCAGGCCAGCAACACCGACACCGAAGATTACAACGCGCGCCGGCTTCACCGTGCCCGCAGCCGTCATTAACAACGGGAAGTATTTGCCTAGCTCGCAGGCGCCGATTAACACGGCTTTGTAACCAGCAATATTGGCTTGGGAAGAGAGGGCATCCATCTTCTGCGCGAGAGTGGTACGTGGCACCTTCTCCATGGCGAAGATTTTCGCGTCTTTGGCAAGTACGGCACTGGCGTCATCGCCGTGCAAATCGAGCTGCAAGAACGAAACGACTACGTGGGCGCTGGTTAAATGCTGTGCCTCGTTGCTGGTTGCGGGAGCTACCTTTAAAACAAGGTTTGCCGCAGCGCAGCCACTGGCGAAGTCACTAGAAAGGGAAGCGCCAGCATCTTGGTACTGCTCGTCACTGAAACAGGCGCCGCCACCGGCACCTTGTTCAACGATAACAGAAAAGCCAAGTTTGATATAGCGCGCGGTAGTCTCAGGCGTAGCGGCAACACGATGTTCACCGGAGCGAGATTCTTTGGCAATGAAGATGGAAGTCATTGGACGGGGTTTGCTAGAAGATAGCCCGTAAATGCTAACGTAAGAATCAAAAGAAAGAAACATGCTATCCTTTACTAAATGTCAAACTTCAACCACCCCGCATTTGACTCGTACCAGCTGCTTGACAGCGGCGACAGCGAAAAGCTCGAACGCTTCGGAGACTACGTATTGCGTCGTCCTGATCCGCAGGCGTTATGGCGCCCTACGCTTGAATCAAAGGCTTGGGAGGCAGCAGACTATAAATTCGTGCGCGAGTCCGACCGCGGCGGCAGCTGGGTTACCGCCGATAACGCTCCAAAATCATGGGATATCAAGGTAAATGGCGCGTCATTAAGGATATCGCCGACGCCATTTAAGCACGTGGGGTTGTTCCCCGAGCAGGCAAGTAACTGGGAATGGGTGGCCGATCAGCGCCACAAAATGCGCGATATCAGCAAACCTAAATTATTAAACATGTTTGCCTACACCGGCGCGGCTTCGGTTTTAGCGGCGCAAGACGGATGGCAAGTGACTCATGTCGATGCCGCACGCCCATCTCTTGATTGGGCTGCGCAAAATGCTGCGCAATCGGGCTTGAGCGAGAAGAGCGTTCGTTGGATGTTTGACGATTGCCTTAAATTCGCTCAACGCGAAGTGCGCCGCGGGAATAAATACCACGGTATTTTGTTAGACCCTCCGCATTATGGGCGTGGCTCCAAGGGCGAGAAGTGGCAATTTGAAGAGCATATTGCGCCATTGCTCGATGCGTGCCGTCAATTACTTGCGCCGACAAAAAATAGTTTTGTGGTTATTTCCACTTATGCGATTGGTTATTCACCCTTAGCTTTTGAAAACATGTTGCGCGATTTCGGCGATGGCCAAGTAGAGTCAGGCGAATTATGGTTGCCTCAAAAAGATAGTGACCGCCGCTTGCCGTGTGGTTTCTGCGCACGTTATTCACGATGAAGCTAAATGTACTTTACGATGACAACCATGTGCTGGTTGTAGAAAAACCGGCGTGCATGCCAATGGTGCCCGACGACTCTGGCGACTTATCGTTGCTTGATTTTTCTAAGCAGTGGGTCAAAGAAAAATATAAAAAACCGGGCGCGGTGTTTTTAGGGGTAGTGCATCGACTCGACCGACCAGTGTCAGGGGTGGTGGTTTTTGCCCGCACCTCCAAAGCCGCAGCGCGGCTGAGCAAGGCGTGGCAAGAAAACAAAGTCGAAAAAATGTATGTGGCGGTAAGTGAAAGTAGAGCGCCATCAAAAATAGGCGCAGAGGGCGAGTGGACGCAGTGGCTTTATAAAGACCGTCAAAAAAATAGAGTGAGCGTGAATAGATGTGATGGCGCCAAAGAGGCGCGCACCGAATATAGGGTGGTGCATAGCGATGACAAAGGCACGTTGTTGCACTTATGGCCACTCACCGGGCGCTCGCATCAACTACGCGTTGCGTGTGCAACTAACGGTATGGTGTTGTTGGGGGACCTGAAGTATGGGGCGCGCACGCCCATGGCTAACAAAGAGATAGGCTTGCATGCGGCTAGCTTAAGCTTCCCTCACCCGACGAAGGGTGATAAGGTGACTATTGAGCTGCCAGCTCCGTCTTGGGCTACAGAGCGTTTGCGCTCGTAACGCTCACGCCCTCAGTCGCCGCAATCGCTTCAGCCACACGCATGCCATCAAGCGCTGCAGAAACAATACCTCCAGCATAACCAGCACCCTCACCACAAGGGTAAAGACCTTTTACACCCAACGCTTCCAAACTTTCTTCATCGCGCTCGACTCTCACCGGCGACGATGTACGTGTTTCAAAAGCAAACATCTGACCAAATGTCCCAGCAAAGCCCGGCATCTTATAGTCAAAGAACTGCAAGGCTTCCACCAAACGAATCGCCATGCCACGCGGCATGATTTCATGTAAGTTAGTTGGCTTTACACCCGGCAAGTAACTGCTAGGAATGGATTCATCTTGATGACCGGAGTTTTCAACGAATAAGTCACAGCGTTGCACCGGAGCTTTACCATCTTTGCCACCTTCATGGTAGGCAACTGTTTCAAGGGCGAGTTGCAAACGCACACCAAACAATGGATCAATGTCAGGGTGAATCGGCAAGCGCCCGGCAGCCACATCAAAAGGCTTGCCACCACGCGGGTCCTCAATCACTTCATGCAACATTGGATGATCGGACAACGTAGCCGCGCGTTGTAGTAACTCGTGCCATCCCCAGCGCCAGCCGCGTTTACCACACCAGTCTTTAGGCTCAATAGAAACTACGACTCCAGAGTTGGCATAAGGCGAATCACGTTTCGACAACGACATGCCATTGACCACCAAAGTACCAGGAGTCGATTGACTCGGCACAATCCAGCCACCAGGGCACATGCAGAAACTGAATACTCCGCGTTCGTTTACCTGAGTAGCGATTGAATAAAAGGACGGCGGCAAGTCAGACTCTTCGCGGCTACCTTTATATTGATTTTCATCGAGCCAAGCTTGCGGGTGTTCAACACGCACGCCCATTGCGAAACCTTTGGCGGATAACGCTGCACCAGCATCGCGCGCCATTAATAAGGAATCAAGCGCCGAGTGACCCGTTGCCAAGATAACCGCATCGGCATCTATGGTTTCACCAGTCGCAGTTTTTACGCCTATGCACTTGCCATCGGCATTTAGAATTTCAGCAGCTTTCGTATCGAACAAAATCGAGTTGCCCGATTCAACAATCGCAGCGCTCATCTTCGAAATAATTTCTGGCAGCAAGTTAGAGCCAATATGCGGACGCCATGAAGATGAAATCGTGTCGGGCGCACCATAAGCAATCAACGTATCAATCACCCGATCGATGTTGCCGCGCTTTGAAGAACGGGTGTACAACTTACCATCAGAGTAAGTGCCAGCTCCGCCTTCGCCGAAAGCATAATTGCTTTCGCCATCCGTGCTTTCGCCACGGTTCAAGTTAGCGATATCTTTACGTCGCTCTTGCACTTGCTTGCCGCGTTCAAGGACGGTGACTTGCCATCCGCGATTGATTAAATCGAGTGCTGCAAATAAACCCGCTGGGCCACTGCCGATAATCACCGCGTGCTGGGCATCGCTGCCCAAGCTTGGCAGATTAGCCAGGCTATTGTCAGATTCAGGCATCGTGTCGCCCTCGAAGTAAACCGTAACGGCTACACGCCATTGCATTGGCTGGCGGCGCGCGTCGAGGCTGTACTTATCGAGCTGAATGCCGTGGATGTCTTCGAACTTACGCTCGAGTTGTTCGGCTGCCATGCCGATCCATGTGCTTGCTTCTTGCTCCTCAGGGCTTTGCGCCGCCGGGAGCCATAGTGTTATGGACTCTGTCATTTTTGTGGTTGGCTGTTATGCCAAAATTGGAACGTCGGCAGTCTCGCTAGAGTAACAAGCAAGAGCTGTCATGTGTACTACATCGGAAACACCATAAGAGTGCGGCTGAAGTAGGTGAGCTGGCTTTTCAAGGCCGAGCATCATTGGACCGACTGTGGAGTAATCGGTGAGAGTGTCAATTAAATTGAAAGCGATGTTTGACGCTTCAAGACTAGGGAAGACTAACACGTTTGCCACTTTCCCGCCCAAGTTTAAATTATCGTAACGCGATTGAATTACTGGCGACAATGCTGCGTCGACGCGCATCTCGCCTTCGATGACTAAATCAGGCGCCTCTTCGCGCACCATTTGCACTGCGTGGCGAATCTTATCGGTGCGCGGATGGGCAGTACCGCCAGCTGTTGAGAAACTAATCATTGCCACGATTGGCTCGATGCCGAA
>JAPKEZ010000079.1 GCA_028821845.1 Planctomycetota bacterium | reverse complement strand
CCATAGAGCAACATCCTCAGCGCGATACATGGTTGGCAGCCGCGGGATACCGAACACTAATTGACGATAAATATATCGAGCTAGATAGCTTTGCTTTGAAGGCAATCAGAAATGAATTAGGTGAGCGTTGTTCTGATGTTACTCAGCAAATGCAAAAGTTGCAGCAATATGAGCTTCTGGTTTTTGAAGACTCACAACTGTTGTCAACGGTGCAGATGAATGCCTGCCGAGACTGCCACGAAGTGGCACATCTTGAGTACCGTTTGCAGAATCATTCGCTTATTGAATTGCGTAGAGCGAAAATTGACGACGTGTTACGACTGCTTGTCGAGTGTAGCTCTGATGATCAAATATTGTCCAAGGCGATAGAGCTGCTAGAGACTACTTCGTTGTTTAATATGCCTGCGGATAGCCAAGTACAAAGTTTGACGAGTGTCGAGCAACGTAGCTCGCGCATTATTGGCATTCTGCTGTTTGCGCCCAAGGATTTATGTTTGTTGTTCGATAATATCTTTGCAGGCTTCCCAAGCACGCTCGGGCGCTTTCTTGCACAAGCTTGCAGCGACTCCGGTTTGCTAATGCACCACGTAGATGCTGCTGGCTACTTCGAGGAGCCGGACATCGTAAGCCTCGGTAGTGGCTTGCCGCGTCCTCAGTCATTCACTAGTTCATACTCTTTTAAATCATATAGTCCCAGTTCGGCTAGTGTATATGACAGTCTCGGAGAGGCTTTGCAGCTTGATAAGATGTTGGCCGAATATTATTCGCGCTGCGATAATGCACGTTTACGCGGCATCAAAATTAAAGATTTACTCGCGAACGGCAGCAAGTTCAAATGTCAAAGTTGTCGAGCGAAACGCGGCGTCCTTATCCATCCGGCATTTTTGTCGACCTGTTCTTCTTGCAACGGCACAGGCTTTGACCCTGGCTTATCATCGCTGATTGAACGAGGCCTTAGCTTCACTCAAGCACTACGTCTACCATTATTCGAACTAAGAACTGCACTGCAAGGAACCAAGATGGCAAAGATTCTTGAGGCTGCGATTGACTGTGGCTTACGAGAGTACTGCCTGTCGACACAGATTGATCAAATGCCGCGCGGCCTACGCACTTTAGCACCTGTTATTTATGAATTAACCGCAGCTACCTCTGAGTTAGGGGTTCACGGGATATTTGATGGCCTAGATACCTTACAAGTTAGGCAGCTATGCTCTACAATTCAAGGTTTGGCAACTCGCCGTTCGCTACTTGAGTGGCGTGAAAATCATCCACAGTTCAATACTTGAATCCAGAAAATCCGTTAATTCTGCAGAGTGACATGACCATCGTGGTCGAAACTCAGCATCCGTGTTTCATAGAAATGCGTGATGGCTTATTGCCGTTCGCCGAGCTTGACAAATCTCCGCAATTCCTGCATACCTATAAGTTGACGCCGATATCTGTCTGGAATGCAGCCTCGGTCGGTTACACGGCCGACACTGTTTTAGAGTTCTTACGACAGAACTCTCGTTACGATGTGCCGCAAAACTTTGCCAAAGAAGTTGAGAATTGGTTCTACAAGTCTGGTGTCTTCACCATGCTTGACGACAAGAACGGCTCGCTGCGGCTCGAAGCAAATAACGCGCAGGTTTTTTCGCGGCTAAACGAAGACCCAGATCTAAGTAAACACTTCCTGGAAGTAGACGAAGATGCCGGTCATGCATGGCTCGCGCACGGGCGCCGTGGACTTGTAAAAAGCAAGTTAATGCAGTTGGGGTTTCCAGTCCGCGACAAGGCCAGTTTTATTAACGGCGCACCGCTTGATATCCAGCTCATGCCAACGACAAAAAATGGTAGTAAATTTACTTTGCGCGATTACCAAAAAGACGCCGTCGACTCTTTTTACCTAAACGGCCGTGCAGGCGGAGGCAATGGGGTAGTGGTATTGCCGTGTGGCGCTGGTAAAACAGTGGTTGCAATGGCGGCAATGGCGGAAATCGGCGCCCATACATTGATTTTGACGCCCAATACAGTTGCCTTGAACCAATGGCGGAGGGAAATTGTCGACAAGACTAACATTAGCCCAGAGCAAATAGGCGAGTACTCTGGCAAGGTTAAAGAGATTAAACCAATTACTTTGACGACTTATCAAATAATGACTTACCGCCATGCCAAGGGCGAAGACTTTTTACATTTCAATTTATTTTCGAAAGGTGATTGGGGATTAATAGTTTATGACGAGGTACATTTATTACCTGCACCAGTGTTTCGTGCTACGGCGGATATCCAAGCTCGTCGTCGTCTGGGTTTGACTGCAACACTGATTCGTGAGGATGGCAAGGAGAACGAGGTGTTTTGCTTGATCGGTCCAAAGCGCTATGACGCGCCGTGGAAAGACATTGAGCAAGGAGGCTTTATTGCCAGTGTAGAATGCATCGAAGTGCGAGTGCCTATGAGTGACGAACTGTCGCGTACTTATATGAACTCAAGTAAACGTGCGCGTTACCGATTAGCTTGTGAGAATCCATATAAGACAGATGTGTTAATAGCCTTGCTGCGCAAACATCACGGGCGCCGAATATTGATAATTGGGCTGTACATAAATCAACTTCAGCAATTAAGTGAAAAGCTCAAGGTGCCATTTATCCATGGCAAGATGCCTAACGACGAGCGTGAAGAACTGTATGACGCTTTCCGCCGCGGCGAAGTGCCGGTATTAATAATCTCAAAAGTTGGCAATTTCGCAATAGATTTGCCGGATGCCAATGTCGCGATACAGATTTCTGGCACCTTCGGGTCGCGCCAAGAAGAAGCGCAACGACTCGGACGCATCCTTCGACCCAAGAGTGATGGTTCAACATCTAAGTTTTATTCGCTAACTAGCGAAAACACTGTGGACCAAGAGTACGCCGAAAAGCGCCAACGTTTTTTAACAGAACGAGGTTATTACTATGAATTAGTTAACGCCGAACAAATTTTAAACGATGACAATGCCTGCACCGATAGCTAGCGTCACCGAGGGCTTGCAACAATTAAGCCAACGCGGCTTGTATTTGATGTATGAGCGCTGGATCGGCGGCATGCCTCCTGCTCGCGACGCGGAGCTTGTCTCAAACTTGGCGCTGCAAATGTCAAACCCTTTTGCCGTTGCAGAAGCTAGGTCTAGAATTTATGGCGACATGTTGCCTATTTTTAAAGCATTGCGCGCCGCAGAAGGCATGGTCAATTATCAGTTCATCGCGGATAGTGTTTCAGGGTGGAAGATGCCGCCAGAGGCTGTCGTTGACTGTTTACGCGCCTTGGTTGCGACTGGCTTGGTGGCCAAACTCCATACGCCAGAGGACAAGCCTCTATGGGGCGTTACGCCAGAGGTTGAGGCGGTGTTGGATTATTCTCCACGGCCTTCAAGCGGCACGCTAAGCCCTTTGGCACTATATGGGTGGTTGCATCAATACCTGTGCACGAAGGTACCGCGTACCGCTGTTGATGCCGCAGCGCAAAATATGTTTGCCATGCTTAGTGTGCCAACTAATATCGCATCGCGCATCGAGTCATTAGCAAGCGAAATGCGCGAGTTATTGACAGAGGTAATTGCTAAATATGGCGGCCTGATAACAAAAGATCAATTCGAAAAAGAGTTCGCCAATGCCGACTTGTTTGCTTTTCATCAGGCTCTAGAGAAGGCTTCACTTGGTTGCCTAACTGACTTAAACCTTGAAGGTCATGGTTTGCGGCATAACGCCTCAACACTGGTAGTCCTGCATGAAGTGGTTCTGCATGTGCTTGAAAATGCCGATGCTATAGACGACGATGACATCTTTCATTCCGTTAGCGTTGGCACCGACTTCGTCGCTAGTTATTTACGCTTTAGCTCTCATCTGCAGAACGAAAAAATACGTTTCACGACTAAAGGGGCTATTTACAAAACAACCGGCAAGCGTCTAGCAGAAGATTTCCTGTTGCCAGACAGCAAAGAGTTGTCCAAATTCGAGATGCTCGAACTCGAGTTTAATTTTGCACGAGATACAAGACTAATCATTGCTAGTGGCGATAGCAACTTTGTTATTAACGAAAAGGGAGAACAGTTTTTACGACGTGATTTACTCGAGAAGCAACGACTGATGCTTGATTGGATGATCGAAGAGTATTCTTTGGGTGGAGACATGTCTCATCAAATAAGAATGAGGCGTAGTACGTTACTATTTTTAAAGGACCTCAAACCTGGCCGGTGGTATGACGCAATGCATCTGCCTTACATAGTGCGTAATCATCACTTTAGTTTGCTTACCAGCGGACAGGTCTCGCCTCTGCAAAACGGATCATTCCCGGTGCGCGCCTCGTCAGATGCGCGCGAGCTCTCATGGAACTTATTGCTATGGTTACGGAAGGACTTACATCTACTGGGCATTATTGATCTCGCATACAACGATAACGACGTGGTCAGCGCAATACGTTTGTCGAGTATCGGCAGTGAGCTGCTCGGTCTGCTTAGCCTCAAGGAAAAACGTCAAACCGGGCATATCGTAGTTAACCCAGATTTCGAGATTGTGCTGTTCCCATTAATCGCGTCACACCGTTTAATTTATACATTAGATTGTTTCTGTGATCGCGAACGTACTGACAGCTTGTATCACTTCCGCCTAAACCAGCAAAGTGTAGAGCGCGCAATGGCAGGTGGCTTTACGCACGCCGACATCCTCGCAGTGCTTACACGCAATTCCAGGACACCGTTGCCGCAAAATGTTTGTTACGAATTACGGTCGTGGGCGAATGCCTAAAGTGCCCGCAGGCATATGGGCGATTGCCTCGCACCTGAATTCACTAGCCGAGCTAGATGATTTTTTGATTAGCGCCGATGCGGCCGATTGCATGTGTTTGCGCCGCCCGAATTTAGAGGCGCGCGCGATACTGCCGGCTCTTGACGCCATGGCAGCTAATCATTGCGTCATGACTCATGGCATGGCTGATTGGGCACAGGTCTCAGCAGCCAGTGGGGTCATTTGCGGCGCGCAATCGCTGTCTCCGCAAACTTCGAGAGAACTCTACCCCGAGTTATTAGTCGGCGCCTCTGTACATAATACTCACGAAGTGGAGGCCGCTATACAGGCCGATGTAGATTTCTTGGTATACGGACCGGTATGGGATACTCCCTCGAAGCAAGATTTTCTTTCAGCACGCGGGCTCGATTCCTTGCGCGAAGTTGTTGAGCGCGGGACAAAGGTTATCGCCATTGGCGGCGTCCTTACCACATCTCAAGTGCTGCAGCTCAAAAGCTGTGGAGTGCATGGGGTGGCGGTGCTGCGCGCAGCCGCTGACCAGCAGTCTATGCGCGAATTACAGCAGTCCTTTAGTGCTGGCTAGCAACGTATGGCAAGTGCAGGCGTCGCGCTAATGAGTTTTTGGTGATAGGCCATTCGGGATATTCTCCGTTTTCTCCACCTGATACTAGCCAAAACTCGGAATCGTCACCTTGTGTGACTTTGTGTAGCACAAATGCATTTTGCCATGGATCTTTTGGCACAGAAATCCCGGCAGGTAGTAGCTTCGAAAGCAAATGCGCGTGTTCAGTTCTGAAAAAACTTGGTGGGGTGCCTGGGCCCAAATAGTAGTCTTCGAGTTGCTCGGCATTAAAATATTCAAGCTGTTCTAGTCCCACATGAATTTGCGCCGACAAATAGGCTAGACTATCTAGACACATACGCTCTTTTGCTCGAGCTACTTCAGAGCGCAATGTGTTTACAATAAGAACTGTCACCAGGGATAGTACAACGACCGTCCAAATTAGTTCGACTCGTCCGAGGCCAGACTGTTTTCTTGTCATTAGATTAAGTGAGTTTTAACGAAGACCAATTACACCGTTTGTTTGCTGAACGATTTCAGCCGCGGGCCGACATGCTTGGCCCCGGTGATGATTGTGCTATTTTAATCAATCCACCGCCGCAGTTCTGCATTTCTTGCGACCAACTCATTGCAGGAGTTCACTTCGACGAGCATGCTAGTGCTCTGCAAATTGCCGAAAAAATGATCGGACGTAGCCTGAGCGATTTAGCTGCAGCTGGCGCTAGTCCTCATTCTTGCACCTTAACTTGCGCTTTTCCAGAAGACTATACTGACGAGCAATCTTTTGAACTGTGTAACGAGCTAATCACTGCCGCCGCGCGATACCAGTTGGCAATTATTGGCGGTGACTGCTCGTCAGCTAAGCAGTTAGTTTTGAGTTGCACAGTGATGGGGTGTGCCAACGGTGATGTCCCAGGAAGAAATAGCGCAAAAGTAGGCGGGCAAATATATGTATCGCGTGCGCTTGGCGGTGCTGTGACGTCGGGTCGCCATTTGTCACCAACTCCTGAACTAGCACTCGGAAAACTGTTGGTCGAGAAATGTAGTCCGCAAGCCATGACCGATTTGTCCGATGGTCTCGATAATGATTTGCGCCGCATATTGCGCGCTAGCGAAGTCGGTGCAATAGTAGATGTCGACTTGTTGCCACTGAATAATGGCTGTGACTGGCAGCAAGCCGCAAGCGAAGGCGAAGATTATGGCCTGTTAGTGGTGCTGGATGAGACGGTATCTTTTACTATTGACGATGTCATGAGAGAAGATTCACACAGACTCTACCGCGTTGGAGAAATCACAGCGTCACTAACTCTTGACTATCAGCAAAATTCAAAATCGGTTACTCTCGAAAAAAAACCGTTTAGTTATTCATGAAAGATTTTCTCGAGTCGCTGTCTGCCGCAAAGCTAAGTCTCGATGTCGAGTCGGCTGAGCAGCTAGAAGAATGTGCCCAATTGCTAGCGCCGATGTTACGCGGCGGCGATTTCGTTGGATTGGTAGGCGACCTTGGCGCGGGTAAAACAACCTGGTGCCGTGGCTTGGGTGTCGGCCTTAACGCTAGCACGCCTTTGCGATCGCCGAGCTATCTACTAGTGCACGAGGTTGAGGCAGATATCCCTATTTTGCACATCGACGCCTATTTCGAGCACCGCCTTGACAGCCTTCTGGCTGATGGCGACTGCGAGCGCTTCACTGACGACGTATTGCTACTAGTAGAGTGGGCTAATCATGTTAGCCATTGGTGGCCTAAAAATGGCCTTTACCTGGGTCTAGAGCATAATTCGGAGGGTACACGTACGCTGTCCGTGCATGGTATTGGTGAGCGGGGGGCCGAATTGGCTGATAATTACAGCGAATCGTTAAAAACCCTTATTTATTTCGAACCGTCAAGCGATTCGGGTCGTTGTCCTTAAGTCAAGTCATGACCAAGCCATCTGATGATTTGCTAACTCGCTTTAATCAAGGCGACGCCGCAGCTTTCGCTGATTTGGTCGAACTTTTTGGCCCGCGCCTCAAAGGTTTCTTTTTGCGTAAGGGTGTTCAAGCTGCAACTGCAGAAGATCTTAGCCAACATGTTTTCATCCGCCTCTACAATTCTGCTTCGCGCTACCAAGCGCGAGGGCGTTTTGACTCGTTTTGCTTTCAAGTTGCGCATAACATTTTTCTCGACCATTGTCGTTCTAAAAAAGTTACTCTTCACGGCGATGACATCCTTGAGCAAAGCGACGAACGCTCACAAGCTAGCGAACAGGCTGAGGCCAGCGACCGTGACCAAATTCTGCGCAACATTTTGGCAGCGCAAGATGACGAAACACGGCAACTTCTCGAATTGGCCGTTTTGCAGAAACTTGCTTACGCAGAGGTTTCAACCATACTCGACATACCGGTCGGTACCGTCAAGTCTCGGGTTCACTACGCTTTGCGGCGCATGCGTGATCAATTCAAAAAATATGAGCAAGATCTATAGATGAATGACCACTCCGACTCACAGTTAGACGACTTTGCTCAGTTGCTGCAGCAGGCTCACCCTGAGCCGCTTATATCTGACGACTTCGAGAAACAGCTATTTGCCAAACTAGAATCATCTCCACCGTTGCGCAATGTTTTTCAGCAATCACTTTTTATGCGTGTCGCAGCTTCATTGCTGTTGATATCTATACTTGGTGTGCCGGCCGCTGCTTTTATGGGAATTCTTCCGGGCACTTCGCCGAAGCCTCCCGTATTGCTGTTCATGCCAGCACCGACTATCGATGGTATC
>JAPKEZ010000078.1 GCA_028821845.1 Planctomycetota bacterium | reverse complement strand
TTCAAATTTCTGAGCAAGTCCTCCTGCACCTAAAGGACGCATAGCCTCTACTTGGAAACTCAAGCTGCCGCGCGCAGCATAAATATCGAAGCGCCCCTGCACCAAAACCTGCATACCGTCTTGGGCGTCAAAGTTTAAAATTCGCGCAGCCTTGCCGCGCCACATAATTGCATCGACGGTTGCTTCTTGATCACGCAGCTTAAAGTAATAGTGACCACTAGCGTGTGGGCCGCTGTATTGAAAAAGCTCTGCTTCAAGCCAAACGGAACCAACTTCGCAATCTAATGCATTGCGCGCCATTTCAAGCGCACTGGCAACGCTAAAAACTTCGCCGGGGGCAGACTGCATTCTAGAAACCAGCTTCGCGAGTAGGCACGATAGAGTCGCGCCATAGTTGCATCTCTTGACGTGGCAAATGCAAACTAAACCTATCAGACGAGAATGGGCTGCGTTGGTTGCCTGACAAAAAAGCGCCGTTACGCATTTGCAACTCTACTGAACCAGATTTGTGCAACACAACTAACAGGCTATCTGCTTCTATGGTTTTAACAAGGCGTCCAGAGTTATCATGCCAATTGATTTGCACATAACGCAATTCGTCACCGTTTATTTCGCCGAGGGCCGAAAGTTTGTAGTAACTGAATGAGCCACGCTTAGATATCAACGAATCTAATGCGACTTTCACTTGGTCGCTACTATGCACAGATTGTGGTGCGTTCGTTACTGGGCCCGCAATAATTAGTTCTGGGAATTGTTCAATCCAGACATCGATATTTACTTCGCTAAACTCGAGGCGGACGCCTTCGTCTGGCAACGCAACTTTAGCAGCCCCGCCTACGGTGCGGTTACCGTCGCTAAATGTCATCACGACGGTGTGACTCATTTTATGCAGCTCAAGATTGACTCTAGTGGCATCAATCATTGACTCTAGTTTGCCGGAGGAATTCCAGCTGAGCAGAATCACATTATTCAACTCGGCAGCACCGTCAACTTTAGTTGCCACTTGAAATTGAGTTTTCGAATAACCATCGGAAGCGAGCAAAGCATTTAATTTTATCACGAGATCACTTGCCGGCACTGTGGCGGAAAATGCAGGCGCAGCGATTGGCGGCACCTGCAAAGCGGAAATGGCTGGCGCGGCCCGTTGCCGCTTCTTAACCTCTTCAAGCTCCCGCTGATGCTGCTCCTGGATATCAGCCATCGCCTGTCGCAAAGCACTATTTTGATTTTCGCTAGACAGTATTTGCGCTGTCAAATCTGACATTTGTTCACGGTCGGAATTTTGCGCGCTAATTACTGCACTTAGACTCTCACTAAGTTTCGCGAAATTATCATTAAGCTCGGTGTTATCAGGAGCCTGAATCACTATTTCAGGTTGCGAAATATTTATAGGAGCTGGCTCTTGCTGCACCATCATTTCGCTTGAAGGTTGCATATACACAAACGCAACAGCTGTCAGACCGATTCCCAGGACCATACCTGAAATAGCCAACAACGGCGAGTTGAACTTGGACTGTTTTATTTTTTCTTCTTCTAGCTCTTCGAGGCGATCAAGCAGAACCTCTTGCACTTCAGCAAGGCGACGAAATGAACGGTTAAGAGCTTGGACGTCACGCAGGCGCAGCAAAGAACCGGGTTGTTGTTGCTGGGCAGGTGCGAAGTCTATCTCACCAGAGTCTATTGGCTCTATTGGATCACTCATCTTTGTCTTGCCACAGATCGGACTTGTTCTTATTGTCATTCCACCAAGCAGTCCACTCAAGCGGCCGCACAATTTTCTGCCCCGTCAACGCCGTTAATGCCTTGATCATCGGTTGCGAACAAATTCGGTATTTGCGTTGTGATTCTTCGTCACTCGGTGCCGATTGGATCTTCTCGTAGTACTGAGAGACGTACTTGCTTAGCACCTCAACAGCAGCACGGCGTTGCTTGCCTGGCGCGTCGCCAAATTGGGCAAGAGCTTCGGCAGCACCAGCTATGTACAAAAATTCTGAGTTGTCTAACAAATTGACCAAGTCCTTTGTTTTTGTGTAGTCTTTAGTAGTACCAATTTCTACCAAACACATCTTCATGAAATCAGCCTCGTCACGAAACTTCTTGTTCTTTGAAAAAATTTGCCACAAATCGTGAGCGCCAAATTCGCCCAATTGGCCCAGAGAGCTAACAGCAGACTGCCATATTTTCATGTTCTCCGCGGTTATCTGCTTGCGACGCGGATGTAAAATCACCCCCATTAAGTTGTCAGCAATTTTAGACAAACTACGCCGCGACGACTTAACTATCTTTTTCATATCAGACTTGCTGTCGTCTTCCCCGGGGTTTTCAGCAGCCTGCAATTGGTTGGTAATAACAACGGCTGTAACACGCAAACGTGCTATTGATTCTATGACTTCGGCTTGATTGTCTTTACCACGCATTAACTTATCGAGAGCAGCAAGCTGCTCATCTAAATCTTGCTGTTGCACAAGCATTAAAGTTACAGCTGGCACAACGGCGTCATCATGCGTCGGTGAGCTAAAGTGTAAGAAAAAACTAGTAAGTAGAACTAACATATTAAGTAATGGTCGACTCGAGGAAACGGCGGTAAGCCTTACGAATCTCTATTAGTTTAGACCCTTTTACGCCAGGGTAGTCTTCCCTAATCTTCAATATTTTAGTTACGGGGATAAGTCCAATAACCGCATTACTGATGTAAACCTCGTCGGCAGTCGCCAAATCGTCTAGTTCTAGCCGAGATTCTTCGAATGCTATGCCAAAAGCCTCACACGAGCGTAAAATATTTAGCCGCGTCACACCACCAAGAATCCCGCGACTCAGAGCTGGTGTTGTCAACTTCCCGTTGGCGTAAACAAAGATATTGGTCGAAGTCCCTTCAGCGACGTCCCCATCGATGGTCAGTAGCAATGCTTCGAAGGCACCTGCTTCTATAGCAATCTCACGCGCGCGCTGAAGCACGGCGCGTGAAATAGTTTTTGCGCCAGCCATAGGGTCGAGAGGATCGAGTCTAAAGTCAGATATCATAAGAATCGCGCTTTCAGGTGCGGGCTGTTCTGGACCTGCGCTAACCAGCCAATGCTGCTGATTATTCTCACCGCGTAAGACGCTACAACGCACGCGCCACTGGCCTTGCGCAATTAATGGCATGAACTCGCTCAGCTTCGACCGAAGCTGACCAGCGTTCACTTCGAAGCCGGCTAATTCAGCAGAAAGGCACAAACGCGTATCGTGATCATCGAGCATTGGTGGCGGGCATGAATCATTAACCAAAAAAGCCTCAAAAATGCCTTCGCCGCGCATCAACGCCGGCCACGTCGCCGGAATCATCGGCAGCGCGCCATCGAGCGCTAGGCCGTCTAGCATTAACACGCTAGCAAAGTCTTTGGATGTACTCATTCATCCCTAAGATACCGTCCCTTAAGCAAAGTTTCTTCCCATTCTGCTTGCGGATCGGAATCCCAGACAATGCCTGCGCCGACAGCCAAACGCAAAGTACCTTTGGCGATGCATGCGGTACGAATCAATACCGAAAATTCACCATGTGGCGACGCGGACGGCACCCAGTAACCAAGTGATCCACAGTATGCCCCGCGTGAACGCTGTTCAATTTCTGCTATAGCTTGCAGTGCGCGAACCTTGGGCGCTCCTGAAATTGACGCTGGAGGAAAAGTTGCGGCGATAAGTTTTGCCAAGCCTGTTTGCGGCCGCCACCGTGCGCGAATTATTGCTTCGCGATGGTGCAATGTCGGGTAAGAGACTACGCTTCCGGCATTTTCTACAGCTACTTGGCCGACGGTCGCAATTCGACCCAAATCATTACGCGTCATGTCAACTATCATGTTCAACTCGGCCATTTCTTTTTCGTTGGCATTCAATTGCTCGGCTGCTTCTGCATCTAGCTGCGCGTCTTGTTCACGATGCGCCGTACCCTTAATTGGCCGAGAAACAATCTCTGCACCGTTGACGTTTAAAAAGCTTTCGGGACTATGCGAAATCAAACTGCGTCCGCTTTGGTCTTCCCAGTAACAACTTAATTCGGTCGGTTGCTCGCCACGCAAGCTGACATACAACTCGCGCGCATTGCCTTTAAACTTCCCAGACATTTCATGCGAAAGATTTGCTTGAAACAATTCTCCTTCGGCAATCAAGGAGCGTAACTGTTTGACTCCGTCTTGGTATGCCGCGCCTTTTTCTGCCTTAAGTTTTTGTTTTTGTGGAGCCAAATCAACTTGCTTGCACTCGGCTTTAGCTATTACGTCTTCAAATAACACCAAAGCATCAGCCGAGGCATCAGGTAAATCATCACAAAAAGCATAAAGCAACATCGCGCGACCGTCGGGCGTCCAGACCAAAGCTTGGCGGTAACGTCCGAAGTTGTAGTCGGGCCAAGAGTCTGGGTATGGGGCGTTCCAGGGGAACGATTCGTAGGCATGGCCGCACTCAAAAGAAAACCAGCCTATCCAACCAACACCAATTTGTGGCAGGCCAGCGTCGAAAGACCAATTTTCGCCTTGACAAGCACGCTCGAGTTCTTGCGCAGGATCGATATTTGACAGTGGCCATTTTTCGCTAGTTGATACAGCTGGCGATACGCGCCCCACCACCGCATCATCTGGCTCAAAAGCAATTGCCGACAAGCCGCGACCCGAAGAGCTATCCAAGAAAACCAACGGTGTCGATGACGGCATCTCTAGCAAACAGCTGCTTGGCGAAACAGCTGCCGATGAACGTGCGATACAACGAACTTTAAAGTTGCTCATGAAATTAGGACGCGATGGAATAGAACTAAGTTCCGTGATGTGGTGCAAGCCTTATGCTTTGCGGTTATTATTTAGCTGTGAGCTTACCCTTGGCAACCCTGAACGACAAATTCTTGAAGCATCTACGCGAGGTGCGTCAGGTTAGCCCACATACTTTACGAGCCTACCGTCTCGATTTATCACGCTTCATCGAATTTTTAAGTTGTGACCCGCTCGAAGTATCTGTCAACGCCGATCCGCCACCCGTACAGCTAATAACTGCAGCACGCATTCGACTTTATCTTGGGTCTTTGCTTGAAGCAGAGCTTGGCCCCTCGACGATGGCGCGGCACCTTTCAACTTTACGTAGTTTCTTCAGGTGGCTCGAAGATTTAGGTTACATTGAAGACAATCCTTGTGTCGGATTGAGAGGTCCACGCAAAGCACAGAAGCTTCCGCGTTTCCTTGAAGAAGACGAGGTTGAGAGATTACTCAAGGCACCATGCCCCGACGACCGTAACGAAGACCGCGATCGCGCCATCCTCGAAACTCTCTACTCAACTGGCTGTCGAGTTTCAGAATTAGTTGCTATTGACCTCAAGCATTTACAGCTCGATCGCGGCTTGGTGTTGCTGCACGGCAAGGGCAAGAAGCAGCGTTATGCAATGCTTGGCAAACCAGCGGTAGAGTCTCTAGAACAATACATAATGTTCAAGACGGCAAAAGGATTTAACGCAGAGGCTGTTTTCGTCAACAAACACCGCAAGCGTATCAGCGATCGTTCGATTCGCCGTATTCTTGACAAGTTTTTGTTGCGCGCAGACATCCATTCTCCTTGCTCACCGCATACTTTGCGACATAGCTTTGCAACTCATCTGATGCGGCGCGGCGCTGATTTGCGTACCGTGCAAGAGCTACTTGGCCACGCCAGCCTGGGTAGCACTCAGATCTATACGCACGTGTCCATTGAAGGGCTACGCGATTTGTATGCTCAAGCCCACCCACTTGGCGGCAAGGAATAAAAAACAACTCGCTAACCAAAGTTAACGAGCTGCTTGATTGGTGACCCCAAGGGGATTCGAACCCCTGTTGCCAGGATGAAAACCTGGTGTCCTAGGCCAGACTAGACGATGGGGCCAGGTCATTCGACTAACGAATGGCCGAAAATAATAGTGTCACCCACCATCAGTGTCAAGACCGAGAGCTAAAAACCCGGCACAAATCTCTTGCGCCACGCATTCTTCGACGCTTTTCACTTTTACAAACTTAGTATTAAGCAGCGAGAGAGTATATGTTTCGACCTCGAAGTCTTTAATCTGCGCAGCTCTAGCCGCTTCTACAGCAGGGCGCCATTCTGTCGCTAGCCATCCGCTGCCGTAATCGCTGTAACAAATCGGCACATGACAATGAATGCGCCAGGTCTTCCCTTCTGCCCTCGTCGCAGTCGGCACCTTAGCGATATCGGCGTAGAGCATGTCGTCTACCAGACACTGATGGAAATATGCGCTATCAGCTAATTGTTCTAAGTCGCCAGTGCTTGAGCTACACAATCTCGAGTCACGTTGCAGTGCAGATGAAATTTGCACTTTAGCTATAGTCACGTTTTGCTGTTCAGCCTGTGCAATAACCTTCTGATAATCTTCATCGGTGACGGCGGAGTGGCACAAATCAAAACAAATGCCGATATATTTACGCTCGTCGTCGCTGAAGCTTGTTGCGAGATAGTCGATTAACACCACGCTGTCACTAAAGCATGCACACGGCTCGGCCTCGAATGCTAGGCGGATGTGCTTACCAGTTCGCTGATGTAATTGCTGCAGATGCTCAACAGCTAATCTAACGTTGGTAATGCTCTGTTCGCAGGCGGCGGCAGCATCGTAGCCAAAGGGGCAAGTGGAAATGGACAACCTATTATCGCTAGTTGCGAGTTGTGCTAACAAGTCGGCGACACGGCATGTGTAATCAACTCGTGATTGCTCTCGCCAGTCAGGCAAAAATGCCTTTTCCTTTACTTCAGCAGCACGAAAATCTCCGAAAGGAAAGGCGTTGGCCGTTGTTACTTTTAAGTTCAGCTCTATCAACAGCGCTGCATAATCGGCAAACGACTGCGGTGAATCAACAAATTGCCGCGAGGCCAAATCAGAAAAATATAACCCATAAGAAATGTTTGTCGCAACATTTTGAGGCAATTTTGCCACGACTTTACGCATCGAACTATCTAACGATTCAACGGCTTGCGCGGCATCGTGTGCCGGGAACACATTTGAGCACAGCGCAAGCCGTAACGAATGATTAGATTCTACTTCCAAGTTTTGGCAGCTGCCATGAAGGCCTCACGCTGGCTGGGGAACGACTTAAGGAAAGACGCTGCCTCAAGATGCAATTGTGCATGCAAACCATGCGTGTTCAAAAACTCAAATTTAGCAAACTGCACATCAGTGCTACTTGCTTCGCTATCAGCCCACTCGAGGAGAGCGGTCAGCTTATCAGCATCAGTAGCCTCCTCATCGGCTTGGACGTCGACCCATGCTTGTTCAAGATCACCCAATACTTCTAGTTCGGCGTCTATGGACCCGGCGGGTGGCATTCCGGAAAGCATCACTTCAGTTTGAGCATCATCCTCTTCGACGACTTCATCAGCGACTATACCACGGTAAACTTTAATTGGGTTAGAGGCCACTGTGCCCTCGCCATCTGCAACGCTCACTTCACCAAAGTACCAGCAGCCTGCTGGCAAATCGTCTAGAGACGGGAGGCTCGCGAAGAGAGTACGCCCGCCGCCAGCTGGGATGCTTAAGCTACTTGATGAATGACTTTGGTCAAACACTGTTTGCAAGCTTGGGTACAAAGTGAAATCGCCCTGCGACTGGTAGAGATACAGCTCGAGTCCGGCAAAATGTGCTTCGAGCGAAGACTTACCGAGAGATGGGAATGAAACCTTAAAGTGATAATCACCCGCATCAAGAGCACCGATTTCGGTTTCTACTTCGTACATGATTTGACGCACCACAACGGCATCGTTGGTGTCAAAAATCTCAAGCATCAAGTCTTCACGCCACTCGGTAGTTTGAATCGAGTTCGGAGTGAACAATGAAACGCTACTTACACCTTCAGGGATAGTCTCGTCAAATTCAATTACACCTTGGAACATACCATGATTTTCCATGACGTGAGAGCGAATAGGGTCAACGATGATGTTCATGTCGGCATCAATGGACTTAGCAATACCATCGATACTTGCAGACGCGCGCAGGCGCGACACATCTTGTAGCGGAGAGGTGAAAGCGAAGTAAGCCGTATCTTGCCCCACAGGTACTTCAAATGTCGAATTGGCAGCATGCAAGCCGACGAAACTAAAGTCGAGGTCGATGTGAGCAACAGTGTTTGTTGTCCAACGAGCCGACATGCA
>JAPKEZ010000077.1 GCA_028821845.1 Planctomycetota bacterium | reverse complement strand
GCCATGTAGCAAGTCTGGTTTATTGTTAACGCGCGGTCGCTACAAGATTGACCCAGACGATTTGCCGAGCGAAGTGAACATTACTTTGCTACGCGAACAGTTCGCTGATATATTCCAGCTAGCTAAAGAAGGTGCCGACGTGCAACTAGAATTTGATATTGAGCAGACCTTCACAGCTGGGCCTATACCACTGTATAACGTACTCGCCGAAATACCCGGAACCGACCTTGCTAATGAAATAGTTATCGTGGGTGGCCACATAGATTCATGGGATGGCGCGCGCGGGGCACAAGATAATGGCACAGGCACATCAACCACTTTAGAGGCAGCACGCATTCTTAAGAAGACTATCGATGAGTTGGGTGTGCAGCCACGCCGCACCATTCGCTTTATGCTGTGGTCGGGTGAAGAGCAAGGTTTGCTTGGCTCACGCGCCTATATCGAGCAGCATCCTGCCGAAAACGAGATTATTTCTGCTGTATTAGTGCATGATGGCGGCACCAACACCTGCTCCGGCATTCAAGCGACTCCCGAATTAAGTCCTTTATTCGAAGAGGTCTTTGGTCCGGTGATTGAACATACAGCAAACAACGAAGACGAAGATTTGCGCTTCCGTTTGGTACCCGTGAAGCGTTTACCGCGAGGCGTTGGCTCGGATCACGACTCCTATTTAAGAGTTGGCGTCCCCGGCTTCTTCTGGGAGCAAAATGGCGATGCAAATTACACTTACATCCACCATACTCAGCATGACACTATCGACGAAGTCGTGCCTGAATATCAATTGGCTTCGGTGCGCGTGATTGCATCCGGTGCGTGGCGCATCGCAAACATGAATCAGGCTTTACCACGTGAAGCTCCAAGTAATTCGAGAGCAAATCGTGGCCCTAGGCGCCATTCCTTAGGCGTTTTCCTTGGCGATGCTATGACCATTGACGAACTCGTCAAGGGTGGCCTGGCCGAACAAGCTGGCATGAAAGCAGGTGATGTACTCATTAGCGTTGCTGGCGTAAAAATAGAAGATTTTCAAGGTCTAAGAAAGGTTTTAGCTAATGGCGAGCAGCAACGTGTTGTTGTTTGGTCGCATGGTGGCAAAGAAATATCTGCAACTTTTGATTGGAAAAAATCTGAAGTAATAAAAGCTAATTAAGAGCCAGGCGCTGCATGGCCAGTAAACTCGACGTACTTCTTGTAGCCGCCATGGTAGGTTTTCGCACTACCGCCATCGATTTCTAGAACGTTAGTTGCAAGCGCTTCTAAGAAGTGGCGGTCGTGACTAACGAAGATGATGGTGCCTTCATATTTAGCGAGGGCTTCAAGCAATGTTTGCTTAGATTCAATATCGAGGTGGTTGGTAGGCTCGTCTAGAATTAGCACATTAGGTGGTTTAAACAGCATTCTAGCCAAAACTAGTCGTGCCTTTTCGCCACCTGACAGAACGCGGGTCACCTTATCCATATCGTTAGGGTCAAATCCGAAACACGCTAGACAAGTGCGCAAAGTACCGATACTTTCACCAGGAAATTCGCTAGCCATAGTATCGAATACCGTTTCCTTCGGGTGCAACAACTCAGTGGTGTGCTGCGCGAAATAGCCGATTCGCTGTGAAGCACCTAATTTACATAGACCACTGTCGGCCACAAGATCGCCCATCATTATTTTTAGCAGTGTCGATTTACCGGCACCGTTTACTCCCAAGAATGCCCAACGCTCGAGGCGGCGAACATGCAAATCTAAATTTGAGTAAACCGTAAGGTCACCAAAACTTTTGCTAATTCCTTCGGCTACAAAAATGTCATTACCCGAGCGCGGTGGAGGCGGAATATTGAACACTAACTTTTGACGACGCGATCGTGGTGGTTCGATGATGTCTAACTTATCGAGACGCTTTAAACGCGACTGAGCTTGCGACGAAGAATGAGCTTTAGCGCGAAAAGAATCGATCCATTTTAATTCGCGTTCGACGTGGGCTTGCTGACGCACGAAAGCTGCCTGACGTTGTGAATCTTCAAGCTCGCGCTGGGCCAAATAAAAATCGTAGTCACCAGGAAAAACTCGTAACTTTCCCTGATCGATTTCGACTATTTTGTCGACTACGCGATTCATAAACTCGTGGTCGTGACAAGTCATTACTACTGTGCCCTTGTAGTCACGAATAAAACCTTCAAGCCACAGGATTGATTCTATATCAAGGTGGTTAGTCGGCTCGTCGAGAAGCAGTAAATCAGGGAGCTGAATTAAGATGCCGGCTAGCGCCACGCGCATTTTCCATCCACCTGATAAAACGCCGACTTCGCCACTCATGCGTTCTTCGCTAAAACCAAGCCCAGAAAGTACTTCACGCGCTCGTGCTTCTACATCGTAGCCGCCTAATATCTGAAATTCGTCTTGAACTTTGGCGTACTTGACCATGATCTTATCGAGATCATCGAACTTCTCTGGGTCGGCCAAATCTTCTTCTAGGCCAGCTAATATCACCCTCAGCTCAGCAACACGACCAGCGCAGCGAACTGCTTGTTCCACCGGACTACATCCACTCATTTCGCCGACTTTTTGGTTAAAGTATCCGATGGTGGTACCACCCGGGATGGAGACCACCCCAGCCTCTTCGACCTCTTGGCCAGTGAGCAAACGGAAAAGCGTGGTTTTGCCAGAGCCATTTGGCCCGATGAGGCCAACAGTCCAGCCATTATCGACCTTCAACGAAGCCTCGTCGAAGATGATTTGTGAGCCGTAGCGATAATCTATGTCGGTCAAACTAAACATTCAGGCATAGTGTAACATCAGGCAGTAGAAGTTAAGATATAAGCCCTGTATAAAAGGCATATAACCATGAGCGAAATAATCCGAGTACACAGTCGTCAAATACTTGACTCCCGCGGCAATCCAACGCTAGAAGTTGAAATCGATTTATCTACAGGCGCAACCGGCCGCGCAGCAGTTCCATCCGGAGCATCAACTGGTATTCACGAAGCGGTTGAACTACGGGATGGCGATTCAGCCTACGGCGGGAAAAGTGTTCACCAGGCTGTGGCAAATGTAAACGATATCCTCGCTAAGCCTCTTATTGGCATGTGCGCTGACGAGCAAGAAGAAATCGACCGCGCCTTGATAGAGCTTGATGGTTCAGAGAACAAAAGTGCTTTGGGCGCCAATGCCCTGCTCGGCGTTTCGTTGGCCGTAGCTCATGCCGCCTCTGACGATGCTGGACTGCCGCTGTTCCGCTACCTTGGTGGCGCTGGTGCAAATCGTTTACCAGTGCCAATGATGAACGTGCTAAACGGCGGCGAACATGCTGATAATAACGTCGATGTTCAAGAATTTATGATTCAGCCATGGGGCGCTCCTGACTTCAGCGAAGCTGTTCGCTGGTGCACTGAAACATATCATTCACTCAAGTCTCTTTGCCGTGATCAGGGTCTTTCAACTGCTATCGGTGACGAGGGCGGATTCGCGCCAAACCTTAGTTCAAACATAGCGGCGATCGATCTGCTGATTCAAGCAATCGAAGACACCGGCCTAGAAGCAGGCCCCAAGCAAATGGCAATTGCTCTAGACGTGGCTGCTTCTGAGATTCATAACAATGGTGTTTACACCTTCGAAGGAAAGCCCCACTCGTCTGACGATATGGTTGCAATGTACAAGTCTTGGTGTTCGCAGTACCCTATCGTGTCAATCGAAGACGCACTTGACGAAGATGACTGGGATGGCTGGCGCACTTTAACTGACGAACTCGGTGATGACATCCAGCTTGTTGGTGACGATTTGTTTGTGACTAACCCTAAGCGTTTATTGCGCGGCATTGATGGCGGTCAAGCTAATTCTATTTTGATTAAAGTAAATCAAATAGGTACTTTAACTGAGACGTTGCACGCTATTAATGTTGCTTACGAGGCTGGCTTCACGGCAGTAATTTCGCACCGCTCTGGCGAGACCGAAGACACCACTATTGCCGACTTAGCTGTCGCCGTTGGTGCCGGACAAATCAAGACTGGCGCTCCGTGTCGTTCTGACCGTGTCGCGAAATACAACCAACTGCTACGCATTGAAGAATGGCTCGGCAGCTCTGCGCGTTATGGCAACGCGATGCCACTGTAATTGAAGTGACCTCAAAGAACATTCGGAAGAAGGCATTATTCACCGATGGTGTTCTTTGGCTAATCACCATCCTTGCCGGGATCATGTTCTTGCTACCGAAGGCTGTAAGCCTCATTCAGACACGCGAAAAAGAGAAGACCGAGGCGCTCCAAGCCGAATTGGCAGAGCGAGACCTCAAAGACACGCAAACCAAGCTCGAATACTTAGGTAGCGACCCCGATGCTCTGAAAAAGATTAGCGAACAAAGGGCACTCTCCGACCGTACACAAAACAATGAATGACATCCCCAATTCTCAGCAGCAGGCTGCAGCCAGGTATGCACAGGCCTATCAAAACTTAAAGTCCCAAATCGCACGCGTGATTGTTGGACAAGACGATGTAGTAGAGCAGCTCTGTATTGCAGTGGCTGCGCAGGGTCATGCGATATTAGTTGGCGTACCTGGATTGGCAAAAACTTTGCTAGTGCGCAGTTTCGCCGAAGCTGTAGATCTAGATTTCAATCGAATTCAATTTACACCCGACTTGATGCCTGCAGATATCACTGGCGCCGAAGTACTGCATTCTGACGCTAGCACTGGAGAGCGTAGTTTTCGGTTTATGCGGGGGCCACTGTTTAGCAACATTGTGCTAGCCGATGAGATCAACCGTACTCCGCCAAAGACGCAAGCGGCGCTACTTGAGGCAATGCAAGAACGTCAAGTGACTGCTGGCGGTAACACCATGACTTTGCCAAAACCTTTTTTCGTATTGGCGACGCAAAACCCTATAGAGCAAGAAGGCACTTACCCGCTTCCTGAGGCAGCGCTTGATCGCTTTTTGTTTTTTATAAAAGTCGATTATCCGAGCGCCGATGAAGAAGCTGAGATATTGCGACGCACCACTGGCGAAGTGAATGCTGAAATTGAAAAAGTTCTAGGCAGTGCCGAGTTGATTGAGTTGCAAGAGCTGGTAAAAAGCATTCCGGTTGCTGACAGTGTCCTTGATTACGCCGTTGCACTAACACGCAACAGCCGACCTAGCGGCGAATCTCCTGATTTCATTAACGCCAATGTCACCTGGGGAGCAGGTCCGCGTGCTGCTCAATCGTTGGTAATGGCGGCCAAGGCCAAGGCATTGCTTAACGGCAAAAGCCATGCGAGTATCGCCGATATCCAAGCGGTTGCAAAGCCGGCGCTGCGACACCGCGTGGCACTAAACTTTGCCGCTGAGTCAGAGGGACTCAACCCTGATAGCATCATCCAGCAACTCATAGAATTTACTACTGAGCATTCAACTAGTTTCGATGACTAGACAGAGTCCGTCGCGCGACACAAAATTGCTAGAGCGATTGAAGCGACTGCAATTACGCACACAGGTTGCCGTTGATGGCATCCAAAAAGGAATGCATCGCTCTTCGCTGCGTGGCGTCAGCACTACTTTTGCTCAGCACCGCGAGTATGTGGCTGGCGACGATGTCCGCCACCTTGATTGGAGAATTATGGCACGCAGCGACCGTAATGTTCTGCGCGAGTTCGAAGAAGAAACTGATTTGTGTGTTTACTTCGTTCTAGATGCGTCGCAGTCTATGTCTTATGGCCGCGACGTTTCAAAGCTAGAGTATGCAACTTATGTAATTGCTGCTCTGGCGCATATAGCTAGTCAGCAAAACGACCGCTTTGCTCTTGCGGTACAAACCTCAGAGGGTACCAAATTGTTACTGCCTCCATCGCGCGGCCTATCGCAATGGAAAAGCTTGTGCGAGATGTTGGCGCGGGTCGAAGCCGATGGTGAAATTGACACTAACTCGACGATGCTAAATTTTTCGCAGCATTTACGTCAGCGTAGCGTGGTGATTTGGATTAGCGATTTCTTGGACAGTGCTGATGGTAGTGTGCAAAGTGCGCGCGCCTTTAGTAGCCAGAGGCATGACTTATGGGCGCTGCGGGTGCTTGATAGCGACGAAGTTGATTTCCCATTTACAAACTTAAGCCAATTCGAAGGCCTAGAAGACGACTTGATGCTTAAAGCCAATCCACTCGCTATTGCCGAGGCCTACCGTACCGAATTCGAAGAGCACGCTCAAAATTTGCGGCAACAAATACGTTCTCTTGGGTGCACCTTCCGCCGTCTGCGCACCGATGCCTCCGTTGAAGAAAACCTTCTTCAGGTCCTAGCTAGTAGAGATTCCAAACTCGCACGCAAAGGTCGATGAATTTTATTTTCGGATCGCTCTTGTGGTTACTGCCCTTGGCTGCGGTGCCGATTATTATTCACTTATTGCAACGCCAGCGTTATGTGAAAGTAAAGTTTGCGGCTACTGATTTTTTACGCAAGGCTATTCAACGCGTGCGGCGTAGAGTTTTATTGCAAGATTTGCTCTTACTATTGTTGCGCACTTTAGCGGTGCTACTAGTGGTGTTGGCTTTAGCGAGACCCAGTGATCATTCACAACTTCTCGATGCCTCGCGCGCGCCGCAACTTGAAATTGTAATTCTTGACGCCTCAATGTCCATGCAGCAACATGGCAGCGACGGCTATGCATTTGGTACTGCGCGGAACATCGCGAAAAACATCTTCAGCAATCTCGATGACAATCGTGACCGTGCTGCATTAATTGTGGCATGGCGAGGCGCACAAATCTTATCGCAGGGCACCCCTCACCAAGCATTATTAGCGATTACTGCAAATGGTCTAGGATGTGGTGACGCAGATGCAAACTGGCTCGATGCTGTCCAAATTGCTGAAGAAGCCATTGGTGAACTGGCGCTTGAGAATAGCGAGGTTCGTTTGACAATCATTAGTGATTTCCAAGACAATGAGTGGCTTGATGGTGGCGAAGCAGCGACGGCTATGCAGTTATTGGGTGACAGGAACGTGGTCATTGATTATCAGACTGTCGGCACAGGGCAAACTTCGAATGTAGCGGTGCATCATTCGACTGTTGCGCCTCAAGTAGTAGTAAAAGGAGGCGAAGTAATATTCAGTTGCGAAGTGCGCAATTACACGAGCAGTCCGCAGCAGCGATTGCTGCAACTATTCATTGACGGAAAGATTATCGCTGAGAAAGATCTCGAAATCAAGGCGCGTGGTAGCGAAAGCTTTGAGCACATGTTCACCCTTAATGAAGTAGGTTCGCGTAAAGTTGAAGTCGCGATTGCTACCGATGGCTTGCGCGCCGATGACCAGCAAAGTGTTGGCCTAGAAGTTGTTGCTGAGTGGACGACTATTTTGTGTAGCAACAATAGTGACTTTGGCAACGCTGACGTTAGCTCTAATTTCCTGTCGTATCTAAACCTTGGCGATCAAGCGCCATTACGCCCTATTGTCCTTGGACCACACCAGCTCAGCACAAGCGCTTTAAACGAGGCGCAACTACTGATCTTGTCTGATTTAAGTTCATTACCGAGCGGCAAAATAAAACTGATCGAGTCTTTCGTCGCTGCTGGCGGCGGACTGTTAGTCGTGGTCGGTCCGCAAAGTACCACCACTACCTTGCAGCCTCTAATGTTGCAGCTTGGCTTGAAGCAATTTGAAATTGCGGGTGCGCAGCAGCGTGATGCCCTGCTAACCATAGACGACACTGAACATCCGGCGCTTAAGTTATTTAGTGACCCGCAGTGGCAAGCTTTACTTACTGAAGTTCCGCATCGCACTTTTCAACAGTTCGATGTCGAGGGTGATTACCAATTAATCTTAAGCTTTTCGGCGACGGACAGCGACTACAAGTCGGCCGCACTTGTTCAATTCGATTACAATAAAGGCAAAGTCGCAGTTTCTGCAGCTGCCCCTTACGCACGCTGGAATCGCATGCCTGAAGTGCCTGGCGGCACAATGGCTCTCATTTATGATTTGCTCTTTTCACTAGTGCCGCAACCCGAGTTGCCGTCCAAGCTAAACGTTACTGAACGACTTGACTTGCCTCGCGCCGTGGCAATCACTAGTCCAGCTAGAAAAAGTTTGCGGTACTCATCGCAATTGTCCCTGGGTATGCTTGGCGCTTACACCATCGATGGCCACAGCGTTGGCGTGCATAGCTTAGAGAGAGAAAGTGACTTGCGTAGCATCGACATCAGCG
>JAPKEZ010000006.1 GCA_028821845.1 Planctomycetota bacterium | reverse complement strand
CTCGCGGTACTCGTCCAGAAATCAACGTTGAGATCTGTTCAGCATGCCATCCTTTCTACACAGGTAAGCAAAAGTTTGTTGACACTGCTGGCCGTGTTGATCGCTTCCAGAAGCGTTACGGCAGCAGCACTAAGTAAGCTTAAACGCTTTATCGCTAGCTCATGTCTCTTGTTGACACACTACGTGGTCGCGTATCTGAAGTAGAGGTGCGACAAAAAGATTTAGAAACTAAGCTGGCTGACCCGAGCGCGTCGTCCCAGCCCGAGTTTCAGTCTTGGTTGCGTGAGTTAGGTACGTTGCAAAAAGTGCTAGGCCCATGGCACGAATACACTTCACTTGACGAGGAAATCTCCGAAGCCAAAGAGTTCCTTCGCGGTAAAGACGCTGAGATGAAAGAGTTGGCCGAGCTCGAGTTACCAGAACTAGAAGAGCGTTTTGCAGAAGTCGAGAAAGTAATTCTCGATCGCGTACTCGAAGATGACCCTGATGCTGATAAGCCGGCGTTGATGGAAATTCGTGCGGGTGCGGGCGGCGACGAAGCTGCTTTATTCGCCGGTGATATGGCGAAAATTTATCAAAAGTTCGCTGCTCTTCGAAATTGGAATATGGAGATAGTCGCTGAGTCACGTTCAGAAGCAGGTGGCTATAAAGAACTCGTGTTGAAGGTTACTGGTGACGACGCATTTAGATTGTTGCGCTACGAATCAGGAGGGCACCGCGTGCAGCGAGTCCCAGCTACTGAAACTCAAGGACGTATCCATACTTCGGCTGTAACGGTCGCCGTGATGCCTGAAGTCGAGGAGCTAGATTATCAGCTTGACGAAGAAGAACTAGAAATCACCGCGATGCGTTCATCCGGTCCCGGGGGGCAGCACGTGAACAAAACTTCTTCTGCAATACGTGTCATTCACTTGCCGACTGGTCTTCAAGTGAAGTGCCAAGAAGATTCTTCGCAATTGCGTAATAAAGCGCGCGCTTTAGACTTGTTGCGTGCGAAGCTCTATGAAATAGAGCGCCAAAAGCTCGACGATGAACGCTCTGAAATGCGTCGTACCCAAGTGGGAACTGGCGATCGCTCGCAACGTATTCGCACGTATAATTACCCGCAAAATCGGGCAACTGATCACCGCTTAGGAAAATCTTTCAGTCTTGAAAAGGTATCTGAGGGATTGATTGAACCTATATTTGAAGATTTAATTCTGGCTGACCGCGAAGCTAAGCTAGCTGCTCTGTAAACGTTAATAATTTAAAGATCATGAAAAACGATAACAACCACACTGAACCTCTTTCTGCAGACGTAAAAGTTTCGCAGCAATCGTCTGCTCAGCAGTCACCCTTGTCTAAGCAGCCTGTACGCAAGTCATTGTCTACTGGTTCTATCGGCCTGATTTTTGCACTCGCCGGTTTGCTGCTACCGTATCCGCTCCGTGAATACGCTTTCTTGCCGAGTTTAGTGGCAATGCTAATTGTATGGGAGTTGCTTAGTAATGGTTTGCTGCGAATCAATCAAAGCTTTAGTGCGCATAAACCGTTTATACCTTTTTTGGCATTGATTACAGCCAGTTTGCCATTATTTGTATTCCCAGTGGCTGCTGCCGAAAGCTCTGCTAGTATCATTGGTGCGTGTATTGCTCTTTGGGGTGCTGCGCTTGCGCTGCTTGCGCCTATGTTGGGTAAAAAATATGACACTAAGCTTCCAGCTGCTCCTGCCGAACCCGAAACCGACGCCCAGTTCTCTAAGTCGTTGTTGGCATATTTGTTGGTTCTAGGTGGCCTTCCATTGATGTGGGCCGCGGACACAACAGGACTTGAGTCACCTTTGGGTTCTTTCACATTCCTGTTTTGCTTAATCGGTGCTTGGGCATCTTGGGCTGGCATGTGGAAGATGTGGTCAATGCCGGCAATTACTTCCGGCATGTTGGGTTTAGTTTTGTTTCTCGCTCCGTTGGAGGCAATTATTTACGGCTTGTTCGGTCTGCTACGTGTCGTCACCGGCACCGACGGACCTATTGCTGATCAATGGGCTGGTAACGTCGACGCTGGTTTCTTGGCTCACGGTGTAGGCCCAATGCTCGTATTGGGTGGTGGCCTAATCGCTACCTACGAATTGTTCCATGGCGCCAAGAAAGGTATGGCGGCCAATAAAGCAAAGAAGCAGGCTGAAGTTGATGCGCGCAAAGCTCAGCGTAAGTCAAAGCAAGATGCACCTGTTTCGCCAGTTGCCGAAACTAACAACGATTCAGTAACTAAGTAAGTAATAAGTTGTTGCTTCCTCCAACACCGCATCGACAACACGCAGTCGATGCGGTGTTGTCTTTCCTAGAAGACAACAATCAAGCTACGGCTGCAGCGGCGCGCAATTTTGTCGCGCGCGTGTTAGAGCTGGCAATACACGATATCTCGCTAGACTCTAATGCTGAATTGAGCCAAGAGCAGATTGACAAGTTGTTACCTTTGCTGCAACGTTTGCAAACTGGCGAACCACTCGCTTATGTTGAAGGCAGTGTCGGATTCTACAAACATGACTTTGTTATTGATCCGAGAGCACTTATCCCACGTGCCGATAGTGAAGTTGTAGTAGAGCTGTGTTTAGAAAATTTGAATAGCAATAGTCATCTACGCTTGCTTGATGTCGGCGCCGGTTCCGGTTGTTTAATAATTAGTTTGTTGAGCGAATTGCCGCACGCTGAGGGCGTCGCCATAGACATCGAAGGCGAGGCTCTAGAGTTGGCCGCGCTGAATGCGAAAACAATTGGTGTTGACCAGCGCTTACAGTTGCTCAACTCAGATTGTTTGGTAGAGTTGGACCCTAGTGATATGTTTGATTTGATTGTTTCAAACCCACCATACATAACGCATGGTGAAGAACTTGGCCCGTCTGTTGCTGAGTACGAACCGCACAGTGCGCTATTCGTTACCGACGGTGATGCGATGCAATTTTATAGGCGCATAATGATTGAAGCTAAAGCGCACTTGCTGCCGAAAGCCGTACTGGTCTTTGAAATTGGCGCTAATCGACAAGATGATTTAGCACTTGCCGCAGGCGAATGTGGTTATCAAGTGCTCGAGCAACGTGAAGATATGTGCTCGGTGGTGCGTGCAATAAGTTTGCAGCTAATCGCCTAGCATTCTTCCTTATCAATCAAGTATTGGCGGACGGCTGCTGAGCCTCCTTCGTCGAGTGATTGGAAGAATATCGCGACTTCATAGTGGCCAAGGGTCGGGGAGATGCGCTCGCAACGAACGACTACGCCTTCACCAGATATGCCAATTGTCTCGCCCGTGCTGTCTTCGAATTCGAAAGCGAACTTGACGTGGGTCATCATTCGCAGCGGAGTTTCTGAAAAGAAACAGGCGCCAGATTGCGATAAGTCGCGTACGAGTAAAGGGGTATCGCCATCGACGACGATGGGGAGGTCCTTGACCGCTTTACGCGGGTGTTTACGTCTTTCTTGTCCGGAGGTCATTTTCTTATGCTTTGGCTTTGTTTAAGGGAATAGCTACCGTAGAATAACTAAAATGGCATCATACAACAAAGTAATTTTAATGGGTAATTTGACCCGCGATCCAGAAGTGCGTCAAACGCAAAGCGGAACAGCACTTGTAAAGGCCGGTTTGGCTGTAAACGAGCGTCGTCCTGATGGCCAAGGTGGCTGGAAAGAGCAAGCACACTTCTTCGATATCACTATTTTTGGCACGCGTGGCGAGGCTTTTGCCCGTTTCAATAAGCGCGGCGCATGTGTGTTGATTGAAGGACGCCTCAATTTCTCTTCGTGGGATGACAAGGAAAGTGGTCAGAAACGTTCCAAGGTAGACGTGGTCGTTGATAACTGGTCTTTCACAGGTAACAAAAATGATAACGCAGGTGGCGGGCAGGGCGGAGGCCAGGCAGCGTCTCCTCAGCAAGACCAGCAACAGCCACAAGCTGCTGTTCCTAGCTTTCCAGGGCCAGATTCGTTTGGCGGCGGTATGTCAGATGACGTGCCATTTTAGAGCCAGTGAATCTGACAGTTAAACTGTTCGGCGAGTTGCAAGAACTCTGCGAAAACAGTTCAATACAATTGCAATTACCAGCGCATTCGTGCGTTGGTGATTTGTTATTAATAGCCAGCTCTCAATATGAGATATTTAATAACCGCGTATTTCGCGTCGCAGTCAATTGCTCTTATGTAGACAACAGTCATAGTCTTGGTGATAGTGACGAGGTTGCTTTTATTCCTGCGGTGTGTGGCGGCTGATGCGTTTTTCTTGCAGGTTAGTTGAGGGGCCGGTATCCGCTGCTTGGTGTAAGTCGCAAGTGGCTATAGATAATACAGTGGGATGCACACTTTGCTTTGCGGGGCAGATTCGGCAAAACAATAATCAACGCAACGATGTAGTCGCATTACATTATCAGGCTTATCCAGAAATGTTCGAGTCCGAAATTAAAAAAATATCCAGCGAAATGGCTGAGCGCTTCGAGTTGTTAGCTATCGCTGTCGAACACTCAATCGGCGAAATAAAACTCGGCGAACAGTCCGTGCAAGTCGCAGTGAGTGCTGCGCACCGCCGCGACACTTTTGCCGCGCTCGAGTTTTTTATGGTTCAATTGAAAAAGCGTGTGCCCATTTTCAAAAAAGAAGTTTACTCCGATGGCGCCCAATGGTTGGGCGAACAAGACTAGAAAAATGTTAAAAGTACACACCGTTACGGTTACTCCTTTCATGCAGAACTGCACTGTGCTCGAGTGCACTGAAACTAAGCAGGCCGTTGTCTGCGACTGCGGAGATGCGCCGCCTTTAATAAAGTTTATTGCGCAGCATGATTTCGAGGTCGTCGCTGTTTGGGCTACTCATGGGCACCTGGATCATATTGGAGGCACTGCTGAGTTGTTAGAGGAACTAAAGGTGCCTTTTTTCTTTCCGCAGCAAGACGATTTCCTAAGAACCACCTTGCCAGAACATGCGCACAACTACGGATTTCCGGCGGTAAGAGTTCCTGAAGTTACGACTAACATCGATAATATTAAAGAATTAAGTTTTGGCAATGTGAAAATAGAAGTTCGTAACTGCCCTGGTCACACGCCTGGTCACGTGGTGTTTTACTGCGCAGATGCCGACATAGTTATTGCAGGCGACGTTATGTTCAACGGTAGCATCGGGCGTACTGATTTTCCTCGCGGGTCATTCCCACAACTAGAAAAATCTATACAGCAAGAGATGTATAGCTTGCCGTACAAAACGGTTGTGCACTGTGGTCACGGGCCGACTACTACTATTGGTCACGAGGCGAAGACTAACCCATTTGTAAAGGCAAAATAAGACATCCGCGTCGTTATTCTATAGGGCAATGGAACGCGAATCACTCGAAGTGGATGTGTTGGTAGTGGGAGCTGGCCCAGCCGGACTATGCTTTGCCATCGAGTTGGCTAATACGTCACAAGCGGCAGGACAAGAGCTTTCGATTTTGGTGTTGGATAAGGCTGGAGAAATTGGCCACCATCAATTGTCAGGCGCTGTTCTTGATCCTCAAGCGATTCTAGAAATGTTCCCTGAAGCAGAGCAGGAAGGTTTTCCGATTCACGCTAAGGTTAAAGACGATGCTTTGCTGTGGCTGACTGAGAAATCACATAAACGAATGGGTGGCATTTTGTGTCCGCCGCAATTCAAGAACCACGGTAACTGGATTACATCCGCCAACGAAATGGTGAAATGGCTCACGCAAAAAGCTGAGGCCGCTGGTGTCGAAGTTTACCCTGGATTTGCTGGCGCTAGTGTGTTACGCGACGAAAGTGGTGCCGTATGCGGTGTGCGCTGTGTCGACCAAGGCTTGTCAAAGAGTAGTGAGAAAAAATCGACCTATGCTCCGGGTTACGACATCAAAGCACGACTTACTATTCTTGCAGAAGGAACGCGTGGCTCAATTACTAAGCAAGTTATCGCCGAAAACAAACTTGACGCCGACCGCAACCCGGAAATCTGGGGTGTGGGCGTCAAAGAAATATGGGAAGTTGACCACGATCTCGAAGGCACAGTCCTTCACACCGGCGGATGGCCTTTAGGTGCTGCGGTGTATGGTGGCGGCTGGATTTACGGCTTACCTAACAATCGTCTGTCTATCGGCTTTGTGATGGGCATGGACCACGGCAATGCCGCATTCGACTACCACGCTGAAATGCAGCGCTGGAAGACTCATCCGTTTATGGCTGATATGCTGAAGGGCGGTAAACTGATTCGCTATGGTGCCAAGACAGTGCCCGAAGGTGGTTTGTTCTCAATGCCACAATCTTGGGGCGATGGCTTCATGTTAATCGGCGACTCTGCTGGCTATATGAACGCTGCACGTCTTAAAGGTTTGCACTTGGCGGTCAAGTCAGGAGTCCTAGCAGCCACTGCTGCTCTAGAAGCTTTGGCATCCACTGACGGCATCGCTCAAGGCGAGAAGCTAAGCAAGGTCGACAAGTTATTTAATGAGAGCTGGGCTTATGCCGAATTAAGAAAGGTCCGTAACTACCGCCAAGGTTTTCAGAAAGGTTTCCTAGCTGGTTCGATTGGCGTCGCACTTAGCACTTTGACCGGTGGCGCCTTGCCTGCTGGAAAGAAGTCTATGAAGAGCGATATCGAGCTTTACAAAAAAGGCACTAAGCCAAACCCTTTGCCAAAATTTGATGGCGAACTTACATTTGACAAATTATCTAGCGTGTTTTTGTCAGGGACAATTCACGAAGAGGATCAGCCATGCCACTTGCAGGTACTCGACACGAGTATTTGTGTAGATAAGTGCACCGAAGAATACGGGAATCCCTGCCAGCATTTTTGCCCTGCCGAGGTCTACGAATTCGAAAAGGGGGACCTTATGATTAACGCTTCGAACTGCGTGCACTGCAAAACTTGTGACATAGCAGATCCTTACGAAAACATTAATTGGGTAGTGCCTGCAGAGGGCGGCCCAGTCTACACCTCAATGTAATAAACAATTAAGCATAACATGCGTACAAAACTAGTAAATTCAGCAGCAGCTCGCAATAGCGAGTTGCATGCTATCCTCGTTCCGGTTGGAGCAAAAATCAATTTGCCAAGTGATGCCCCAAAGGCAAATACTTGGAAGTCAGACTTTAGTAATAAGAATGGATCATCAATCACATTGCGCGGTGCCGCTGGCAAGCGTTGGGTGTTGGTGCGTTTGCCTAAAGCTAAAGACGTTACCGCTGAAGACGTCCGCGGGGCTGCAGGTGTTGCGCGCAATGCTTGCGAAGGTCTTGAAAAAACGACACTTAGTGTTGATCTATCATGCGTGAAAAACGCCGCTTCTTTTGTGCAAGCAGCAATTGAAGGTTCAATGATGGCTGGACATGATATGGGTTTGATGAAATCAGACAAGCCAAAGTATCATGTCAAATTAATTCAAGTTGCTGGCGCAGGTTCATCTAAGTCTGCTGGCAAAGCTCTTAAGCATGGCACGCACGGTGCGATTGCTAACTTGGCTGCCCGTGATTTGCAGAATGCCCCGGCTAATATTCTTTCACCAAAAGAATTCGCTAAGCGCGCCCGCAAAGTTTGCAGCTCTTCTCCAAAGTTAAGCTGCAAAGTTTTGGGTGAGAAGAAAATGGCTGAGATGGGTATGGGCTCATTGCTCGGTGTCTCTCAAGGCTCAGCTAACGAAGCGCAACTAGTGCACATGGTTTACAAGCCAAAAGGCAAGTCAAAAGGTAAGCTGGCATTAGTCGGCAAAGGTTTGACATTTGACACTGGAGGCATTTCTATTAAGCCGTCCGGCAACATGCAAGACATGAAGTTTGATATGTCTGGCGCAGCAGCAGTACTTGGCACATTTGCTGCGCTGGCGAAAGGCGCCGAATGTCAATACGAGGTGCACGGCATACTCGGTTGTGTTGAAAATATGCCAGGTGCAAACGCACAACGTCCTGGCGACATCGTCACTGCGATGAACAAGCTGACTATCGAAGTTCATAATACTGATGCTGAAGGGCGTTTGGTTTTGGCTGATTGTTTGACTTATACCGCGCGTAAAGTTAAGCCAATGCGTATTTACGATATGGCGACACTCACTGGGGCGGCCATCCATGCGCTGGGTCATCTGCACTCGGCTGTAATCGGCACCGACCAAAAAGCTATTGATCAAGTTTGTGCTCTTTCTGCTGAACTAGGCGAGCCGTGCTGGCAGTTGCCAATCAATGACTCGTACCGCGACTTGACTCGTGGTTCATATGCAGACTTGCAAAACATATATGCTCCGGGGCAGGGTGCAGGCACTATCGCTGGCGGATGCTTCTTGTCATTCTTCGTCGAAGATGTGCCTTGGGTACATCTCGACATCGCTGCTACTGCTTGGGAAGGACCAATGCGTAGTTACATGGGCAAAGGCGGGCGCGGCGTTATTGCGCGCACGATGCTTGCAGTATTAAGAAATTAATACTATTACTTACGGTCGTCAGCCTCGACCCAATCTCTGCGTTCGTAGCCAGTGTAAATCTGGCGCGGACGCACGATTTTCGTGGAACTATCAGCCATCATTTCATTCCAGTGAGCTAGCCAGCCGACCATTCGGCCAACTGCGAAGAACACTGTGAACATGCGCGAGTCAAAACCCATCGCCGAGTAAATTAGCCCCGAATAGAAGTCGACATTCGGAAACAACTTGCGGCTAGAGAAGTAATCGTCTGCAACCGCAGCTTTTTCTAATGCGCTGGCAATATCGAGCTTGGGATTGTGACCAACCACGTCAAAAACATTCGCCGCCAACTCGCTAATAACTTTAGCTCGTGGGTCGTAGTTTTTGTAAACGCGGTGACCGAAGCCCATTAAGCGTCGCTCTCCATTCTTGCATGACTCTAAGAAAGCCGGAACATCTTCGACGCTGTCAATTTGATTAAGCATTTCGAGTACCGCTTGATTAGCTCCACCATGAAGTGGACCGTGCAGTGCAGATGCACCAGCTGAAACAGCTGAGTAAGGATTGACGTGTGACGAGCCAACTGCGCGCACTGCATTTGCCGAACAGTTTTGCTCGTGATCAGCATGCAGGATAAGCAGGGCATCCATTGCTTTTTCAAGAGCCGGATGGATTTCGTGTTCGCGGCCTTCGCGGCTAAGCATCATATGCAGGAAGTTGCTGCTGTATGACAAATCAGTGTTTACTTCTACCGGGCCTAAGCCATTACGATGACGGTAACCCATCGCGGCAAGTACTGGAGTAAGAGCAATCAATCTAATGATTTGCTGGTGGCGAGATTCGGCGCTGAGTACTTCATCTATGTCATCAAACTCGCCGCCCAAAGCTGCCAGTGCTGATTCGAGCATGGCCATCGGGTGCAAGTTTTTGTTGAACACATCGTGAAGATTTTGGATATCTTGCGGCGCATAGGTGGCGGCGCTGATCTCGGCTTGGAACATATCAAGTTCAGCGGCAGTCGGAAGCTCGCCATTCAGTAGCAGCCAGCATATCTCAAGGTAAGTCCCTTTGGACGCAGTCTCTTCGATTGGATAACCGCGATATTCTAAAATTCCTTTTTCGCCATCAATAAAGCAAATTGAGCTTTTACATGTGACTGTATTCTTGAGAGCGGGGTCATAAGACAGCATGCCAAAATCATCGTCGTTGACCTTAATCTCGCGCAATTTAGTCGCAGGAATAGTGTCGTTCTCGATAGGTAGCGTATATTCTTTGCCTGTGCGACTATCTATGGCGCTAAGGGCATCTGAATTATTGTTGGTGTCTGCTGACATTTTGTTGTTCCGCTGGTGTGGTAGGGAGGATGGGACTCGAACCCACACTGGAAGGATTTTAAGTCCTTTGCCTCTGCCATTGGGCTACCTCCCCTTAATTATGTGATATTTACACCCAAAATGGGTGGAGCCGGCACCCAGATTCGAACTGGGGATGTTGGATTTGCAATCCAATGCCTTAGCCACTTGGCCATGCCGGCATCACAGGGGCAAATTATATTGTATTATGTGGAAGATACATCATGAATCCAACGTTTTTCCATCTGCTTTTCTTGTTTATTGCTCCTTTAATTTGGTTCAGTGGGAATAAAAGTGCGCGGCTGCTAGTATTATCAGTCATCCCGCTGATTGCTCTGATTAATATCGAGCTCGCGCCATTTAGCATCGCCGGATTTATCGCCGCAATCAGCCTTAATCATCGGAAGTCATTTGCTTTGTCATCTTCAAGCAGCAGCCGCGCAATTGTTTGCTACACAGCTCTTTGTACGCTTCCGCTATGGATGCCGTCCGCATGGGTGTATTGGCCAGGGCAGTTGTTGTCTAATGACCAATGGGACCCTGCTTATAAAGGCGAACTCTACGATAAATTTGGCTCGCAACACGCCTTGCCAAATAGTGAGCTTTGGCAGCCGTTAGCCGCATGTGTGGCATCTGCAATTTTGTTGTTCGCCTATGACCGCCTCGTGGCTATAATTAGGACTACTTCAAATATCGAAGAAACCTAAAAATAATAATGCAACGCCGCTTAATGTGTACTTTCCCGGAACGGTTGATTAAACAACCGTTGTTATTCACTCTTGTTAAGCGCTTTCAAGTGGTACCAAATATTCGTGGCGCAAGCGTAACAGACACTATCGCTATCTTGTCTCTTGAACTAGAAGGAGACGACGATAAAGTTGAAGAAGCTGTGCAGTACCTTGTCGAAGAGGGTGTGCTGATTGAATTCTTAGAAGATAACGACTAAGAGCTGGCTTAACCCTGCTCTTTGTGCTGCCGCTAGTTTAGCAGCAACCGATCCTTTGATCTGCTATCAGATTGTTGAGACCGTTAGACCGTGTCCGTGGCCAACGCACTGCGTCACGACGTCGCAATGACCGATAGTGTATTAAAGTATAATGGTGCTGTTAACAGCTCAAGCATAATAAAATATTATAGAGAAAAGGTGTGGTTACCAATAATTTCAATTTAGCTAGTCCGTTTTTACCTGCTGGTGATCAACCAGCGGCGATTGAAGCCTTGGTCTCAAGATTCACTGCGAAAAATGCTCGCCAAACTTTGCTCGGCGTAACCGGATCGGGAAAAACTTTCACAGTGGCCAATCTGATTCAAAATTTGCAAGTACCAACATTAGTGCTTGCTCACAATAAGACTTTAGCTTCGCAGTTATATCAAGAACTGCGCGAATTGTTTCCCGATAACGCTGTCGAGTATTTTGTTTCATACTATGATTATTATCAGCCAGAGGCATACATTCCTAGCTCAGATACATACATAGAAAAGGATGCACGCATTAACGAGCGAATTGAAAGATTGCGGAATTCGACAACGGCTTCATTGCTCACACGTCGAGATGTGATTGTGGTTTCTTCGGTATCATGTATCTACGGATTAGGCGATCCCGAGACTTATCAAAATCTCGCGTTGCGCTTAGTGGTTGGTAGCGATTGCTTACGCCAGCAACTTTTGCGAGAATTAGTTCGCACTCAACATAGTCGCAACGAAGTCGGTTTCGGCGCAGGTACTTTTCGTGTCCGTGGTAATGCTATTGAAGTGTGGCCCATACATGAGGAGTCACGTTTCTTGCGTGTTGCGCTTGAAAACGACAAGATTTCTGAGTTGATGTATGTCGACTCCTTAACCGGAGAAATATTAGAGACTCCGCACAAGGTCGCGGTTTATCCAGTGGGGCATTACGTACAGCCCGAAGACAAAATTCCGCAGGCTTTGGTCTCAATGCGAGCCGAATGCAGTGCGCGAGTTGCCGAGTTGAATAGGCTAGGAAAAAATCTAGAAGCCAGTCGTCTTGAGCGCCGCGTGTTATCAGATATTGAAGATCTTGAAGAACTTGGCTACTGCGTTGGCATAGAAAACTATTCCAGTTTGTTCGAGCAGCGTGCCGATGGCCAGCCACCGTTCACATTGTTGAATTACTTCCCATCTAATTTCTTGACTGTAATTGATGAGTCGCATGTCACCTTGCCTCAAGTTTATAGCATGGTGCGTGGCGATGCCGCGCGTAAAGAGTCGCTGATAGAGCATGGTTTCCGCTTGCCGTCAGCACTAAATAATCGCCCGCTGGCTGAGCCAGAATTCGAAGGTATGATGTCGCGGGTGCTTTACGTCTCGGCTACTCCGTCGCACCGCGAAAGAGCTTTGGTCAGCGACGATTACGTTGAGCAAATTGTGCGCCCGACAGGTTTGCTGGAACCGATAATTGAAGTGAGAAGCGCCAAGCATCAAGTTGAAGAGTGTCTGGCGGAGGTCCTGCAGTGTGTCGAACGCCAACAACGAGTGTTAGTGACAACACTTACCAAGAGGTCGTCCGAAGACCTGACCGAGTTCTTGCAAGAGAACAAAGTTAAGGCGAGCTATATGCATGCTGATATCGACACCATGCAACGCTCAGAGTTGTTGCGCGATTTGCGATTGGGTGTAATTGACGTTTTAGTGGGAATCAACTTGTTGCGAGAGGGGCTGGATATTCCTGAAGTTTCGCTGGTTCTAATACTCGATGCCGATCGCGAAGGCTTTTTGCGCTCAACGACCTCGCTGGTTCAAACTTGCGGACGTGCTGCGCGTAACGTCGATGGAAGGGTGATTATGTTTGGCGATAAAGTCACCAAGTCTATGCAATCAGCAATCGACGAATCAAAGCGACGGCGTGATATTCAGCATTCCTTCAACGTCGTGAATGGTATTGCCCCGCGCACCATTTCGAAGCCGGTAATTGATTCGCTGTCAGGAATTTTACTGCGCGAGAGCGCTGAACAGCAGGTAGATTATCAGGATATAGATTGGCAGCAACAAAGCGATGAATTGCGTGAGCAAATGCAATCCGCCGCAGCCGATTTGAAATTTGAATTAGCGATTGAGTTGCGAGACAAGTTACAACGACTAGAAACACAGCGTTTGTCTCATGATGAATGACTTCCGTTCGCAGTTTGTTGAGCAACTGAAGGCCGCTCCTTCAAGCAGTGGGGTGTATGTGTTTCGTGACAGGAGCGAGCGGGTGTTGTATGTCGGCAAGGCTAAGAATATCAAGCAGCGCGTACAGGTCTATTCTAGGGATGGTGCTGATGGCCGCTCGCGCCTCGAAGATTTGCTAGAAGTCGCAGCAACCGCCGAGTTCTTACTTACTGATAATGAGGTTGAAGCGATCATCCTTGAATCGCAACTAATCAAAAACCATTATCCACCGATGAATGTGTTACTGAAAGATGACAAGACATTTTTGTTTATCCGTCTAGACACATCACACCAGTGGCCCCGGCTCAGTTTAGTTCGCAAGCCAGAGCGCCGTGGAGAGCACTTTGGGCCATATCCCAATGCTTCGACAGCAAGGCGAGCCAAACGGCTAGTTCAGAAATTGTGTCAGCTGCGAGATTGTAGCGATTCGACTTTAGCTAATCGCCGCCGCCCATGTTTGAAGTTCGGTATCAAGTTGTGCCTTGCCCCATGTGTAGCAAAGTGTGACTCGGAACAATACTCGCAGGCATTAGACAACGCGCGTGAGATATTAAACGGTAATGTCGCGCCGCTGCTTGTGCGTGAGAAGGAGTCGATGGCGCTGCACTCGCAGGCAATGGCATATGAAAATGCCTTGCGCTGCCGCGACAACATTAGAGCCCTAGAGTCATTACAGCAAAAACAAAATGTGCGCCTTGTCTCTGGGAAAGATTTTGATGTGGTGGCTTTAGATGTGCGTGGCGCGTATGCCGTTTTACAGTACCGCGATGGAGATTGGCTACATTCCACAACTGGCTTCGTGCCATTGTTTCATGATTTGAAAAACGCGATGTCGAAATTATTAATTGCTCTATATGCTGACGGTGCCGATGTGCCCCCTGAAGTTTTGATAGATATAGAACCGAATGACATCAACCAAATTCAAGATGCTATTGCCTCTAAGACTAATTCTAAGTTCGAATTGCTAACACCTCAGCGGGGGCAGAAACGGGCTCTGGTCAAGATGGCTCAGCGTAATGCACAATCCTTAAAAGGAGAACAACGAGAGTTGTCTTACTCTAGTGTCGCACGGGCCATCAGCTCGCTGTTTGACGTACCGGCACCGCACATAGTCGATTGCATAGATGTTTCGCATTTGCAAGGTAATCAGTGTGTGGCATCGAAGGTGCGTTTTGTTGACGGGCAGCCAGAGCAAAGTTCATATCGCCATTATTTGGTCGCTGATGGTAAGGGCAATGATGATTTAGCTGCAATGCGCGAAGTGGTTTCGCGAGTCTTGGCGCGTCGTGCAACTGAGGGCTTACCTGATTTGTTGATTTTGGATGGCGGGGCGCAACAATTAGACAGTGGCCAGCAAATTTTAGAACGAGACGAAGTTGATTTGCCACTGTTGTCTTTGGCAAAAGCTCGCAGTTCTAAAATAGGAGTTCAAGCTGAAGAAAGGGTATTCGTGATTGGACGCGAACAGCCAGTAGTGTTGCCGCGTGGCACCGATATCCGTCACTTCTTCGAACGCATTCGCGATGAAGCCCACCGTTTTGCAATTAGCCATCATCGTCGGCGCCGCGAATCCTTACGGTTGGTCTTAGAGAAAATACCACAAGTCGGAATGCGCCGCCGTCAAGTGCTACTTGACTACTGCGGCGGAGATTTGTCTATATTGGTAAATGCGCAAATCGCTGAATTGACAGCACTCAAAGGGATTCACGCGGAATTAGCGCAAGACATTCAAAGCTATTTACGCCGTGAATTGGGTAGTAGCTAAGCGCGCGGATGATGCATTTTGTGCAAACTTTGTAACTCCCCGACCTCTACGTGAGTGTAGTGCTCGGTGGTGCGCAAATCAGCATGTCCTAAGAACTCTTGTACGCTCCGCAAGTCGCCGCCACCTAACAACAAATGTGTTGCGCAAGAGTGCCGCAAAATATGTGGGTGTATGTCTTGAACTAAATCAACTTGTGTCGCGTATTTTTTAACTGCACGATAAGCGAAGTGTCGATCGAGGGCGCGTGCGTTTTTACTAAGCAATAAATTCGTCTCCGGAGCTACAAACCTTTTGCCACGTTCTTCAATCCATTCATTCACACGTTGAGCAGCAATACCACCGAGAGGCACTAATCGTTCTTTGCTGCCTTTGCCAGAAACACGCATTATGCCTGGGCGATTGTCGCTTGCCAAATCAAGGTTTATGTCGCCGACTTTCAAATCTATTGCCTCGCTGACCCGAAGACCTCCGCCATAAAGCAGCGCTAGCAGCGCTCGGTCACGTAAGCCAATCCAGTTGTCAGCTTGCGGCGCGTTCAATAAAGACATGGCCTCTTCAGGGCTAAGCACTTGAGGCAGCTTCTTCCAGAGATGAATTTTGCCAATTGTGCGCAGCGGATCACGCCCGGAAAAGCCGTGTTCAGCACGATGCCACTTGAGAAATCCGCGTAATGTCGAAATTAATCGTACTTGAGAGGAGGGGGCGAGGCCGTCGAGGCGACTGGCGGCAATGAGGTCGACAATTAGTTCAGTTGTGATGTCTTTCCAGTCAGAACACCCTTTTTCGGCCAAAAATAGGCCACATTTGGCCAAATCTCTCTTGTAGGCAGCGATGCTATTTCGTGCCAAACCGGCTTCAGCGGCCAAACCGGCTAAATAATCAGCAATTATTTCTGAAAGACTGGCAGGTAGTGTTTGACGTGGCATGGGGTTTTATTAGAATCTGCTTCCGAAAGCACCTTGCGGTACCTTAAGAGGATACATAAATGAAGAAGCTAACTAAACCCCAACAGAAGCATTTTAGCCCAATCCTGCTGGCTTACCTTAAGCAGTTAGGTGCGAAGCTCGAGCACCTAGAAGAGGCGGCATTGCTAATTGACGACGACGCTGGTCCTGATGACGGCGACGAGTTTGGCTCAGAAGGCCAATCCCGCGAATTACAACTTGGTTTGATTGAAAACGAAAACCAAATAATTGAAGAATGTTACCATGCGCTTGAGCGCATTCGTGATAATGTTTTTGGCAACTGTACAGCTTGTAAAGAGTTGATCCCCGCTCGGCGCCTTGAAATCCGACCATACTCTCAGTTCTGCGTTGGCTGTAAAGAAAAAATTGAAAAAGGAGAGCTCGACGTCGAGTAATAACGGATGTACTTGCCGCGCTTTGAGTTTAAGCAGCGCCTGTATTTCGGCGTAATTCTTTTAATAATCATCGATTTGTGGTCGAAGGCTTGGGCCTTTGACAAGGTCGGATTGTTCATGCCAGCTCAGCCAGTATTTGGTGAATGGTTAAGTATTTATTGCATCACTAATGCCGGTGGCATTTGGGGCATAGGTGGTGGCGGCGGCTTCACTAACATTCTGACAATAATAAGGATTGTTGCGGTTACATTTTTAATCTTTTATATTAATAAGCAGCATCCACAAAATAAGATTGGCTTATCTACTCTTGGCCTGTTGTTGGCTGGGGCATTGGGTAATTTGTATGACAATTTGTCGACTGTCATGCCATGGAGCGGTAATGGCGAAGTCCGTGATTTTATTATGTTCAAGGTGGCTTCACCAACGGCTGCTCTTGAAAACGTCTGGATTTTCGACCCATTCCCTATTTTCAATTTTGCCGACGCTTGCATATCAGTTGGTTTCGTATTGCTACTCACCGGAGTTGCCACGCTTGGTAATAGTTTTAAGCCTCCGCAACAGTAGAATATTGCATGCTTTCTACCAAGATAGCCTCGCTTGAATTCGCTTCGCCTCTGATGACGGCGTCGGGTACTTTTGGGCATAACCCGGCGGCTTTGAGTTTTATAAGCCCAGGTGATTTAGGTGCGTTGGTTTTAAAGACGGTAACCCCCGAGCCACGGCAAGGTAACCCTGCGCCACGCATGGCAGAATTCATTGGCGGCATAGTCAACGCGATCGGCCTCGAAAACAAGGGATTAGATTACTGGCGAGACACAGTAGCTCCGACCCTCGAAGGTCTGTCAGTCCCAGTAGTCGCTAATGCCGGTGGCCATTGCGTAGATGATTACGCGAAAGTTGTCAGCACCTTCGATAGCATGATAGGCGTCTCAGCTATTGAGCTGAACCTGTCATGCCCGAATGTAGTCGGTGGTATTCAGTACTCGACAGATCCAATTGACCTAGCAAAAGTCGTAGCAGCGTGCCGTAAATTGAGCGATAAGCCAATGTTCGTTAAGCTGTCACCGAATGTAACCGACATTCAGCCTTTGGCAAAGGCAGCGGCTGATTCAGGAGCTGACGCGCTTACTGTGTGCAACACTTTGATAGGCATGTTGGTCGATTGGCGCACGCGTCGGCCTGCACTAGCAAACGGCATTGGCGGAATGTCAGGGCCAGCGGTTAAGCCAGTTGCAATGCACTTAGTTTCGCAATGTGCAGCTGCGGTTGATATCCCAATTATTGCGTCAGGCGGTGCCGAGTGTGCCGATGACGTCCTCGAGTTTATTGTTGCCGGAGCGACGGCTGTGCAAATTGGCACTGCTGTATTTCGCAACCCATCAGTAATTTCACAGATAGCCAATGATTTACGGAGTATCCTGGCTAGCGAAGATTTAACGCTAGCCGACCTCCGTGGTTCATTACAATTATAATGGTTGACTTCGAAGCAATTACCGATTCACTTAAAGGCTTAGGCGAAGGCTTTGGCCGTACCTTGAATACTGTTTTCGGTTCTCAAAATGCTCGTGTGGTAAAACGCATGAAGCCGTTAATAGCTGAAATTAATTCACACGAGCCATGGGCCGAAGCGCTAAGCGACGAAGAGATTCGTCAGCAAACCGCCACCTGGAAACAAGAGGTAGCTGGCGGCCGCTCACTCGACGAAATATTGCCTCAAGCGTTCGCTATTGTTCGAGTGGCCGCACAGCGCACACTTGGCATGCGCCATTACGACGTACAGCTGATTGGAGGCATCTCGATGCACGGCGGCTCAATTGCCGAAATGGCAACAGGCGAGGGTAAGACATTGGTCGCTACTCTTTCCGCTTACTTGAACGCTCTTTCGAGCAAGGTGTTCGTGGTGACAGTGAACGATTACCTGGCTTTACGTGACTCGGAATGGATGGCCCCTGTTTACGAATTCTTGGGGTTGAAGGTAGGTGCTATCCAATCGTCGATGTCACCGGGCGAGCGCCATCCGGTTTATGCTGGCGATATTATTTACGCTACGAATAACGAACTTGGTTTTGATTACTTGCGCGATAATATGAAGCAACGCCTGGAAGATCAAGTGCAGCGCCAACTTGGCTTTGCGATTATCGATGAGGTCGATTCGATCCTTATCGACGAGGCGCGTACGCCTTTGATTATTTCTGGTCCTGCGACAGGAAACTCCGAGAAGTATCGTGTTGGCATGCAGATAGCACGCAAGCTGAAAGTCGATGACCACTTCGAGGTAAAAGAAAAAGAAAAGTCAGCTACTCTGACGGAAGAAGGAATTATTCTCGCGCAACAAGCGATGGACATCGACGATTTCTACACCGACGCTGCCAACATGGAATGGCCGCACATCATCGAACAAAGCTTGCGCGCCTTACACCTCTATCACCCAGAAGTCGATTACGTTGTTAAAGATAGCCAGGTTATCATTGTCGACGAATTTACCGGCCGTTTGATGGATGGACGACGTTGGGGTGATGGCTTGCACCAAGCCGTTGAGTCTAAAGAGGGTTTACGCCCACGTGCTGAAAACCAAACTTTAGCAACGATTACTTTTCAGAACTACTTTAGATTGTTCGATAAGCTGTCTGGGATGACTGGTACGGCGATGACTGAGGCTGGAGAATTCGCCAAAATTTACGACCTTGATGTTGTTTCGATTCCTCCCAATAAGCCGATCGCGCGTCTTGATGATGCCGATGTGGTGTTCTTGGAAATGAAAGATAAGTGGGTGGCCATCGCTAACGAAATTAAAGAAGCTCAAGATAAGGGTCAGCCTGTTTTAGTAGGTACTACTAGTATCGAAAACTCCGAATTGCTGTCAGGAGTTTTGACTCGTCGCGGTATCAAGCATGATGTACTTAATGCTAAGCAACACCAACGCGAAGCGTCTATTGTGGCGCAGGCGGGTCGCGCGGGGCATGTTACTGTTGCAACTAACATGGCTGGTCGTGGTACTGACATTGTGCTTGGCGGCAATGCCGAAGCAATGCTCAAAGCCGACGTAGATGCCAACAACATCGAGGTTGGCGGAGAAAAATATTTAGAAGTTGAGGCTGGGATCAACGCAAGTCTTAAAGGTGAGCGCGAAATTGTGCTTAACGCTGGTGGGCTATACGTGATTGGCACTGAGCGTCACGAATCGCGCCGTATTGACAATCAGTTACGAGGTCGTTCGGGTCGCCAAGGTGACCCGGGGCGTTCACGTTTCTTCTTATCCCTTGACGATCCTTTGATGCGCCGTTTTTACCGTGATTGGGTGAAGAATTTTTTGTCTAAGGCGGGCATGGGCGATGGCGAGCCGGTCGAATCTAAAATGGTTTCGAATGCGATTAAAAAAGCTCAGAAGAAAGTTGAAGATTACCACTTTGAGATTCGTAAGAGTTTGCTCGAGTACGACGAGGTGATGAACGAGCAGCGTAAGATGATTTATACTCAGCGCCAAAGTGCCCTCGCGGGTGAGTCGTTGAGCGAACGCGTGTTGGACATGGCCCGCGAAGCTGTGCGCGTAAATCTCGAAAACAATTTGGGCAACGGTAGCGAAATAGAGCCAGAATGGGAAGTAATAAAAACATTCATCGATCGCCGTTGGGATACGGAGTTAAGCCTTGAGGATCTCCACGAAAGTGGGGTGAATCATGTTGTTGGCTACGTTACCGAAGATTTCGAAAAACATTATGCTGCACGCTCCGAGCAATTAGGCGATGAGCAAATGTCGCGTCTAGAAAGTTTCTTAGTTCTCAATGCCATAGACACTAAATGGAAAGAACACCTTTACGTTATGGACGCATTGCGTTCTGGTATTGGTTTGCGTGGCTACGCTCAAGTCGATCCTAAAAACGAATACAAACGTGAAGGCCTTGAGCGTTTCGAAGAAATGCTACTCAATGTCGCGGAAGAAGTTTCATCGTTCGTGTTGCGCGTGCAATTAAAGAGCGAAATGGATCAGAAATCCGAGGTTTACGCCGGGCAACAGGCTTCACACCCTAGCTTTGGCGGAAATGCATCGCAGCCAAGGGCAATAGCTGGGCGTTCTGCTCCGCCGCAGCGTCAAGTTGCTGTTGGTTACGAAAAGCAGGCTCAAATTCCGCAACAGCCTGGTGCTCCGACGGCCGCTGCCCCGGCGAGTCCCAAGCCTAAGGTGGCGCGTAATGCCCCTTGTCCTTGTGGGTCGGGCAAGAAATACAAGCAGTGTCACGGTAAACAATAGATTTGATAGTTCAGCGTTTAGTCTTTTATACTTATAACTTATTGTTGTCAGTGTTAGGACTATTGTATCTGCCGTGGTTCTTGGCCAAGCTGCTGATCGATGGCAACGGTCGCACACGCCGCCTGCAGCGTTTGGCTTTTAGTTGCTCTACATCTGGTGACATTGATGTACTTTTGCATGGGGTTTCGGTTGGCGAAGTCAAGGCTATACGTGGGTTAGTAGACCAGATGCAGCGCGACTATCCAGATTTGAAATTAGCGATTTCTACCACTACAGTAACGGGTTATCAAACGGCAAAATCGATATACCCTGATTTAGATGTATTGGTTTACCCTCTCGATATGTTCGGCGCTTGTTCACGTTTCTTAAACGTTGTATCACCAGGTATGGTAGTGCTTGCAGAATTAGAATTGTGGCCAAATTTTTTGCGAGCTTGTCAAGCGCGCAACATTGATGTAGCGGTAGTTAATGGCCGCATTACGGAGCGATCGCTGTCGGGTTATTTGCGAATAGGGCGTTGGTTGCCGCGTTTCGGTAGCGTACGGTTCTTCGGTGTGCAGACCAAGCTGTATTCGCAACGCTTCGAGCAACTCGGAGTTGACCCTAGTGATATTGTAATTACCGGGAATATCAAGTTCGACTCCTTGCATGTGCCGCAAGTGCCCGTTAAAGATTCACCTTGGCCTCGGTGGTCGAAACGTAACTCATTGCTGCTTGCGGCTTCGACCCATTCACCGGAAGAAGCCCAGCTGCTAGAAGCGTACTCTGAGATTGAATTCGACAACAGCATCTTTGTGTTAGTGCCACGCCATCCGTATCGTTGTGCGAATATGATAGGTGAATTGCAGCGACAAGCCCCTCAGCTTAAGATTGAATTGTTCTCTGAAGTTCTAGACTCCGAGCAGCTTGCTTGTGACGTCTTGGTAGTAGATGCTTTGGGCCAACTTGAGGAAGCCTTCGCTAATTCTGACAGTAGTTTTATCGGCGGCTCTCTTATTGCGCATGGTGGTCAGAATTTGCTAGAGGCTGCAGTTGCGGATTGTCCGTTGGTTATGGGATCGAGTTATCACAACTTTGAAGACGAGGTCGAGCTTTTGCTTTCTCATGAAGGAATGCATCTTGTCAATAATGCCCAGGATGTGCTAGAATTGATGTTGGATTGGCAGCTAAATCCGCAAAAAGGTAGCTTGTTAGCCCGAAATGCACGTAATGCTCTTGAATCTCAGCGGGGAACAGCGAAAATCACCCTTGCCGCTCTGAGTACCCGCGGCCTATTACCATTAAAATGAAAAAACTGTTTACCTCTGAGTCTGTCTCTATGGGACATCCTGATAAGGTCTCTGACCAAATCAGCGATGCAGTGCTTGATGCTTGCTTGCGTAAAGACCCTAATTCTCGTGTGGCTTGTGAGACCCTTGTAACTACTGGTACGGTTGTGCTTGCGGGTGAAATCACCACCAAGACTTGGGTGCATATGCAAGAAGAGGTGCGTAATGTTCTGCAAGAAATTGGGTACGTCCACGCCGACATTGGATTTGATGCTCATTCTTGCGGCGTCCATAATCTTATTCATGGCCAGTCAGAAGACATTGCCCAAGGAGTTGACGAAGGCGATACGGGCGTCACTGGCGCCGGTGACCAAGGAATGATGTTTGGCTTTGCGTGCCGCGAAACCGAAGTGCTTATGCCAGCACCCATTCACTGGGCACACCAACTGATGGCGCGTCACGCCGAGTTGCGCCTAAGTGGAGAGCTGCCATGGTTGCGCCCAGATGCTAAATCTCAGGTTACTTTTAAATACGAGGATGATAAGCCAGTAGCAATAGATGCCGTGGTGCTGTCCACTCAAACAGAAGACATCGACTTGAGCTTCATTCAAAAAGAGGTTGAAGAAAAATTAATTCGTGAAACACTTCCAGCAGAATGGTTGTCAAACGAAACGAAGGTGCATATCAACCCGACCGGTAAGTTCGTTATAGGTGGACCACATGGCGACGCTGGATTAACCGGCCGTAAAATCATCGTTGATACTTACGGTGGCTACTCACGTCACGGCGGTGGTGCCTTCTCAGGAAAGGATTGCACGAAGGTCGATCGCTCAGCTGCTTATGCCGCACGCTGGGTTGCCAAGAACATCGTTCAAGCTGGATGGGCCGAGCGCTGCGAAGTTCAACTTGCCTACGCAATAGGGGTCCCACATCCAGTTTCTATTCGCGTAGATACTTTCGGTACATCTTCTGGCCTAAGCGACGAGCAAATTGCTGAGAACATTTCTAACCTGCAAGCATTCGAAGGGCACTCCGCCTTTACTCCAGACTGGATTATCGGGCGCCTTGGTCTTCGTACTCCAACGGGCTACGCCGATTCCAACGGTAACGTCGACCCAAATGGATGGACTTACCGTAAAACTGCCTACCACGGCCATTTTGGTCGTGCGATTTTCCCTTGGGAAAAACTCAACCTTGTTACCGAACTCCACTCGATGTCTAAACTAGGGGCATCTTGTTAATTACATGACTACAGCCGAACAACTTAACTACAAGGTAGCCGATTTATCTCTAGCTGCCGAAGGTCGTCTATTAATCGATTGGGCAGAAGCCCGCATGCCAGTGCTAATGTCACTGCGTGAAAAATTCGAAAAGACCAAGCCGCTTGCTGGCCACCGTATAACGGGTTGCCTGCACGTTACCAAAGAAACTGCTGTGTTGATTCGCACGCTGCGTGCTGCAGGGGCCGACATCGCTTGGTCGGGGTGTAATCCTCTCTCAACGAATGATGCGGTTGCCGCGGCTCTCGCTGAAGATGGCATCAAGATGTTTGCTTGGTACGGTCAAGACACCGAAGAGTTCTACTGGTCAATTGATCGCACCTTAGATTTCAGGCCGACCATGACTCTAGACGATGGCGCCGATTTGATTTTTCGCGTGCACAACGAACACCCAGAATTGTTCGAAGACATTGTTGGTGGCTCAGAAGAAACTACCACTGGTGTTCACCGTTTGCGAGCTATGGCAGATGACGGTAAATTAATGTACCCAGTAATAGCGGTTAACGACGCCGAAACCAAATGGGATTTTGACAATGTGTATGGCACCGGTCAGTCATCTCTTGATGGCATCTTGCGCGCGACATCCGTTTTGCTCGCTGGCAAGAACTTCGTGACAGTCGGTTACGGCCATTGCGGTAAGGGCTGTGCAATGCGTGCCAAAGGCATGGGCGCCAACGTTATTACTACCGAAGTTAAAGCAACTGCTGCACTCAAGGCTACTTTAGAAGGCGTCCGCGTTATGAAGATGGACGACGCTGCGAAAATCGGCGATGTGTTTATTACCACAACAGGCATGAAAGATGTGATTGTTGGTCGTCACTTTGAATCAATGCGTGATGGTGCTATTGTCTGTAACACTGGGCACTACGATTGTGAATTGAATCTTGGCGATCTGAAAAAGATGGCAGTCTCTTCGCGCAAGATGCGCGATAACTGTGTCGAATACACTCTGAAGAACGGCAATCGCATTTACGTGCTTGCTGATGGCCGCCTTGTAAACTTGGCTGCTGCTGAGGGGCATCCGTCGGAGGTAATGGACATGAGTTTCGCTAATCAATTTCAAGCAATGATGATGCTCGCTGAGCAGGGTGCCGACCTGGCTAACGGTGTTCACGAACTTCCTGAAGAACTTGACCAAGAAATTGCTAAGATTAAGCTCGACTCAATGGGGCTCGGCCTCGATGAGCTCACTCCAGAACAGGTCGCTTACGCTACTGATTACTCACAAGGTACATAATGAAATCTACACTCGTTTCTTTAGGCCGCCTAGGCTTCACTCTTATGGAGATGATGGTGGTGCTGGTTATTATCGGCATTCTGTCTACTTACTTCATCGTCTCTGTGCCGGAATGGATAGACAAAGGCAACATGACTGCTTCCGAGCAGAACATGAAAAGAATCTATATGACATTGACCGACTACAAGACCGGTAAAAACAATGTGTGGCCACGTGATGAAGGTATTAAATTTGTCTTACGCCCTTGGCACGACAAAATATTTGAACATACTCCGCAAGCTGCGAATATGTATTTCAGCCCATCGCTACCATTCGAAGAATTAGTTTCTGAAGAAGAGGAAATCACCATTGTTGAGTACCTAGACGACTGGGATAACATCAGTCCTGGTTATACATCGTATGCTGGCTTCACAACTGGTGGTGATAGTGACGTTCGCCGTAAGTTGCGTAAAAGTTCGGGCTCAACCACCATTGTCTCTGACGGCGAATGGATTCACCGCTCAGCCATGATTTACATGCGCGGCGATGGAGCAGTAGCTCGTTATCAAGCGATTGATATTGAGGCGATGACAGGCATCGAGTACGAGTCAGAGGACTTCTTCGTTCCTGGCCCAGGCTGCGGTATCCCAGAGTTCGAAACTGTCTCTAACGACTAATGCCTCGCAGCTTTCACCTCCGGGTTTTTGGCTGTCAGATGAATTTCTATGACGGCGAGTTGATTCGTGCGGCATTCATTAAGCGTGGTTGGGTGGAATCCCAGGACGCCGACCAAGCGCAATTGCATATGTTTCACACATGTTCGGTGCGCGAAAATGCTGAAGAGCGGGTTCATGGTTTACTTGGTGAATTGCGTCGTTTAAAGAAGAATGACCCGTCAATTGTTATCGCTGTTATTGGCTGTATGGCTGATCGTGAGGGCGAAGAATTATTTGAGCGCGAGCCTCATGTCGATATCGTTTGCGGCTCGCGACATTTTCCTAAGCTGCCAGATTTAGTTGCAAAGGTGGAGGGTGGCGAACAGCGAGTCTGCGTACTTGGTGAGGCCGAGGAAGTAGTCGACGAGCAAGAGCGCGACTTGACCGGCCGCGTTCCCGGTTATCAGGCTCACGTTGCGGTTATGCGTGGTTGCGACATGAACTGCACTTATTGCATTGTTCCAAGCGTGCGCGGACGAGTTGAGTCACGTCCACAGAAGACCATCCTTGACGAGATTAAGCGCTTAGCCGAAGGGGGTGTTACTGAAGTGCACCTGCTCGGGCAAACAATTGATTCTTATGGTCGTGATCTGCCCAAAGTGGGTCGCCCGTCGTTGGCTAGTTTGCTTGACGAGATTGAGCACATTGAGGGTATTGCACGTATTCGAATGGTTACCTTGCATCCGTCATACATTGATCAAGACTTGGTTGATGCAATGGCGCGCTCTACTAAGTTTATGCGTTTCTTGCCGGTGCCAGTGCAGTCAGGTTCTGACCCAGTGCTGCGAGCAATGAAGCGCGGGTATAACCTAGAAATGTACCGCAAGCGTATTAATTTGCTTCGCGACTCCATGCCAGATTTAGAGTTAATCTCAGACTGGATTGTCGGCTTCCCCGGAGAAACTGACGACGACCATCTGGCCTCTGAAGAGGCTATGAGAGAATTTGACTTTTTACAGTCTTATGTCTTTCAGTATTCTCCGCGCCCTGGCACTGTTTCGCATGCGGGAGATGACGACGTTGTTCCGCAACAGAAAGCGCGACGCAACCACCGTTTGCTTGATTTGCAGCGTGAAATTGCCAAGGCTAAAACACCTTTGATGGTGGGTGGGAAATCTCAAATACTCATTGAGCGTCCTGATAAGAAAAATCCCGGCTATTGGTTCGGTCGTGTTCATAACGGCCATTACTGTTTGCTGCCGAGCCGCGATGGCTTTGCCCCGGGCCAGCTTTACAATGTCGACTTAGTCGGTTACAACGGCAAGTCGTTAATTGGCGCGGACAACTTGAGTGATGATGAAGCAGCTAAGCTTGCTTCTTCTGCAACCACCTCAAAAATTTCTGAGTTCAGCGTTTGAGTAATCGTGACTTCAACCTTATGCAGCGCGCCTTTGCTGAGGCCGCAAAAAGCGATTGGTTGTTTACGGCTCCGAACCCACTTGTTGGCGCAATCGCGCTTTGTGGTGGCCATGTTGTTGCGTACGGTCATCATCAACAATTCGGCCAGGCTCACGCAGAAGAGATGTCTCTGCAGGATTGCCCGCAAGCCGATGAGCTTTACGTCACTTTAGAACCCTGCAGTTCAAAAGGCGGCGCCAAGAAGAGATCCGCATGTGTCGAGTTGATTAGTAAATCAAACGTTAAGCGTGTAGTCATAGGCGCGACTGATCCTGACCCGCGCCACGCAGGCCGTGCCGCCGAGTTATTGCGGCAGCAAGGCATTGAGGTAGAGCTGTTGAATTGTGAAGAACAATTTGCTGCACAGAACCCGGCTTTCTTGTCACATCTAACTCGTAAAGTTCCGTTCACTATAGTTAAGTGGGCGTCGACAGCCGACGGTTTTATAGCATCAAGCAGTGGCAAGTCGAAATGGATAAGCAATCCTGAATCGAGAGCAGAAGTTCACCAATTGCGTTCAGCCTCGCAGGCTATAGCTGTCGCTAAGGGGACCGTTGTCGCCGACAACCCAAGCCTTACCGCGCGTGACGTGGAGCATAATGTTTTAAACACTAAAGTCCTTATTGGTTGCGCGAACGCCGTTAATCACGATTTTAAAATATTACAAGATGACATGCAACGACTATGGTTTGACTCAGACGAGTGTTCGCCATCATGGTCGACTGATGCTGATTCCTTTCATCGCCGAACAGACCTTGTCGAAATATGGGGGCAGTTGTCTGAACAGTATCACCTAGGCCGCGTCTTCATTGAGGGTGGGCCACGCTTTATTCATTCGCTGATTCATTTGGGACTGGTTCACGCCATAGTCAAGTATGAAGCGCCATTGCTGTTTGGCGGTGGTATGTCAGCAATTGCTGCCGACGGGTTTGATAGCCCGCAGCAAGCCATGTGTCTCGAACATGAATTGCGTCGCGACCATGACGGAGATTTGCGGCGTGCTTGGTTAATAGCTTAGTTCGAGATATTGCAGTAATCTAATCGAGTCGATTTGATTACAACTGCTTTATTTGCCTTGCAAAGGAGCTTGTGTAGACGCGCGGCGACTCACAGCGACACGGTCAAATTTCATCCGGACGTTATCGCTAACTTTGAGCGTGATAGTGTGCTCGTCTAGTGAGGCAATTACGCCGTGTAGACCACCCGCGGTGACTACGTCGTCGCCCTTAGACAAATCGCTTTGAAACTGGACGCGTTCTTTTTGTCGCTTCTTCTCAGGGCGAATAACAAAAAGGTACATGAAGCCAAATAAGATGGCGATCATCACCCAAAAGCCCATGCCGCCACCTTGCGCAGCTCCACCGTCGACAAGACCTGTTTCGGCGACTTCGGTAGTAGCTTGTGTTGATTCGGCTTTGCCGTTTGGGGCAATAGTAATCTGAAAGTCAGATTCGATGGTATTGGTGTCTAGAGCAAACATTTCGATTGAAGTTGGCATGTTAATGAGGAGTGAGCGATAATGCGTCGAGCTATTCTAGCACATTGACCATCATGGAATCCAAGCGTGTACTTGTCGCTCTTTCGGGAGGCGTTGACTCTAGTGTCGCTGCTTACTTATTGAAGAAGCAGGGCTATGAGGTGATTGGTGTGTTCTTGCGCAACGGTGTAGCAAAGCCGGCTGTCTCTAGCTCGAATAAACAAGGCTGCTGTTCAGTAGAAGATTCGCGTGACGCTGCTTTGGTTGCCGACCATCTAGGAATTGACTTTCATGCTATTGATATGCATCAGGAGTTCGAGTCAATCATCGATTATTTTGCAGAAGAATACCAGCAAGCGCGCACGCCAAATCCATGTATGCGCTGCAATCGCGATATTAAATTTGGCAAACTTTGGGATTTGGCCGCAGCTGTTGGTGCCGAATATTTAGCAACCGGGCATTACGCGCGTATCATCAACGTTGATGGGCAGCACCAATTGCACCGCGGCGTCGATATTAGCAAAGATCAATCCTATGTGGTTTTCCCGCTTGGCCCAGAAACACTGTCTAAGACTTTGCTGCCTATTGGCGAGCTCGACAAAACTCAAACGCGTCAGATAGCTAAAGAGGCTGGTTTGCAAATTCACGATAAAGCAGAGAGCTTCGAAATCTGTTTCGTGCCAGATAATAACTACCGCGAGTTACTTGCTTCGCGCGACCAGCTTGGCAAACCAGGCCGCATAATAGATGCAGAGGGTAAACAACTCGCAACTCACAGCGGTCACGCCGGCTTCACTCGTGGACAACGCCGCGGTTTAGGCTTCGCCTCAACTAAGGCAATGTACGTCATTGATATTGACCCTCAAAGCGGTGACGTCCTTGTTGGCCCACGCGCTGCTACTACATGTAGCTCACTTACGGCGAACGACTTCCATTGCTTCGGTGTCGAGCTAAACATTGGCGACGAATGGCACGATGTCACTGTTCAGTATCGGTCGGCATTCCAACAATTCCGTGCGGTATTGAAATGCACAGCTCCCGGAACAGTGAAAATAGATTTCATAGATAGTGTTGAATCTATTAACCCCGGCCAGGGGGTGGCTGTTTATCGTGGCAATCAATTGCTTGGCGGAGGATTTATCGCGACGGTGAGCTCGCAACACTTTTTGCAGGTTTGATGATTTACCGATTGCTATTCGCTCTGTCTGCCGTGGCTTTTGCGTTGTCGTTTTTGCCGTCTAACTCGACTTATGTGCGCAACACTTGGTTCTTGTTCGACCAATCACTCAGCGCAGGCGCTGCTCGCCCTTTAAGTGACTACAGCGCGTTGCAGGACTTTCCTATAGAAGAGTGGGCGGATGCATCGAGTCATGATAGAGTGCGCGTTTTCCCTACAGAGCAATTTTCGGATTCGAGTGACTTGGCTTTGGCTTTGGCTGCCATGTCTCAATTGCTAGTTCCTACTGATCGATTGTATGTGGTTAGCGATGGTCGTGCTTTATCGAAGATTAAGGATGACATATTGCCGGGGGTAGATATCGTTCATTTACACTCGCCAGCCTTTGGTGTGGTTCGGCATATCCAGTGCCCAACTTTTTTCGCCGGGCAATCTTCTTTGCAAGTAGATATTTTGTTGCACGACAACTTAGCAACCACTTTACAGTTTACTGTCGAAAGTGAGCAACAGATGTCGGCTGCACCACGGTTTGATTTTTTGCAAGAGAATCATCTGCGGTTGACTCTGCAGCCACTCGCCAGCAACAAATACTTTGAATTCGACATCATCCTCAACGGAGAAATCGTTGAGCACTTCGTCGTTGCGCATACTCAGCTGCCACCCCTCAAGCTGTTGACGCCACCGGTAAACTTCCAGCAGTTGCAAGAGCTATTAGGCTCTGGAGTTTCTTGTGTTGTTGAATACCCGACGGCCTCGTCAATTAATCTAGTTGCTGAACAGTACCGCGCATTTACCTCTCACCGACAATCACAACCTACGGTGATTTGCTTGCTCGATGTCTCCGGAAGTATGGATGGCGCTGGCTTAGACCAGGCTATACGTGCTTTGCAAGCTATTGGCAACGATCAAGCATCTGTCAAGATTCAAGTGATTCCGTTTAGCTCAGCACTGCAGCAACCTTTAGCCGACCTCGAAGATTTAACAGGCATCCAAGCTTTTGGGTCGACTGACATCGGCAACGCGCTTAAGCAGTTAAGCGTTTTAGACTATTCACCACGCAAAATAGTCATCTTGAGTGATGGCCAAAGCAAAGCTCCGTCAAGTGGATGGCGTCCACTAGTACAAAAACTCTTCGCGGAGATACCAATTTCTGTGTTGCCGTGCAGTGCTGATGCACGGCTTGAGTCTTTAGAACAGTTGGGCGATATAGTCTCTGACGGCAACTTGTCAGAACGCTTGCTCGCTCAGCTAGATAGTGCTGTATTGCGCAATGACTCCGTGGGGAATTTGCAGGGAGCAAACTTCTTTGACCTTGCTAAACAATTCTTGTTGAAGGAGCCTCACATTATCTTCGACTTAAATTCTCGAAGCAACGCTTTGTATTTCGACGAGCAGGGTAGTCCTGTTGTGGCGGTCGATATTTATTCTAATGCGCGATTATTTTCAGTAGCCGGGACTTGCGATTCAGAAGCATTCCTCCAATTAGCAGAAATTGAGAAAAGTATGCGCCATCATAATAAGTTGCGTCGTACCAACGATGGTTTGCTAATCTATTCGCACGATGTCCCAAGTATCTGGCAACTGGATAATTGGCGTGAAGTGCGATTGGTAGATGCTTCTGCGCAGCAGAACTTGTACATAGCGGATATCGATCAGTCTGAAATTGTAGCTGTTAGCGGTATAGGCCTAGACAGGGCACTATATTTGCAGCCGCTAGTCTCTTCCGAATTCAGTGCTTCGACACAGCCATTTACAGCATGGTTGGAAAGGCGTTATTCCGTTCCCAAAGAATTTAACATTTTCGCATTGTTTTGCGCTCTGTCACTGTTTTTGGCCGGCTATTTCGTCTATCATCGTAAATAAGATGACCGAGCTTTACTTCTGTAATGTGTGTCAGCAATCTGTACCGCAGGTTAGCCTTGATACTGGTAACGCCGTTCGCCATGGCGACCGGGTGATTTGTCCTGACTGTGCCGATACATTGGTGATAGCTACCGAGCTAGAACCGGGTAAGAAAGAATGGTCAATATCGCCAATCGTTGTAGTGTTCTTCACGATAACTTGGGCGGTATTTGCTTATATGTATGTTGAGCAGCAGCGATTCTTTGAAGCGGTCGCTGTATCAAACAGAGATGCTGTATCGAATAATAATCGCCTCAGTGCTGCAAATTCTGAATTGCAGTCTGATCTTGAGAACCAAATCGGCGCCGCCGCAACTCGCGCAAAAATGGAGCGCGATAAATTGGGCATCGTTGTCGAAAATGGCGACAACAAATTACGTGACGCCTTGTCGCGCCAGGCAAATACTTTGGCAGATCTAGAATCGTTGCCGCTGCAATTTTCAGCAATGGCAAGTAAGTTAAATTTATCACAAGTTGAAATATCAACTATTGCCGATAGTGCTCGCGAAATCCGCGCCGGCCAAGTTGTGTTGCGTGACAAAGTTTCGGCAGTAGAACGCCAGGTGGCAGCAGCGCCACCGCCTGTTGACGTTGAAGAATCATCCTTTAACCAGCGTGTGCAAAGTATCATTCAAGACTTGCAAAACAGCGACCCGAATACTCGCTTTTCAGCCCTTGAAGATATCGCTGACCGCAACGACCCAAACTTGGTGCCGTATGTGTTGCCATTGTTGCAAGATAGCTACGAGTTCTGTCGTTATCAAGCGGCTACCACTTTGCGTCAATGGGCTGCGCTATCAGCGACACCCCAACTCATTGAGGCCCTTGACGACTCCTTCGAGTTCGTTCGCAAAGAGGTGAATGCTGCATTGGAGGCGGTCACTAAAAACAGCGTGGGCTACAACCACAAAGGTGACGATGCCGCGCGCGCAGCCTCTCAGCAGGCATGGCGAGATTGGTGGCAGAACAACGGCTAGTTGGGCTGTTATTGTTTGCCGAATAGGGTAAAATTCGCAACATGTTAGCTGTCAGACATCTCAGCCCTGGCTTAACCCACTTTAAAACATGAAAGTAACAGTAGTAGGCGGCGGATTCGTTGGCATGACATGTGCACAACGCCTAGCCGAGCAAGAAGTGGCCGAAAACATCGTCTTAATCGACGTGATTGAAGGCCGTCCACAGGGCATTGCGCTCGACCTCAATCAAGCAGCAGCCGTCGAAGGCTACCAAGCATTAGTGACCGGCACTAATGACCCATCCGACACATACGGTTCTGATTTGTTCATCATGACTGCAGGTCTACCGCGTAAACCCGGCATGGATCGCTCAGACTTGCTTGAAGTTAACGGTAACATCATCAAGACAGTTGCGGCCTACATTAAAGAAGGATCTCCTGATGCTAAGGTGATAGTGGTCTCGAACCCACTCGACACAATGGTGTACCTAATGTCGCAAGCTCTCGGTTTCGAAACGAAACGAGTGGTTGGTATGGCTGGCGTTCTAGACTCTGCGCGCATGGCCTTCTTTATCTCAGAGGCCAACGGTGGTGGCATTAAAGATGTACGCTGTATGGTTCTTGGTGGTCATGGCGACTCAATGGTGCCACTTCCACAATTTTCAACAATGGATGGTGTCTCGGTGCAGGCTACTTTGCCTGGTGATGAAATCGATGCGATTAACCACCGCACTCAGCATGGTGGCGCCGAAATCGTTAACTTGTTGAAGACCGGTTCAGCTTTCTATGCGCCTTCTGCAGCTGCCGTGGCAATGGCAAAGTCAATTCTGCGTAACGAGCGCCGTTTGTTGCCGTGTGCGGCTTACCTCGATGGCCAATATGGACTTGAAGGCATTTACATGGGTGTGCCATGTGTGCTTGGTACCAATGGCGTCGAGAGTATCGTCGACCTCGAGCTAGACGATGCAGGTCGCGAAAAGCTTGATGCTTCAGCAACAGCTATTCGGGCCGATATTGAAACTCTTAAAGAAAAGGGATTGTTGTAATTAACGATGCTTGAAAAGCCAGTCGCTCGTACCAAAATACTCGCTACCCTTGGGCCGGCGTGTGCTTCGTTGGCCAAAATCAAATTAATGATTAAGGCAGGAGTCACAGCATTTCGCCTGAACATGAGTCATGGCGATGATGAAACTCGTCTTGAATATATTGGCTATGTGAAAGAGGCCCGTAAAGAATTGAAACGTT
>JAPKEZ010000076.1 GCA_028821845.1 Planctomycetota bacterium | reverse complement strand
CTCTAGTGCAAATGCGCGCCAATATGAAAGGCATCAACGTTGTAAGCGTACGTGTCGTCGGCGATGTTCAAGTTGCTCTAGACGCCGACCACATTTTGATGGGCAACCAAAAGCATTGGTTCTGTGACGAAGTTCAGTTGTTTATCAAGCGCGTGTTGAAGCGATACGATATGACTGCTAAATCGTTCTTCGCGCTTGCCGACAAAGGTACAGCTTTTGCGGGTACTTGGTTAGAGCTGGCTCTTGGCGCCGACCGTTTTTATGTGCTTGATGATGCTGATGTTGCCGTGAACCTCGGAGTGTCGATGGCTAACGGTGGTCCGTATTTGATGGGCAACGGGCTGACTCGCCTCGAAACACGTTTCTTGGGCAATCCAGAATTGGCAGAGACCGTCTTGAATGCCCAAGGTGTCGTTGCGGCAGCAGATGCCGATGGGCTTGGTCTCTCCACAGAATCACTGGATGAGATTGACTGGGAAGATGAAATTCGCCTCTACCTTGAAGAGCGCGCATCATATAGCCCAGACGCACTTACCGGCATGGAAGCCAACCTGCGCTATGCCGGGCCAGAAACTCTAGAAACAAAAATATTTGGCCGCCTTACCGCATGGCAAAACTGGATATTCCAGCGCCCAAATGCAGTTGGCGAAACTGGAGCACTACAGTGTTACGGTACTCCTAGCCGTCCTCAGTTTGACTATAACCGAACATAAATCATGGCAACAATCGATTACGAATCTAAAATCCCGAACAATGTTGATCTCGCTTCTGATAAGCGCTTGCAACGTGCTCTTGAAAAGTGGCAGCCGGACTATCTTGATTGGTGGAAGCAAATGGGCCCTACTGATTTCGAGGATAAAGACATTTACCTACGCACTGCAGTGTCGGTTGAGTCTGCCGGCTGGGCGCACTTTGGTCACGTAAAAATGCCTGACTATCGTTGGGGTATTTTTCTAGAGCCTCACGCTGCCGACCGTAAAGTTTCGTTCGGCGATCACATAGGCGTGGATGCTTGGCAAGAAGTACCTGGAGAATTCCGCACCGACTTGCGGCGGATTATTGTTACTCAAGCCGACACTGAGCCGGCTTCCGTTGAACAGCAACGTTTGCTTGGCCATACTGCGCCGTCGCTTTACGATATGCGGAATCTGTTCCAGGTAAACGTAGAAGAGGGCCGGCACCTATGGGCGATGGTTTACTTGCTACACCGGTACTTCGGCAAAGATGGGCGCAACGAGGCAGATGAATTACTAGAGCGCCGCTCTGGCAACGAAGACCGGCCACGTATTTTGGGTACATTTAATGAGCCTATTACGACTTGGCTCGACTTCTTTATGTTCGCGATGTTCACTGACCGTGACGGTAAGTTCCAACTCTTGGCACTAGCTGAATCAGGCTTTGATCCTTTAGCGCGAACTTGTAAATTTATGTTAACGGAAGAAGCGCACCACTTGTTTGTGGGACAGACAGGTATTGGTCGAGTGATTATGCGCACGTGCGAAGTCATGAACGCTTACCCAGATGCTGATGTCACCGAGCATGGGGTTGTGCCACTCGATATGATTCAAAGGTATATTAATTTTTGGGTTAGTTCATCTACTGACTTGTACGGTGGAGAAGTGTCGTCGAATGCAGCAAACTTTTTTGCGGCTGGGCTAAAAGGTCGCTGTTACGAAGAAAAGAGGTACACCGAGCATACTGCGATGCAAGAATCTTACGTCATTGAAAAACTCGTTGACGGTAAGATAGTTAAAGAGGAAGTGCCATTACGTAATGCTCTCAATGAGGTGCTGCGCACGGATTACCTCGATGACAATCAGAAAGGCGTTGATTATTGGAATCGCATTTTGAGTAAGGCAAACATAGATTTTGAGTTCTGTCTACCTCATCGTCGTTTTAACCGTGAGATAGGCATCTATGCTAATAATCGTTTTGACACGCAAGGCAATCCTTTAACCGAGGCCGAGTTCGTCGCCAACCAAGACAAGTGGCTACCTAAGGATGAAGATCGACAGTACGTTTCGTCGTTGATGGTGTCGGTTACCGAGCCAGGAAAGTACGCCGGCTGGATTGCTCCACCGTCGAAAGACTTGAATGGTCAGGCGGCAGATTTCGATTACGTACGCTTGTAATACGTATAGGTTGTTACTGGAAGGTAACAACCAGAACAGGGGTCAGCGCCGACTCGAAGAAGTCCCAGTCGTACGCCTGGAAATATGCAGTTACGCCACTCAGTGAAGCTGGCACGTTAATCGGTGCAGAGGTGAAGTTACCAATCAAGTTAGATTGATCACCTGGACTGCCAATAGGCTTCGCATTGCGTAAGTTCAAATCCCAATTGCCATCTGGCGCATTATTTGACGCACTGCCACTAGGTGTTGCTGCAGAACCATAAATGTAAACGGGGCTATTAGGCATGCCCCATTTCGTTCGGACTTGTATTTGGGCACCCGCTTGGTTGCCATCAACAAACATTGTTACTCCTGGATCGACAACATTACCGCCGTCGATAGTAGACGACCGAATGAAGCCACTGCGGTCTTCAACTACTTGAAAAACGAGTAACTGTCCATCGGCAATTGTGTCAGGGATAGTGTGTGTGTATTGCGCTTGGACTCCTGGGTTGCTGGTGCTGGCCAGCAGCAGAACATTACCGCCAATATCTAATTCATACCCATCGACGACAGAAGACCCTGCTTTAGTCCCCATGTACCAGTGAAGTTCACCTCCGCCACCTTGAGACAGGTTGGTCGCATTTAGATTCAGATCGGTTTCCCATTCATAATTACCCACAACTTCTAGTTCTATAGGGCCGATGTCTTGTTCAGGTGGAGAATAGATGTAAACGCGACCAGTTCTATTGTTTTCGCCAATGGCACCCACCAAAATTTCTGATTTAGTAGATTGGTTGATATCGCCTGCAGTCGCAACAGCACTGCCGAATAGTTGTCCGTTTGAACCACTCTCAGAGTAGAGAACCGTTTGGTCGAGACTAGACATATCGTGAACAGCGAAGCGGCCGTTGTCGTTGCCGGCTTCGGGGGCGCCGACAATTAAATCATCGGAGTCGTTGAAGTTCGCGTCTGTGGTGATGGCAACACTGTATCCGAACTTTTCGCCGCTGTTACTGCCATTCAGCGATCGACCTATTTCTAGTGGGAGCCTCCAGGTAACGACTGTGCCGGTTCCGGCATTAGGAGCAGAAGCTATGAAGTCGGCTTTACCATCTCCAGTAATGTCACTGCCCGCGGCAACCGCGAAGCCAAGGTTGGCGTCTGCTGTTGGTAATGGGTCTTCTAAAGGAGGCATTAGTAGTTGATTACTTGATGCCTGATACAATATAGCTGCTCCGGAGTTGTCGGCGTTGGCGAATGGCGCTCCTATCAACAAGCCTTCTTCGTTATTAATGTTGGCATAACACATTGCAAAGCCGAACATCTCGGCAGAGTTTGGTTCACCATATTTAGAATTGGCGACAGTCTCGTCAGCAATCAAATCGCTGACTTCGAAGAATCGAATACTACCATCGAGTTGTTGGCCAACGAGTGGTTCGCTATCGCCAATTGAACCTACTGCTAAATCTAGACCACCGTCACTGTTGTAGTCGAGAGCAGCGACGCTGACGCCAAACATTGCGCCGGCATTGTCACCGGTAAGCTCTTGCCATAAGTCAAAACTCAAGGTGTTTAGATCGAAGGCATAAATGTTCACTACCCCAGAAAACATTCCGTTGCTCGAATTAGAGAAAGGGGATGAAGCGGCTATCTTTAGCAAGCCATCATTATTGTGCGTACCTAGGATACAAATGCTGTAGCCCATTTGCTGACCCATGCTGCTGCCGTAGACACTAGCGATAACGCTGTTGTCTTGACCACTGTGAATACTCAATTCACCAGCACGGCGTAGGTAAGACCCAGATTGCGGAGAGGCGACCAAGTAGTCTTCGTATAGGTCGTTATTTACGTCACCCAATGGCAACATTGCGCTGCCGAAAGAGTCGCCCTGATTGAGTCCGTCGACATATCCCCATTCGACCCAATCGTCTTGGGATTGAGCTGTTAGGGACGTAGAAGAAATGGCTGCTAGACCAATCGTGCATAAGAACAGTTGTAGGTATTTCATTTTTGGGGAATGGCGTTACGGAAGCACCTGACTCAATATGAAGATTACCGTAAAAAACCGCTCTTGAGGCAATTATCTCGAAAAATTCAGTAAAGTTGAGTATCCTAGAGCCATGAGACTTAATAAGCCCGCTTTGGTAGTGTTGATGGTTTGCCTAACCATCGTTTTGGGTGGGTGTGGCGACAATGCACCATCTGTGACAGATGTGCACAATGTATCTTCCGCCAAAGAAAATGCCGACAAAGTAGACGCGTTGAAGCCAGCTGTGCTGGAAATTCAGTTGTTGCTACGCGATTCTGAACGCAAGGTGGGTGGGGTGAAAGTAGATATCCAATGGGACGATAGCAGCATTCCGTCCAACACGAGTGCTTGGTCTAATAAAGATGGCTTGGTGCATGTCGAATTCGAGCATGGTTCCCAATTGCTGTCGGTGCATGCTAATCCTGGTAATTATTCGGCGCCGGGGTCAATCGAAGCACCTGCGGTTCTATTCGGAGGACTAACTCACAGTATCGAAATGGTGCTGTCACCAGCGGGTGCGTTGTATGGCACTGTGTACGACATCGAAGGCTTGCCAGTCGCTGGTGCAAAAGTGGCTTGTTACTTTCATTCACCAGAGTTCGTTGACAACCAAGAAGAGCTGAAAGTAGACGTTTTTACCACTAGTGACGACCAAGGACGTTTTGCGCTTGGCGGTATTCCAGCGGGTCCGTTCATACTTGAAGGGGCCTTTGAAAAACAAATGAGTGTATGGCGTCCAGGCGGAATGATGGACGAGGGCAGTTCGTATAGGGATCTAGAAATATTCCTTGAACCAGCGCATCCAGTTTACGGACAGGCTATCGACCAAAATGACGGGCCAGTCGCTGGCGTAAGAATTGTCGCAGGTAAACCAAACCGTCGTAAAAATCGCCGCAGCACCGATTATGAAAATGTTTTCAACTACGGGACACGATCTTCGGTGACGCGTTCTGGTGACGACGGCACATTTGTGATTAGCGCAGTACCAGATTCGCAAGGATGGAATGTCAACGCGCGCCATCCTGATTTCGCGCAAACGCATGTAGTGATTGATGCGGGGCAGATAGATGTTTGGGTAGAACTTAAAGAGACCATTTCTTTGACTGGCGTGGTTAGCGATGGCGATGGCACTGTGCTGCATAACACGCAATTGTGGTTGTTGACTGATGAACGTGATGTGAGTGTTAACAGTGATGTCAAAGGATATTATAAGTTTTCTGATTTGCATAACGTTGACGATGTTTACTTGATTGCGCATCATCCACAACATGGCACTGCGCTAATTGGGCCGGTGGTGATTGCTGGCGAGTCACAAATGTTAGACGTATCTTTGATTGCTGGCCAAAGCATCTCTGGCAAAGTTGTTGATGCTGATGGCAAGCCGATGGCAAATGTCGGAGTGCAAATTAAAGGAGCATTGCCGCGTGATAATTTTTCTGAGTCGCGATTGCCAGAGCGTTTCCTGGGTGTTGACTCTTCGTTAACAAATTCCTCCGGTGAATTTGTTTTTGACAATTTATACAATAACGAATTTGAGATTATTGTCTATTCTACGGGTAAGCCCGCAGTGTTCAAGCGTGGCGTGAAAATCGGAGATGTGCTCGAGATAAAGGTGACAGAGTAATGATTTCACAGTGGCTGCTAGAGCGTCGGCAAGGTGTTGAACAATGCGATGGGCAAATCGAAGCCTTTGTGCGCGGTGTTACTACTGGAGAGATTAGCGACGCCCAGATTGGCGCGTGGTTGGCCTTTGTTGTTTGCAACGGTATGACCGATGCCGAGACCGTTTGCTTGACGACGGCAATGGTGGATAGTGGCGATAAGCTCGACTGGAGTGGTATCGACGGTCCTTTTGTTGACAAGCATTCAACCGGTGGCATTGGCGATAAAGTCTCGCTGGTGTTGGCGCCGTTGTGGGTGAAGATGGGTAAGAAAGTGCCGATGCTCTCTGGACGCGGCTTGGGTATCACTGGCGGCACTTTAGACAAACTAGAATCGATAGTTGGTTTTAGCACCGAATTGAATACGCAACAACTGCGCCGCACTTTGCAAGACGTGGGTTGTTTTATGAATGGGCAAACCCCAGAGTTGGCACCTGCCGATCGTATTCTTTATGCGATGCGCAATGAGACACAAACAGTGCCCTCGGTGGCTCTGATAACGGCATCTATCTTGTCGAAGAAGTTGGTCGAAGGAATCGAATCTTTAGTGATGGATGTCAAGTACGGTAGTGGGGCGTTTATGAAGACGCGCGCCGAGGCTGAGATGCTTGCCGATTCTATTATGCGCGTTGGTAATGGTGCGGGTGTAAAGACCACCGCATTGCTTAGTGATATGTCGCAGCCTTTGGGGCATGCAGTGGGTAACTCCCTTGAAGTGCGTGAGGCTGAACAAACTTTATTGGGTGAAGGTCCGCAAGATTTAATAGACCTTGTTGCCGAACTTAGCGGTGATACCGAGCAAGCTAAGAAGATCTTGGCAGACGGCAGTGCTTTCGAGGTGTGGCAGCAGCTAGTTGCGGCGCACGGTGGCGACTTGAGTGTTGCTTTGCGCGGCAGTGAAGAAGTGGCGCAACAAGATTATTGTGCAGAGCACGATGGTGTTGTTACACGTTGTGACGCTGAACAAATTGGCTTGGCGGCATTTGTGCTGGGCGCAGGGCGAGAACGTGCCGACGCTGCTATACATCATGGAGTAGGCTTAGTTGCGCACTCTAAAGTCGGTGATCGCGTTGTTACTGGTCAGCCACTTGCTTCGGTGCATCATGCCGACAAACATCTAGATAAAGCGCTAGCCTATGTGGCAGCTGCATATGACATTGCATAGTAGTCCCTTTGATTCCGATTCAGAGCCCCTCACTAAAATGTGGGTGCTCGGCGATGGGGATGATGGATTTCTTGACTTGGCCGACATTCGTTTTGACTTCAAGCGCATTACTGTTGCTGAGTTGGCCCAGGTGAATGAAGGTGTGGTGGCTTTTACCACGCCACTGCAAACATTAGAAATGGTGCGCTCGGTTCTAGTTACGTCGCGCGTGCCTCTCGTGAAAATAGGAGTATGGGAAAGCAGCGATGTTTACGATGCCGAATGGCCATCGTTGCCATCTAAAGAAAAGATAGATGCTTTAATGCGTGTCTTCGATATTGAAACAGTTGCGGAAGTAGCCGAAGTTGCTGCGGCGGTATTGCCAACTAGCGCTGGTAAACGCGTCAATATCGACGTGCAACGCTTTTTGCCTTATGCCACGATTTCATTTTTCTGTCTAGCGATTGTGGCTGTCTGGTATGCCGTTTACTTGTCAAATCAGCAAGAGCAAATCTCTAGCCAAGTGGTCATCGTCGACCCACTGCCAGTCATCGAACAACTACCACTATTGCCGCAGACAGAGAGAGGCCTCGGAGAGAAACAAGCTATCCCCGAGTTATTGGTGAACGCAAAGTGGGTGGTGCCACAACTTCAACAGCTTTCTGATTACAGCGGCAAACTGTACTGGTTGGTTGTAGATAACAGTGCTGTGCTAGATGGCTCACGAATTGCAACGATTGATATTGATGCTGATTTAATGATGTTAAGCACCGCTTTGGCGTTTAAGGCTCAAGTAGTTGCCGATGCTTCTCAGCGTCAAAGCGAATTTGATGCAAGTTATCAGGTGCAGTTGCGGGACATTACTGCTGCAATTCGCCATAGCGAGAGCGTGATCACTCAGCTAGAAATAGATTTAGATGGACAAGCGCGCAACTTGCAAACGATGAAATTAGAGGCAGCACAGAACGTGCGTAGTTTCTCTGAGTTGCAGCCTTTAGAGAACGACTTGCATCGAGGTCAGTTGCAGCGAGAAAAACTAGTTGAAGAATTGTTCGCTTTGGAGTCACGTAAAACTTTCCTAGAAAGCGGTGAGGTCGATTTCAGTAGCGACTCAATGTACTTGGCTCTGTTAGAGAACTCCGATGATTTTATTGATCTGGTTACACAGTCTTTAGAGAACGACTTGCATCGAGGTCAGTTGCAGCGAGAAAAACTAGTTGAAGA
>JAPKEZ010000075.1 GCA_028821845.1 Planctomycetota bacterium | reverse complement strand
CAATTATTTACGGCAGCACCTATCCTTGCGCATGCCCATCTCGAGTCATTTGATGCGCCACGCGATAAATTTTCGCGCGATAGTTTTGCGCAATGGGTAGAGTCGTTGCTCGAGTGGAGGCAATCTACAGAACGACTTTCGCCCGAAGAAAGCGCTGCCGAGTCTCGCCGACAATTGGCGGAGAATGGTTGTGGTTTGGTCGCAACTCATGTCAGTGAGCCAGGAGCTGAAGGTGACGTAAGCCCTGATTTGCCAGAGGTCTTCGCCTTCAGCGAATTATTCGTGCCGCAGGGAGAATTGCCAGATTTACCGGACTTCCCTTATCGCGGAGTAGCATTGCATGCACCTTATTCTGTATCCGATAAACTTGCGCGCCAAGTGTTTGAAAAATATGCCACGGATAATATTGTTTCAATTCATCTTGGCGAACATGATGTAGAGCGCCAGTTCTTAGAGAAGGGCACGGGTGGGTTAGCCGAGTTGTTTTTGCGACGTGGCTTGAATATAAAAGACACCTACTATGCGTCGCCAATTGATTGGCTTGATGCTGTCGGTGGCCTGACACCTTCCACGTTGGCCGTGCATTGCGGTAACCTTAGGGCCGATGAATTACTGCGTCTTGATAATGCCGGGGTCAGCATTGTTTTTTGTCCCGGTACGCATAAATATTTTGACCGGCCCCAGCCAGCATTTGCCAAGGTGGGTTCATTACTTCCAGCTCTGGGGTGTGATTCATTAGCTTCTAATCAACGGCTAGACCCACTTTACGAGTTGCGCTGTGCCAAAGAGATTATCCCTGAGATTAGTAGCCAGATGTGGTGGCAGGCGCTCACCATCCGCGGCGCTGAGGTGTTGCGCCGTCCTGACCTCGGAAGCCTGGCGCAGGGCAAGTGGGGGCGAGTACTCAGCTTTGAGACAAGTGAGTTTGGCTCTGCTTCTAGTGCCGAGCAAGTGTGCGAGATTCTGTGTTTGACAGACGGTTTATCAAGAAAATTAATTACGCTGAATTCGACCGGAGATTAAGTTAAAATGAAAGATATGCAACAAGCAGTTTCGTTAATCAAGTCTAGCTCTTCAATTTTGCTCACCGGACATTTACGTGCCGACGGTGATTGCCTTGGCGCCCAAATTGTTCTGTACCACGCTCTATCCGCTATGGGTAAAGATGTACAAATCATGTTGCCGAACCTGCCAGACCAGCGCTATGGTTTTCTAGAGCAGAAAACGCCTTGGAAAATATTTGATGGCGAGTTGCCTGAATACGATTTACTCATTGCTTGCGACTGCAACGAGCTTGGACGTCTTGGCGATATGGTGCCTGAAATTTTACAGCGCAGTCAGCCAAAGATGGTAGTGGATCACCACATCATGATGACTCCCGAAACTTGGGACGCCGCCTTTCACGACGTCGAAGCAGCAGCTTCAGGAATTCTCGCTATCGAGTTGGCCCAATTACTCGAAGCAGAGCCCTTGCCACTAGCGGCGTATGAGGCTGCTTTTGTCGCGCTGATGACAGACACCGGTTGGCTGAAGTATTCCAATTCAGACCAGCGCTCTTTCGATATGGCCGCTTACTTGGTTGCACGCGGAGTAGACAGTTCACGGATTTACGATTTGGTTTACCAACAACTCGAAGATGGACGCCCTTTGGGCGTGGCAGCTGCTTTACAGAATTTGCAATATCACGCGGATGGCAAAATCGCGGTAGCGTGGGTAACCAACGATTTGCTATCCGCGGGCAACGGTAGCTTGGAAGATACTGACGAAGTATTAGATATCATTCGTGCCGTAGCAAATGTCGAGGCGGTAGCATTATTGTGCGAACGTGATGCTGGGCAAATAAAAGTTAGCTTCCGCTCCAAGACTATTTTAGACGTAAACAAGGTAGCGCGCCGCATAGGTGGTGGTGGACACGCTCGTGCTGCAGGCGCTAGTTTTGAACGTAGTGTCAGTATGCCAGAGGCAGTCGCGCAAACACTTGACGTGTTGCTCGACGAGTTCGCCACGCAGTAATGGCGCCTAAAGCTTTTCGCGCTTTCCGAACATACCCGTCAAAGCATGCCGTGCGAGTTTAGGATTACGCTTTAAGCGACGGGTGACGTACTTATGCCACTCTTCGCCATAAGGAATGTAAACTCTGACCTTATAGCCGGCATCAAGTGTTTGACGGCGAAAAGTCTCTTGCACACCAAGCAGCATTTGTATCTCAACGCGCTCTTTAGCTTCCGGGATGTCTTTTAGTATCTGCTCAACTCCAGCAACTATTAATGGGTCGTGAGTAGCAACGCCAACATAAGCACCGTTTTCGAGTAGTAAGCGCGTGGTCTTCAAATAAGAAGCATTAATCTCTCTCATTTCTTGGTATGCAATGGATTCCGGCTCTACATAAATTCCTTTCACCATCCGCACGTTCAGCTGCTGTGGATTGCTTTGCAGAAGGCGCTGGGCATCGTCGTGAGTGCGAAACAGCATTGCTTGCAGTACGCAACCGACATTCTGCTGATGCGCCTCTCTCAAACGTTCAAAGACCGCGAGAGTACCGTCAATAGTGTTCGATTCTTCCATTTCATAACGCACGAAACCTTGCTGTTGCTGGGCGAGGCTGACAATTGAGCTAACGGTCTCAAAGCAAATGTCTTGGCTGATATTGAGCCCCATTTGCGTCGGCTTTAACGACACGTTCACGGGAAAGCCATTATCCGTTAGCGTTTGAATTAGCGATTTATACTCGCCCGCTGCAGCATCAATTTCGCTGTTATTTGTTACCGCTTCGCCAAGTAAATCGAAAGTGGTGAGATAAGAGTTGTCGTGAAGGTGGCGTCCGCGAGCTAGAGCGTCTTCGCGCGATTCACCTGCGATATATCGCAGGCTGAGCGGGCGCATGAATGCCTTAGGAACGAGCGGGATGCAAGAAGCGAGGATTTTATCGAGTACTGCCATGGCGTAATTCAACCATAGAATGCCATCGCGTTAGGGTGTGCGCTAGCTTTATACTATGCAAATGTTGCGATTGCACCTCATCATTTCGGTCTTGGCTCTCACTGTGTGGGCCTGTGCTCCGAGCCCGTCGGCTAGCCAAGGCGGCTTGCTCGCTGCCGGCGAGCAACGCGATTTGATATTGGTGTCCATCGATACTCTACGCGCTTCGCGATTGCCGTTTTATAACCCGACTTTACACCAGGCACCGAAACTTGAATTAGCCGGTTCACCTGACGACCCATTTTCTATAGCGTGGCTCGCCAACCAGGGTGTGGTGTACGATTCCGCGTTTACAACGTCTGGCAAAACTTTACCATCGCTAGCATCATTTTTTACAGGGTTGGCGCCACTCGAACATGGGGCGGTGTCAAATATGACGCGTTTGCAAGCTGACACATACATCACGTCATTGAAGGATGTTGGCTTCAGTTGTCACGCGCGGGTGGCGAATCGCTCCTTACATAAGTTTTGTGGTTTAGCTAATGGTTTCGATAGTTACGCTGTTCGTGCAAAAGAACGCGAGCACGAATTAGGAGACGATCTTTTAAAGGCAGCTCATAACGATATAGTCGAAGGCGGCAGAGTAATGCTGTGGGCCCACTTCATGGCTCCGCACCAGCCTTATGAGCCACTGCCTGAATACCGCGATCAATTGTCTTTGCCCGTTAATGTTATTGCTGGTAACGATCAACTTAAAGCGGCACATCGCTCGCCGCAAACAGAGCAAGAAAATTTCGGTGCTTATCGCGATTTGTACGATGCCGAGATAGCAACAGCTAATCAATACCTTCAAGATTTTTTAGTTAATCTAGACGCCAAATACCGTGCAGCAAATCGTGGAGGTCTACTTGATAATGCCGTAGTAGTATTTTTCTCTGACCATGGCGAAGAGCTCGCCGACCGTAACGGTTACTTCTTGCACGCCAAAAGTTTGTATAGCTCGGTGGTACGCGTGCCATTAATCGTAATTGACAAGCAATCAGGCACCAGTGGACACATTTCGCAATTGGTAGATTTGTCTCAAACAATGGAGATGCTGTTGCATGGTAATGACTTCGCTGCTGACACTGTCGTTAGTGCCTGGCATAACGATTACTTCGCTATCCGTGATGCGCGTTATACATTAGTACACAATCCGCAGCAGAATGCACAAGGTCCTCTTGAGCCACCAGAAGATGTGGCTTACTTTTATTCTGCTGTAGAACTTTACGATCGCCTTAGCGATCCATTTGAAATAGACAATATCGCCGATGCCAATCCGCAAATAGTGTCGCGCCTCGGTGGGCAGCTTTACCGATGGTATCAATCTAAAGAACAAGTGGATGGCGATGCAAGTACTCATCTTGATGAGCAAGCACTGTCTGAATTGGGCTATACCACTGATCCGACTGACGAGCATTCACTAGATGATGTTGGCCCATGGTCTCTCGACAAATATAGTTACAATGACCGATAACTCGATAAAAAATCGCGCTTGGCCTTGGATTGAAGGGCTACTGTTGGCGCTAATAGTATTAGTGGCGTTAACCATGGGCGGAGAATCAGCTCGTGTCTCTTACCACGGATATCTGCACACAACTATTGGTGAGGCGGTGCTGAGTGATGGCTTGCTTCCAGAAAATCCGTATCATGCTGGTGAGGCATTAAATTATTACACACTGTATCCAACACTAGGTGTATTGATCGGACGACTCGGCATCGGCGCCTTATGGGGGTTCGCGATAATCAACATTCTCGCGGCTTTATTGATGGGGCCAGCATTAGACTCTTTGACTAAACGTTTACAGTTTTCCTTTGCCGTACGCCGCGCCTCATTCTGGTGCATGCTGCTCGGGTTCAATCTCTTAGGATATTATTTTGCGCACGGAGTGAGTGTTCCACCGCTAGGTGCTATGCCTTTTGCCATCCTCGAGCCAATGACAAATGTTGGCGAGTTGTTTTCTTGGGATGCACGCTTGCAGTCATTCGTGACCAAGTTCTTAAACGTTTCATCTTTCGCATGCTCGTTGCCGCTAATGCTATTCGCTTTGTCGAATGCAATCGAAGATACTAAGCGTAGTCGCTTGCTGGCGGCAATACTTCTCGGCTTATGCGCTGCACTTAACCCTCTGGTTGGTGCTTTTAGTGTCTTACTGATTGTGGGCCAAGCGTTGCTGTGCAACTCAGGTGAGCTGATGTCGCAAATCATTACTTGGGCGAAGTTGGGTACCGTTTCGGCAATAATTGCAGTGCCATTTATTGCACCATTGTTTCTCAACGCGGGTGCTTCCGCTGCTCCAGACAAACAATTGCCTTTTGTCGGCGATGGGGCATTATTCAATATTCTGGGACCGTGTTTGCTGCTTGCTCTGATGAGCGCCTTCGTCGTCTTAAAGCTTAGCGCTAAACAGCGGAAGGTTATTTTATTAGCGTCAATTCTTGCAGTACTGTTTTCGTTCTCTAGTTTGCCGTTTAGTAACGAGTATAAGTTTCCTCGGTTGTTTGCTATATTCTTAGCGATCCCTGCTGGGTCAATGATTGTGCATTATGTGAAAGGTTGGGTGCCTATGTTTGCGCTTGGCGCGCTTGTCATCCTGTCAATACCAACAATGTTTTCAACGATACAGGCTTATGCTTATTGGAATGTCAGTCAGTCTTTGCCACTAACGACTGCCAGTAATGGCGAGTTAGTGTCGCGACTTGCCGACGACAATCTGCCGCCAGCCATCCCGCAATTGGTCCTTGAAGCTATTCAAGAGTTAGGTAGCGATACCGTGATTATGATGCATCCACGTTTCCCCAAAGTTGCTAGTATGGCGCAGGGAAACCAGTGGGCTCCGGCCTTGCAGCATACATTACTGGTTGATCGCCCACAGATTCACAATCACGCTTATAACCCAGAAGTTCTATCGAGACTTGGTCTAGTCGTCAGCTTTTGGGGCTCAAATGATTGGCCGGCAACAGCAGACCCTGGCAGCTACGCGCCACAACCAGCACTCAGCCAGTTACGACAAATTGTTGCCGGACGTAGCTTGGCTATTTTGAGTACGGCGACTTCGACTGCGAGTCATGATTATTTGAATAAGTTGCGCGACTCTGGTGATGTGTCTTTAGTCTCTAAGGTAGGTGATGTTTATTTGTGGTTGTTTCCTGCTGTGCATAGAGCGGGTGAGAAATAAGCGCATGTTGTATGTCTTCTAGATCAATATGGATTGTTGCTGCTTAGATTAATCGTTTCACATAAGGTAGACGCGTGGAAAATCAATCGATACTGAAAAAATAACGCAAGGGTTCCTCTACTGTGTGCAATAGTGGAATTCCGTAATGATCGGCAATTGGCTGAGCAGGCAAAGGGAAGTTCTCGATGGCGCATGATGCCCATAATTCGCTAGGGCGCAAATGTTCAATTAGCATCGCCAGCCCGTCAGTGCTTAGTCCATGGTGTGGGCTGAACATGATATCTACAGGTCCAGCTTCAATACGTTGCGCCAATTCAAATAAAGCCGAGCCATCTTGGTCGCCTAAGACAATGATTCGGTGTTGCTCGTAGCGTAAATCTAGAGCGTAGCCAATGTCGTTTGCCGTGTGGTTCAAACCTCCGCGTGTGCGCAACACTTTAATCTGCCATGGTGGTAATGTTAATGACATGGCTTGGCCATGATTTAGTTCAGTTACGTCAAGCCTTCTCTTTAATTCTGGCATTCCGTTTACATGGTCTGTATCGCGATGAGAAAAAATAAATTTCTTTGGTGTAGGCCAGCGATTGCGCTGCAATTCTTTGAAGTACACGCCATCGACCAAGCGTTTTCTATGTAATGTTTTGCTTCCTAGGTCAAAACCGATTGAGCTTTGCTCCCCATTTATTATTACGCCTAGTCCGTGACCAGCGTTGATCATGCTTATCCCTATTGTTGCTGATGGCTGATAAGAAAAACAGATGAGAGCAGTCGTTGCGCCAGCAATACGTAAGCGGCGTGCGGGAATCCGGTGTGGTGTAGATAGAAGTAGAGCAATAATCGCAATAACCGTTACTGCTATCCCGCTTTTCGTGGTCGCAATGAATGGCGTGCCAGGCAACATGTCACACATGTTAATAATCTTCAACTCTATATTGCTAATTAACGACAACATCCACTGTGAAATTGGTTGCGAGGGGAAAAGCATGCTTGGCAAAATAATGAATAGTCGTGCGGTAGTGAACAATGCAAAAACAGGACTAAGAATAATACTGTAGAATTCAATAGTTGCTTGGATGTGATGAATCAGCGGCATTGTCGCGAAGAATGCAGCCCACGAACAGCGCATGGTGGCCATTAACGAGCTATCGTTTTTCTTGTCGCTACATACAATAATAGCAATAGTGGCTGTGTAGCTGAGTAGGTATCCCAATCCGAAGTTACTGTTTCTAAAAAGCATTAATTCACCTATGCCGACTATGGCAATAAGATTTAGTGCAGAAAAACCGCGCTGACTAATTGCAGCTAAGTCTCTGGCAACTATGAACCCTAGCGCGCGGCTAACAGCAGGGCCAAAACCAGCAAGCAATGCTGCAAGGACCAACAGCGGAATGCGTAGGCGATGAAATCTATAACTAAGTAGTCGTCGTAAGAAGAAGTTCCATAACCAGAAATGCATGCCAGAAACAGCAAGCAAATGCAGCAGCCCAAAATTGCGGTAGCCCGATTGCAATAAGTCGTCAAGGCTGCTTTTGTCGGCAAGAATAAGTGCCTTGGCAATGCCTAGCTCGCCATCAGAATATAGTGCGGACAACTTTTGTTGCACAAGTTGCCGCAACTCTTGAAACGGTAACCAACGCCTGCTATTCATAGAAGTGTATGAAAACTTCTTTATGCTAAGCCATTTGCCATTCTTTTCGAGGATGCCCTGGGCACGAATGCGTTCGCCGATGGCTAACTCGTGGCAAAAATCATTTGAGATGGCCCTCAATCGAGTGGGATAAACATTGTCACTGTAATCACTATTGATGCTACTCAGATCACCCAAAGTAACTTGTACATAATCGACATGTTTAGCAATCGAATAAACAGTGGCCTCGACCTTAATGGGCTGTTGCTGAGGAGGATGTATCGCCATCACCGGTGCCTGGTGTAAATAGGCCAAGCTTGCCATTGCTACGACGATCATCAATCTTATATCGATAAACAGCCACTGTCCGAGAATGGCGAGAATCAAGCATGCTGGGCTCAGGTAAAGGCATAATTCATC
>JAPKEZ010000196.1 GCA_028821845.1 Planctomycetota bacterium | reverse complement strand
GGCCTACATAGCCAAGTCCCACGACGCCGACTTTAGCGCTACGGTTTAGGATCTTGGCAATTAGCTCTGAAGTTGTTGGGGAGGCTGTCATGGTCAAAACACCCATATTCTAGCGCTGCGTATTAATTAGTGCCCAGCGCCACCATTAACAAACACAAAGTTATTCAACGCCGCGGCCACCACGCCCATAATCGAAACACCAGCGATAATGCCTGAGGCAAGCGGCACCAAATAGCCATCGCATTGCTTCTCATTACGCTTGTTCCAGTAATAACCAATCATCGCGCCTATAAGCATCGACAAGGGGTACTGGAATGGCAAGATAAATCCTAGGCCAACACCGGTAGCGGAGGGCAAAAACTTTTTGAGGTTTTTCGGCGCAAAGCGATCAATCAAAGTCAAAGCTATGCCGATGCCCAAGCCAACAAAAATGGCACTACGATGCATTTCGTGTAAGTTACCAATGCCACTGTTAAACACATCAGCAACAGCCTTCCATGCTACCGCTGCCGGCGCTGGGAATGCTGGAGCTATCTCAGTGCCATCCGCCAAAGTCTTGCCCAATAATGCAGTCGCATCCGGCACCAACAACTTAAAGCCAATCACGGTGGCGATAGTACCCGTAAAAATACCAAAGAACTGTGCCAAGAATTGACGCTTAGGATTCGCGCCCAACAAGTATCCAGACTTAAGATCGTTCAATAAGTCTGCAGATGAGCTCGCCGCGCCCGCAGTAATACCTGCCGTCATCAAGTTGGCAGTCGCCGATTGCGGAATTAACACGCCGTACGTTAACTGCATGATTTTACCCATTGCGCCAGTAGGGGTGATATCAGATTCGCCAGTGGCGCGACATGCGACCAAAGCTAGCACGAAAGTTAAAGCCACGGCCAGCACGCCCAGGTGAACAGGCACGTCAAACTGACTATTAGCGACAAAAATCACACCGGAAGCAGAAGCCACCATGCCAGCCACAAACCAGCTATTCGGCACTTCAACGCCGTCTTGTACGTCGTCATCACCTTCACTTTTCTTACCAATCCCGCTTAGAGCACGAGCAATGGTTTTCCATTGAAAAGCAAACGCCAACAATCCGGAAGCCACCATAATAGGCGCACCTAACCACAAGCCGATTTCTTTCCAGGCCCTGGCTGGCTTTGTAACCGCAGCTACAGTTTCACCGTTGAGGTTCACCCATAGATATTCTTGAGCATAAGGGCCTAGCAAGAACGCAAGTATTAATCCACTTACGGACATCCAAATCGTCACGCGTAACCCTACAAGAGCACCAGCGGCAATCATCACGGGGTTGTGGTCCATGCGCAATGTCCAATCGCTAGGCTTGGCGATTTCTTTAACGCCACTCTCATTCAACTTAGTGCCGACATGCGGCAACCAGTCAAACAATTTGGAGGACCCCGGTAACAGGGTTTTATAAACAACCGCATCGGCAGTAGTTTTGACTTTATCAATAATAAAATGCGCGTCGATTAAAAATGGAACAACCGCGCCGACCAATCCGGACCACATTAAGGCCCGTGCTTTTTTACTAGCCTCAGCGCTGTCAGCGTAAAGCGACTGCAAGGTAGAGGCTGCGGCTAATCCGCTTGGAAACTTCAACTTCTCCTGATTGATCATATTGCGCTTCATTGGAATTGCCAA
>JAPKEZ010000005.1 GCA_028821845.1 Planctomycetota bacterium | reverse complement strand
TGGATCCCACATGTAATAAGGGTCGGTAACGATTGACCAAATCTTCATGTCGTGTTGCAAACCAAACAAGAACGAAGCCGTTTTGACTCGTGATGGCCACCAACCACTGACAAATGCTGTTGCGCGCACACCCACTACAGGGTTCACTCCTGGCGACACAGTGAATGGTGTAACATACAAATTACTAGCAGCACCATTTTCTTGGGGCTCGCTGCTATCCAAGGTGTACCAGATATCAGCGCCGGCGGTCGGGCAAGATAAAGTAACTGTTTGCGAAGCACTATTTGATGCTGCGCCATCTGGCGATATCGCCACCTGCTCAACCACGTCAGCCATGCCCATTGCTGAATTAGCTTCCCCCGGAGTGGCCTCATGGAAAATCACTACGTTGTTAGCTGCGTCATAGCCACAAGTTTGGTCGGCCCACAATTTAGTAGAAGTTAATGCACTTACCACGGTACCGCTAGCATCAGACAGCAAGGTGTCCTCCCCCGAGGCTTTAAGTGAAAAACTCGTATGCAAATCATTGTCTTCTTCAAAATCGATATAAGCGCTTGGCGCTCCGGGAGGCGCTGAGTGCTTTTTGCCTATCGACAAGAACGGAGTCAAACTCAAAGTGCCATCGTTACCTATGCTATGAACCTCTACAGTCAGAACATTTACACCTTCAACCAAAAGCTGCGTTGGGTTATCTACCCGAAAATCATCGGGAGCACCTCCCCACTGCAGGCTACCAGTGTGCTGCGATGGCGCATCAGACAACCACTGTGGATTCACTCCATAAATACCCAAGTTGTCACGCGCAACTTCTATACCGTTAATATGTGCGGCAAAGCCATCGTCGTAATCAATATGAAAACGCAACTGCTCTAAGTCAGAAATTTCTCGCGCCGTCAAACTAAACTCGATCCGTAATGCCACGCGTTGACTTGCAATACTGGTAGCAATATGCGAATAACCCTGCCCTAGCGGTGATGCGCCCAATTGCCAACTGCTCGCGTCATAACCAGGTTCGCGCCAATCACCAGCTGGAGCAGCCGTCGCATCGTAGTAATGCACTTGCGCGCCATAATCAACTATGGTGTCCCAGTTCAGATCGTTGCCAATATCACGTCCCGACGCCCACACTACTAAATAGCCACCAGCAGCAATATCAACATCGCCAAACACAAATTTATCTTGCTCTAACGGGTTATCACTGAGCATGTACCCCGCCAAATTCGCACTAGAAGCGCCTGAGTTGTAAAGCTCAATCCAATCGCTACTCTGATCAAAGTCATCAACAGCCGATTTCACATTGGCCGGACACACTTCATTCACCACTATCTGCGCGAAAACAGGCGTAGAAAGTGCGCAAAGTGCAATTGTCGCCAGAAAACGCATAGTTAAGAATACTACATTATTAAAGGGCTGCGGAATAATGTCGCGGGAATCCCCTTATTACTCCTATTCTCTATACTCTGCACAACCTGCGAGGCTACAGCTGGGCGCTCTAACATGACGCCTATTGCGGTTTATCAAGCTTATTAACTACTGAAGCTTATCGCCTAACACCACCTTCACCACCGGATTTTCACCAAAGGCGTATCCGAAGTGGAAGAAGTCAGGCAGGTTTAAGAAGACCAAGTCGGCGTCATGCCCAACCTTAATGCGCCCCTTAGACTCGCCCAGTCCTAAACTATCGGCAGCGCCAGCAGTAACACCATGCATCGCCTCTTGCGCTGACAAGCACAAGCGCACGCGAGCGAAGTGGGCGGCTTCAGCTAGCGACGGGGTGTAACTAGATCCGGGATTAAAATCGGTGCCGATGAAATACTTGACCCCAGCTTTAATCATTTTTCGTGCCGGGGCATCTATCTTTTGGCGTAAAAAATGCGGCACGGTTGGCAACAAGCCTGCAAAAGTTTTATCGCTCATGGCCAAGCACTCAAGGCCAGCATCAGATAAAGCCTCGAGGTGGTCTACAGATTGGGCGCCAAACTCACAGGCCAACTCGACGCCGCCCAAATTATTAAACTGGTCGGCATGCACCCGCAACTCGAAACCTAAAGCTACCGCTACTTCACAATATTGGCGGGCCTGAGCGATATCAAAAGCGCCATCTTCAATAAAGATATCTGCAGTTTGCGCTATACCCTGCTCTTTAACAGCTGGCAGCATTTCATCACACAGCAAATCGACATACCCCTGTGGGTTATCACGATGTTCAAGCGGAATCATGTGAGCTCCCAAAAAGGTTGGGACAACCGTAATACCAGCGCGTTCGCCACCAATTTTGATGGCCTCAAGAGATTTAAGTTCAGACTCGATTGACAAGCCATAGCCTGACTTAGCTTCGCAAGTGGTAGTACCATGCTTCAACATACGCTTAAAGTTGAGTGTACAAATAGAAATCATATGGTCGAGGCTTGCATCGCGCACGTGCGCTACGCTCGATAAAATGCCGCCACCACGCTTGGCGATTTCAAGATAGTCAGCACCTTCGGCACGCCAATCAAACTCTTCGGCGCGACCAGTAGCAAAAGCTGGGTGCGTGTGGGCATCAACAAATCCTGGTGAGATCAACAATCCCTGCGCATCAATCTCAGTTTCGGCCTGCCACTTTTCACGCAGCACATCTACAAAGCCAACTTCGCAAATTTTACCGCCGTTAATAGCAAGTGCCTCGGCGCCCGAATGGCCCCAAATGGCCCCGGCGTTGTACACAATCATCTGGCAATTGTCGTTCATCGTCACATTGTAGTATGATAGAGATGTGTTAGCCATACCCATCCTGTTGTTGATGCTCGGCGCTATTCTCGGCGGACTACGTAGCTTATTACAAGCCGCCGGCTCGAAGCATCCAACAAACTTACTCGACGGCGCCATCCATACGCGCCTGACTGCGGAACTTACACGTCGCCCTAATATTGCTCGGGCTAGTGGTTTGGCGCGGATATTAATGGTCGCGACCGCAGCCATCGTCAGTACCTATATTCTTCAAGATTTCTCCACCGCAACAACGCGGGCAATTATCGCCATCGCTGGCACCTTAGGCGCCGGCCTTATGCTCGAAGGCGTGCCGTCCCTAGTACTCAGAAATCGCGGACGCCATCTAGTCCTTCTGTTTTTACCTTTAGGGCGCATTTGCGATTGGCTATTACATCCGTTAACTTTGTTAATCGAAAAAACATTGTTGGCGCTTGATGCCGAAATCATCGATAGCGAAGAAGCTTTATCTGAATCTGAACAGCGCATGATTGGTCGCGTGTTCGGGCTTGGCGAAGCTGACGTTGCTAAAGCAATGACACCGCGCACAGAGTTAACAGCAGTCCAATGTGATGCCAGTTTGCTTGAGTGCCTCGAGATAATGAATCACGCCGGCCACTCGCGAATACCTGTGTATGGCGACAACCTCGATGACATTCTTGGTATCGCCTACCTCAAAGACATCATGTCGTTAATCGCCGAAGGCAACGAACTAAAAGATTGTATTATTAAAGACAATCTGCGTAATTCGTACTTTATTCCCGAAACCAAGTCGGTTAGCGAACTACTCGAAGACATGCGCAACAAGCGTGTTCACCTCGCTGTCGCTGTCGACGAATATGGTGGGACAGCTGGTGTTATCAGTATCGAAGACATCCTCGAAGAAATTGTTGGAGAGATTCAAGACGAGCACGACGAGCAAGAAGAACAAGCACAAGTAGTTCATGTCAACGAGCACACGCTAATTGTTGAAGGCAAAATGGCGTTGTCTGATTTGAATGAATTGCTCGAATCCCATTTACCGCATGACGAAGATTACGACACCATCGCCGGGCTGCTCTTTGATCGACTGGGGCACATTCCTGAGAGCGGCGAAGTATTAACGCTTGATGGCGTCAACATGCGTGTGTTGCAGGCTGATGAGCGCCGCATACTAAAAATAGAAATAAAGTTCGGCACTGCTAATGCAGAATAAACTGTCTTGCATTGCAATAGTTTTGCGCAGATGGCCCTATTCAGAATCATCATTAGTATTCCGCGCGCTTACTCCGCAGCTAGGCACGGTTTCGGTGCTCGCTAAAGGTGTGCACAAACTTAAGAGTGGCAAAATAGGCGTCATCGATACTTGGGCACTAGTTGAATTAGATATTAGCCGCCGACCAAAAGCCGAAATGTTTAATTTGGTTGGCTGTAAACTTCTCGACCGCATGGGCGGATTGAGCAAAGACGTGCAACTGCTCAACGTGGCTGGTATTTTGGCCGAATTGGCCGAAGTCGGAGCTCCAGCTGAGCAAGCATCGCACCAGGTTTTTCTGTGGCTGCAACGTTGGCTGCAACGCCTGGCAGAAGGCAAGGGCGACTACAACATTATTTTGACACGCGCCATTCTTGAAATTCTAGAATTGCTAGGCTTCGCCCCTGTCTTCCCTGAAAAAATAGAATTTGAACGTTATTGGTTCTCACCCGCCGACGGTGGGTGCCAGTTAAGCGCCAGTGCCCCACGTCCAAATCAGTCAGCGCGAAGGATAACGGCTAACGAAATTGCAAGTTTGAAGGAAATAATGACTGCCGACGACACAAACTTGCCTAATGACTTGGGCAATTTGCCTGCTTGTATTACACTATTGGGCGATTTCTTGCATTACCACCTCGAACGTTTGCCTAAGGCCTGGGAGATGTATCTAAAATCAGAAATTGCTAATACCCGATGAAAATTGCATCAATAACTTTGTGCTTGGTCGCGAGCTTAACTAGCTCGTGCGCTATTACATACTTGCAGCTCAATTCCGCACAGTTGCAGCCGGCCACCGAGGCCTACGCCGCACAAAATTACGAGTTGTGCAACGATTTGCTGTCTGATTTAGATGCAGATGACTTCATCGTTGGCGCGAAACACGAATACGCTTTTATGCGCGGTATGAGCGCGCATCATCTTGGTCAAACAGGCGAGTCTGTTTGGCAACTAAGTGACTACCTTACCCTACCAGGGGCGGTACCGGCTAAAATGCGCATCGTAGAAAAAATTCTTCTCGACTATGCCAACAAATACATCGACGGCGAAATCGGAAGAATTTTCTGGATATTCTCCACACCGGGCAATGGCTATAGCATCCTAGAAGATCTAGCAATATTAGCTTCCGACGTCGAACTGCAAGCGCAGGCAATTGCTCGTGTAGCCGAATACTTTTTTTCTGACCGCCGCTATAAACTGGCCATCCCTTATTACTCGATGTTGCTTAACCAGCGCTTCTATTCACTCGGATGGGAAGACCGCGCTTCATACCGCTTTGCTGAATGTAGATACTTGATGCTCATCCCTGATAAGTCTGACGAGCGATCAATTATGTTTGCTTTAAAATCTGCCCTGTCATACATCGAAGCCTTCCCTGCTGGCGCAAATAGAGTCGACGCGCTCGCCATCGCCGACGACTGTGTAACTAAAATCGCACAGTTGCATCTAACTATTGCCGAATATTACGTAACTATAAATAATCAGCCCGGAGCCGAGCATCACTTCAAATTGGCAAGTGGCCAGGAATCACAAGGCGATGCTTCTAAAGTAGGCTTCATCACTAGCTCAAACCCAGTGGCACAAATTGCAGTGCTGCGTTTAGCCGAATATGCTGAATAACTTCCGCCTAGCTTTATTAGGTGTGTTACTCACCTTAGGCGGTTGCGGATACCAGATTATTCGCAGCGACATTGCAAGCGATATTAGTTTTTCGGTGCCTACAGCATCAAACAACAGCGAGTTCTTCGGGCTTGAGAGCCAGTTAACCCAAAGCACGCGCCAACAGTTGCATAATTTAATCGGCGCACAATTAAAATCAGGGCGCTGCGATTACAGCCTCGACCTAGCGATTAGCAAGGCGTTGCGCTCAGCACGGGTATGGTCGCGCACCGGCGGCGTCAACATGGGGATGGTCTCGCTTACTATTAGTTACCAACTGCTTGACAGTAGTAAGCAAAAAGTTCTAAACAACAGCATTTCACGTAACCAAGAGTTTCTATTAAGCACTGGGGAAGATACTAGCCATGCTTTCAACGAAGCTATAGCCGATGTCGTTCAACAAATAGTCCTAGAAATCGCCGAGCACCTGACCAACAATAATTAATGTCACAAGACCAACAACCTAACAGCCCTAACGACGAATCACCGAAAGGTAATCGCCCGGGTATGCTCATCCTTATTTTCCTAGGAATCTTAATCGCACTTGCTGTTTTTGGCGGCGACTCATCTCCGAAAGAAATGACTCGCGACGCTTTGCTTGGTCACCTTTATACCGGAGAAGTTAGCCTTATTAATGCTAGCGCCGAAGGCGGCACTTACGAAGTTGAGCTTAAAGAAGGCATTGGAGAGAGCAATCAAAAGTATCGCGTTGCGGTGCCCGATGTGCGTGTAGATATAGTCGAGCTTACTCGCTTACTTGCCCAAGGTGCTGAAATAGGATCTATAGGTCAAAGCGATTTTGTCGACCAAGTTAATGCAGGGTCAATTGTGCCGCTACGTGGTTACCCACTGCGCATTACGCAGTTAATAAATCCACAACAAATAAAAGGCGGCGTAGAAATAAAACAACGCTTCTTCGCCGAATATTTAACGCATTCTGAATATCTCTATGCCGAAATAGAGTCTAACTCTTCTGACAATTCTACATTTGACATGATCGAGATTTACCGCGCTTTCGAAGGTGCAGGCAAAGCCATCGACGACGGCATTGTGCTGAATATGCCGAATGGTTTGACCACCAAAACAGCAAGCGGCTGGACAACTTTCTTCTATAGCTTCGGTCCAATTTTGCTGTTCATGTTGCTGTTCTACTTCTTGTTTATGCGCCAACGTGGCGGACAAGGTGGCATGATGGGCTTCCCGAAATCACGCGCAACTTTATATAACAAAGAGCATCGCACCGGAGTTACTTTCGCCGATGTCGCTGGTATCGATGAAGCCAAAGAAGAGGTCTCTGAAATAACCGAATTCTTGCGCAACCCTGGTAAGTTCACCTCACTAGGCGGGCGCCTCCCGCGTGGCGTGCTGCTAGTGGGCCCTCCGGGAACGGGTAAAACTTTATTGGCTAAAGCAATTGCTGGTGAAGCCGACGTGCCGTTCATCAGTATTAGCGGTTCTGACTTTGTAGAGATGTTTGTGGGTGTTGGCGCAAGCCGTGTTCGTGATTTGTTTGAGCAAGCGCGCAAAGAATCGCCATGTATCATTTTCTTAGATGAGATTGATGCCGTTGGCCGTAAGCGTGGCCAGGGTACTGGCGGCGGCAACGACGAGCGCGAACAGACACTAAACGCAATCCTCGTTGAAATGGACGGCTTTAGTTCGGATGAACGCATTATCGTGATCGCAGCGACTAACCGCGCCGATGTTCTTGATCGCGCGTTATTGCGTCCGGGTCGATTCGATCGTCAGGTTACAGTTGACCTGCCTGATGTTAAAGGACGCGAAGCGATACTGAAAGTGCATGCTGGCCTGGTCAAGATGCACCCCGACACTTGCCTAAAGAGCCTTGCCAAAGGCACTCCTGGCTTTTCTGGCGCTGAGTTGGCTGCATTGCTTAACGAGGCAGCAATTATTGCGGCGATGGCTGGTCACCTCCACGTATCTCAAGACGATCTCGAAGAGTCGCGCGACAAAGTGCGCTTTGGTCGTCAAAAGAAGTCACATGCAATGGACGAAAAAGATTTGCGCGAAACCGCAATTCACGAAGCCGGCCATGCCGTTGTAAGTCACTTCATGGAGCACTCTGATCCTGTGCACAAAATAACTATCATCCCGCGCGGAAATGCTCTTGGAGCGACTTTCTTCTTACCAGAAAAAGATCATTACAACTGGTCGAAGAAGCAACTGCTCGATGAAATCTGTGTTTTATTTGGCGGATATGCTGCCGAGCAACCATTCTTAAATGACACCTCTGCTGGAGTCTCTAACGACTTAGAGCGAGCGACTAAACTTGCACATACTATGGTGCGGCGCTTTGGCATGAGCTCGTTGGGTCCCATCAACCTCGACTTGCAGCAAAACGAATGGGGCATGGGAGAGCGCATGTACTCAGAAAAGACTGCGCAACTTATTGATGAAGAAGTGGCGAAAATAGTCTCTGATCAGCAACTCCGTGCAGACGACATCATTCGCAACAGGCATGATTTAATTCAAACCGTCACCGATGCTCTAATGAAATACGAAACCATCAACAGCGACGAGTTCGGAGCTTTGATGAAAGGCACTAGCGTTGAAGACCTGCGCGAAGAAACAAAAACGGTTGTCGAGATGCCATCCGTCCCGCCTCCAGTACCTGCAGCCGATGCAGCTAATGAGAATATTGCCGAAGACAACAGCCCTCAAGCTGAATGAGTTTGAGTGGCGGGCAGAGACTTTAGAGAGTCAAGCTGCCCGCCGCGATTTAGCAAGCAAAGGTTTTCATTGGCAACGATTGCTTGATGACGGTAGTTCGTTGTATATGCGCCATGGCAACTGTTGCGAAGCCGATCTGAATGACATCGCAGCCGCTGGCGTATACCAGGCATTGATTTACGCTGAGCAAGCTAGTGCCCGTCCTATCGCTAAGGCCAAATTTATGGCGATTGTTAATTTGACCGCGGACTCTTTTTCCGATGGTGGCACTTACCAAACGAGCGACGCCCATTTGATCAAGCACTGCCTAAAATTAATCGACGATGGTGCAAACATCCTCGATCTTGGTGCAGAATCTACCCGCCCTGGCGCCGAAGAAGTAGATGCCCCCGCGCAAATTGATGCACTCAGTAATGCGATGCGTGTTTTAGCGCCACTGAATATTCCGCTTTCGATTGATACGCGCAGCGCAATAGTTGCCGATCGTTGTCTCGATGCTGGAGCGGTAATGATTAATGATGTGTCGGCTTTTGGCGACGCGGACATGGCAGCGGTAGTTGCAAGGCATGATGCCCAAGTGGTGATAATGCACAGTCGCGCGACATCTAAAACTATGCAACAGAATTGCAACTATGATTATTTAATTGGTGAAATTTGCGACGAATTGGCGCAGCGCATCAATCACGGCTTAAACGAAGGTATCAATCCAAAAAGAATCATCATCGACCCTGGCCTTGGATTTGCTAAAGATGCACGGCAGAACTTCGAGATTGTCCATCACCTAAATGCATTCCGCAGTCTCGGATTCCCTGTATTAGCAGGCCCTTCTCGCAAATCCTTTCTTGCCAGCGTACTTCCTGAAAGGGCTGCTGCGCAGCGTGATGGCGCGACGGCTGGTGCCGCAAGTATTTGCGCCTATCAGGGTGCAGAATATTTGCGACTCCATTGTGGCGGAATGAATTGGGATGCGGTTAAAATAGCTCAAGCATGCAGCTAAGCGCATTTCACTTCTCGGACGCTATTGAGATTTTAATTCTCAGTGTGGTTATCTACGCTATTTTGCGATTTATTCGCAATACGCGTGGCTCGCGATTGCTGCAGGGACTAATAACCTTCGTTATCTTATCAGGACTTGTGCTTGGCGCCCTCGAGTTTATGTTGCCGGGTGGCTTAAGCGTAATCACCTTTATTTTGTCACTAGTTGCTCCAGGACTTGCAGTAATTGTTGTGATCTTGTTCCAAGAAGAGATTCGCGTTGGCATTTCGCGATTCAATCAAGGCGAAAGACTGTTCCGGCGCTTTCGCACTGGCGTCATCACCATTAACTCGGTGGCGATGATTAGCACTTCATGTAAGCGCATGTCCTTGCAACGCACTGGTGCTCTAATTGCTATCGAGCGCCAACATTCATTAAAACCATTTAGTGAACATGGCGTGAAACTCGAGTTGCCAGTTAGCTCGATGATGCTTGAGACTATTTTTTTCCCGTCGGCGCCTATGCACGATGGCGCGGTGTTAATTCGTGGCACGCAAATTATTGCGGCAAAGTGTGTGTTGCCGATGACCACAGCGACTGACGTCCAGAGTAATTATGGCACACGTCATCGCGCAGCTATGGGACTCAGCGAAAAATCTGATGCTGTGGTTATTATTGTCAGCGAAGAAACAGGAGAAATCGGTATTGCTGTAGAAGGAGTAATGCACAAACCTCTGGCGCACAACGATGTTGAAGGAATGTTGAACAAGTTTTTGTCAGCGCCGGCGACAGGGCAAATTGACGATATTAAAGACGAACAGCGAGGTCAAGCATGAACCGTATCGTCAATCTTTTCACCAGCGACGTCATTCGCAAGGCCATTGCGCTGTGCTGTGCAGTCTTCTTGTGGTATCAAGTTCAGGGCTCTATTTCGGTAGACCGCCAAGTCAAGTTTGGTGTAACTACTTTGTCGCAACAAGGCTTAGGGCAAAACAATTTTACGTTGCGTGTTTCCCCACCAGCTGGTTGGAAACTAACAGCGCCATCAAGCGGTGATACTATTTCGATTTGGTTTAGAGGCTCTAATTCAGAATTGCAAAACTTCACTGCGCGCCAGTGTTCAGCAAGTATAGATGTCCATTTTGACGCCGACAACACTCAAGATCGCATTGATTTTATTGTGTCGCCTGGCGAGCTTGATTGGTTGCGCCCAGGTGACGCTCATTATCTACTTAAAGACGTAAACCGCTCTCAGCCGCTTCAAAAGCTCACCTTCGAGCGTGTTACCGAGAACGTGCATGTATTGAGTTATCGTGACATTGCTATCGTTGGCGACACTGCTGGCACTCACATCATCGATGTCGAAAAATCTCGCTTCATCAACCACTCGCAGGTTACGCTAACCGGGCCAAAGTTCGCAATGGACCGCTTGCAGCTGCAGCTTAGCTCTCAAAGCAATGGTGAACTGTCGCGTTTACTAAGCCCACTACGCCTCGCAGCTAACACTCGGCAGGATGTGCATCCACGTTTGCATCTCGCCGACGAGTGGGAAGCAGCCGGAATACGCATGACACCACGGCAAATTGATGTCAGTGTGCCTGTACGATTAAGGCAAAGCGCAAAGTTTGTTTGGCTGCCATCGGCTACCGATTTACAAATTTTGCAGGCTGATGATAATGTTGGTGAGTGGCAGGTACGACCATGGGAACCGACTCAATGGATTGCCGAGCTTCCAGATGTTAGCGCCACCGATGCGCGCGCGACTGTCATTAATACGCAATGGATTAGCGACCATGTCGTTTTGTTATTGCCTCTTAGCAATCTATCAAGTGATAGTTTCAGCGGTACTTCACTGATGGTGCAGGCCACGCTGATTGGCTTTGAGAATTCCGACGACCTTCTGTTTTATCAACAGAACATGCGGATTCGTGCCATCGAGCCTGAAGATGCCATGGTCACCGTATTACGAATCGAACAATGAGCACTCCTCTATTTGGTACCGACGGTATCCGCGGTAAAGCCGGAGTTTACCCTTTAGTCGATGACATGATTTCGCGCCTCGGGCAGGTTCTAGCCTCACGCCTACATTGCGATTTCCCTAATGTAAGTACTGAACATAAAATACTAATCGGGCACGATGGGCGCGCCAGCGGGGAATCTTTAGCGGCTGCCATTGCTGCTGGACTCGCATCCGGTGGCATCGATGTAGACATAGTTGGTTTAGCTACTACCCCATGCGTTGCTTACTTAACATACGCTGGCAACTACCACGGTGGCGTTGTGATTTCGGCATCGCATAACCCCGCTGCTGATAACGGCATAAAACTTCTTGGTCATAATGGTTCCAAGCTAGAAAACGCAATTGAGCGAGAACTAGAAAGCGAATGCTTAAGTGACAAGCAATTTGCCGCGCACCAGCGTCAAGGCAATATAGCGCGATGTCAAGATTTATGCGTTGACTACATTTTATGGTTGCGTGGCGAGGCATTCCCGGACCTCGACCTTAGTGGCCAAAAGATTCTTATCGATTGCGCTAATGGCGCGGCGAGTGAAATTGCGCCGCGTGTCATGAAGGCCTTCGGCGCTGAAACTATATTAATTCATGCTGTTCCCAATGGCAGCAATATCAATCTTGATTGTGGGGCAACTAATCCACAAGTCTGCGCTACTGAAATGTTAAATCAACAATACGACGCTGGGCTAAGTCTCGACGGCGATGCAGATCGTGGTATTTTATGCGACAACAACGGACGCATCCTCGATGGCGATGTCATTCTTGCCGGATTGGGCCAAGCTATGTCACAGCAACAAAGCTTGGCCAACAATACTGTCGTGGCGACTGTAATGAGCAACCTGGCTCTCGAAACATATCTGAAAGAATCGGGTGTCACCCTTCTGCGCACTAAAGTCGGCGACAAGTACGTCGCCAAAGAGATGCGTAGCGGAAATAACAATCTTGGCGGCGAGAAGTCAGGTCACATTCTGTTTGGCGCAGAACACGGTTTCAGAGGAGATGGCCTCTACACTTTGCTGCGCGTACTACAAGCAGTGCAGGAGCAAAAAGCCTGCTTAAGCGACTTTGCAGCGAATTACAGTGACTTCCCACAAATTCTAAGCAACTTCAAGTCTACCAGGCGTTGCGCACTAGAAGAGCTGCCACAGCTACATGCCGAGTGCCAAAAAATAGACAGTGAACTCGCTGGCCGCGGACGCACAGTTGTCAGATTTTCAGGGACTGAAATGCTGTTGCGCTTAATGGTCGAAGCCGACGAAATTGAATTGGTCGAGCAGTCATTGCAACGGCTCGAAGATGCTGCACGGCGCGACAAAATCCTAGCTGACTAACCATGGCAATTTTTTTAGCACTAGAGCTGTCATCGTCACATTGCACAGTTGCCGTCTCGTGCAACGACGAGATTACGCAGCACGACTTCAGCGACCAACGTGGGCGCGGTGTTGTGTGCGCCATTGAAAACATACTTAGCGAGTTGTCGCTTGAGCCAAAGCAACTTGATGCCGTTTATGTTGGCATTGGCCCTGGCTCTTACACTGGCTTGCGCATTGCTTGCTCTGCCGCAATCATGTTCGCATACTCCTTACAAATAAAATGTCATGGCATCAATTCATTCGAGGCGATGGCGTGGCGAGCTGCAAAGCAGCAGCCACTTACAATTATTTTAGACGCATATCGCCAACAATATTACCACGCCGAGTATTGTATTGAAAAACAAAAACTAGTCTGCAACCAACAACCGCATATCATAGAACAAGCTGACTGGGACAACACGCGTGAATCCTCGTCTCCAGACACCTGTGCTGAAGACGTCCTTCGCTTTGCAATAGAGTTTATATGTAAAAACCCTGATGCGCTGTCTAATCACCTGTTTGCGGCCGAACCTCTCTATCTGCGCCCACCGGCATTTAGGCAACAAAAAAAGAGCGCGCCTAAATAAATAGGTACGCTCTTAATCTTAAGAGGTTACTTACAGATCCTGTGGGCGCACAGTTTTGCGGCCGTTTGACTGGGCGCGTGCTTCTGCTTGTGCAATAACACCGTAAACGAATTTGTTTAGTGCAGAGTAGAACTCTCCAGAAACGTTACAGTCGACAACAGCATTCTTAGTGCGTGACTTAGAGATGATCATGTCAAGAGCAGCCTTCTTTGAAGACTTCTTCTTAGCAGCTTTCTTCTTAGCAGCCTTCTTTGCAGGCTTCTTAGCAGCTTTCTTCTTTGGAGCGGCCTTCTTCTTAGGAGCGGCCTTTTTCTTAGTTGCTTTCTTTTTAGCAGCCATGGTATTAAAGTGGGTTGTTACTCAAATGAGTAGGAACGGGGTAATTGAAAGGTATTAACGCCTTTTCAAGGAAACAGATTGTGCATAACGCGTATCCATAATTCAACGATTTTTGTGCTTTTTAATCGAATATATTTTATTATGATGTTTGCACAAATGCCACTGTCACTACTCTTTTCATGCTTTGCTCTGATTTCCTCCCAAAGCGGTGATGCGGTTGAGCGCCGTTTTTCACAACTCAGCGAAACAGAACAGCTAGAAATTGTCACTGAACTCAAGAACGAATTGCTTCTTTCGGATAACGTAGTGTTGCATCGGACAGCTGAATTAATGCAGCTCGAATACAAAGAGATTGAATGGCAAGCTGTGCATCGCGTTTATGTTTTTGACCACGAGCAGTACGCTCCAAAGCTAAAGCTCAAATACAAAGAACTGCTGCCATCATCTTCTAAATGGAAAAAAATTGGCGCGCGCTCTCTGCCTGATGGTGTGCCGAATGAAGATGGGCAAACACGCTACGATTATGCCACACAAAGCTTGGTAACCCACGGAGTAAAAAGTTGGGGGAAGGCCCTAAGTGCTTTGTCCAAAGGGTCTTTAGGCGAAATAAGTGAATTCAGTGCGCGCTGCGAAGGCGTACTTGACGGCGATGGTGATATGGCGAAAAGTGCTGATTATTTTGCTCATACTTACCGCGATCGCAACGGCTATGTCTACAGCGGTGTTCGGCTATTCGATATCTGGAATGCAGAAACGGAAATAGGCATTTCTGATGTCGAGGGGGTAGCTTTTCTAAGAAATATCTTGGACGAGCACCGTATTGAGTCGCCAATCGACGATCGATATCACATCAAACTCTACCAGCGCATTAGCGAATATTTTGATAAATGGCGCGAATACCAACTGCTGCGACAAACCTTGGCTCAGTTACAACTTAATCCTAACGCGACAATTAATATTATTTACAAAGGCATACGCGCCAATTTAGTCAATGCCTGGATCATGCTGCAATTTGATCCGCAACGCATGGCTGATTATTTAAAATTGCACCCTAGCCGCGACAAATTTACGGCAGCTATAGCCAAAGATCTGCGTGCCATTATTCAGCCGCAGCTCAAGCTTCCGCTGCCTGACGGTTATGAGGCAAATAAATTCGCTATCGATAATTGCGTAACCGAGCTACAAGGCCTTACTAATCAGGTGTTGCGGCGCAACGGCTTGCTCGGTATTCGCCGATAAGCACACCAGTTGCTGCAATCCATCAGCGAAAAAGTACTTAGGGGCCACGAGCTACTTGGTTTTTGATACAAAAAAAGCTATTTTATAGGTATGTCTCCTACAGACCGCGCCTGGGCTGAGATTGATCTGAACGCTCTCCGCCAAAATTTGCTAATTTGTCAAAACAAAGCAGATGTAGCGGCGCTGTGGCCGGTGCTCAAAGCAAATGCGTATGGCCATGGTGCGATTGAATGTGCGCGAATTTGCCAAGAGCTAAATGTGCCTCTGATTGGCGTAGGTGACAGCAGCGAGGCGTTGCAATTGCGTAATGCGGGCATTCATACGCGACTACTGATTTTAGGCACCGCGATTGATTCAGAAATGGCGTCCATTCTAGAATACGATATTGAGGTTGGGGTGCATTCTGAAGTGCGCATCCAAGAACTTGGGGCCATCGCCAAAGCGCGTAATAAAAAGCTTGGGGTGCACTTGAAAATTGACACCGGCATGGGGCGCCTTGGTATTCGCCCAGAAGCAATTTCACGAATCATCAAAGCCTTGCGCAACAATCCGCTGCTTGAATTGCTCGGTGTGATGAGTCACTTTGCGAGCAGTTCTGGCAGCAATGCTTCGTTCACTGAAGAACAAAACATGTTGTTCTTGCAAGCCATTGATGAAATTAGATGTTCGCTGCCAGACGCCAAGTTCACTTGTCACATCGCCAACTCTGCTGCCCTGTTCACTAACGTCACGCCACTTGGTGACGCAGTGCGCACCGGAATCGCAATGTTCGGTATGCTGCCGTCTAACCTGGCACAACATCAATTGCGGCCGGTGTTATCGTTGCGCACCCAGATTGCTTTCTTTAAAGACGTGCCCGCCAATACACCCGTTGGATATGATTCAACTTGGGTTTCTCACACAGCTTGCCGTATTGCAACTATCCCCATTGGATACAACGATGGCGTACCCTTCCGTCTTGGCTTGAGCGGCAATTCGCAGGTGTTGGTGCGTGGTAAACGCTGTCCAATTATTGGCCATGTTTCAATGGACTACTGCACTATTGACGTTAGTCACGTTAAAGATGCTGGAATTGGCGATATGGTTACAATTATTGGCACCGATGGTAACGAGCATATCACTGCTCAAGATGTAGCCGACCAGGCCGACACCATCGCCTATGAGATCTGTTGCCGTATTGGGTCACGCGTTTCTCGACGCTATGTAGACAGCAGCGTCACGCAGAAACCACTTGAACATGCTTATAAGTCTTAGTCGCTTTTCCCGTATTTCGCTAGTTGCGAGTGTGTTGGTGGCGACAAGCGCTTTCTTTAGCATCAGAATCCCGCATGCCGTAATCAACTCGGTGCTGAGCGGAATTTCTCCTGAACTTGAGATGATTTCTGGCGATGTTAGCTACTGCTGGAGTAACGGGCAACTAGACGCAAGTGGAATTATTGTCAACTTCAATGACAACCAAGCACTAAGTGCCAAAAACGTGCAGGTCTCCATTGGCGTAAGCCCACATCGCGATACTCACCTGCTACCGACTTATATTAAAGCACATTCAGCGCAGGCCGTTATTACGCCTAAACTGCAAGAAGCGCTTGAAGCACTACGAATGGATAATCGTGGCTTGTCCACACTAAAACTTGACATTCAAAATGTTGATGTACGATACATTGACACGCAAAGTGAGCTCATAGAATTGAAGGGATTAACGGTTGTTGGCGCCCTCGATGGAGATGTAGGTAGTTTCGAGATTAGCAGTAAATGTTTAAAACCTACTGTTGGCGATTTGCAGGCAAGGTTGCATACCAACAACGCAAACAGCGACTGGGAAGTCTCAGTGAATGTAAGTGGGAAACTAGTTAATGATTGGTCAGTTTTCGAAACAGCCCATTTAACATTTGACAATGGAACAATTGAAGCAGACTTTAATGCCGCTGGTGATTGGCAAGGTGAATATAGTTGGCGCCTTGCAAGCAATATCTATTTGGATAAACCCCTACTGGCATCGCCGTCACTTAGCTTTGACCAGTCGTACATTAATGTTTCTGGATCCTCCGCGACCGGGCTGAACATAAACGCTACTACTGACCTTTTTGACAGCGCCGTTCAGAGCACTGGGGTTTTAAGCTTTGACGACCACGAAGGTCTCGATTTGCAAATTGAGCATTCGATTAAAGCTGTTGTCGTGAACCAAGAATTACGGCAGTGGTTGGGCAGAATAGAACCAGAGATACCTTCGTTTCTAGACGCCACTCAGGCAGCGGGCACTGTGGATGCGCAAGCGCTAACAAGCATTCATGGAGACAGATTTGATTGGGCTATTGCGATTAAGCCAAACGAACTAGATCTGGCTTATCAAGGATTCGTTACTACAAGCGAAGCGGCGTTCCCATTTCCGTACGCTTCACAACTGAATAGTGGTTATATAGCAATCACCGAAGAGGCGCTGGTTTTTCACACTTTAGGTGAACATGCCAATGGTGAGGTAAAGATAAACGGTGAAGTCGACTTCCGACCGCGGACAACTACTATCGATATCTCAATCGCAATAAACGATATCTCTCTCGAGCAGACTGTCTTCGACAATCTAAGTGGCAACCCAGAAATAACCGACCTAATCAGCTATCTCGGTAGTCCCCACGGTGGTCGTGCTAACGCACATGTGCGATTGTTCACCGACAACGACGATAACTTCGATTACTTTGTGTCTATAGATCTCTTCGATTGTGTTGCGCAACCGAAACTTTTGCCAATGAGCGTACAAATTGAAAAAGCTCATATCGCTATCACCGAGAACACCACTAGTTTCGAGGCGACGGCGATTGCTGCAAAGTCAAAACTACAAATTAGCGGCAAAACGCATAACTACACTAACGGTGAAAACTTGCAATTAAGTGTTGGTGCTAACGGCAGTGGATGGCATCCTGATTCTGCTGAGGCTGAGATTATGTCGAGTAATTTACCGATTCCTGCTGGTTTGGTAAGCTTCCCTATCGACGGCGACTTCAAATATCGTCTGGAGTTGTTGTGGCCAGACATGACTTCAGATCCCCAGATTAACGCCCAGTTGTATGCCAATGGAGCAACTGTCAATTGGCCACAGCTTGGCATTTCACTTGACAACATGACTACGAATAATGCGCAAATGTACGCCGCGGGTGAGAGATTCAACTTCCACTTTGGTGGAATCGAGACTAAGGTTGATGATGGAACAATTCGTGGATGCGGGAACCTATCCAACGATTCCGCGCTTAACTATGCCACGGCGAACCTGAAACAATTACCGCTAAGCAATGACTTAATCCTTGGTAGCCAGCAATTTGCTAAGCAGCAAACCTGGGGAGAACACCTAGATTGGGATGGTGCCATTGATGGCTTTGTGAGTTTCAACCCATTGCAACCTCAACTGTTTGTGAGTGAGATCATCATGAGCCCGCTTGCCGTCAGTGTAAAAGGCAATCGCGAAGATTCCTACAAAATTAATGGCACGGTAAATTTAGAGCCAAATAAAATACAATCGGATAAGCTCCAACTGTCGTCAAAGAATTCTGCGCTAAGGGTTTACAACCTCGACGGCAAAATACTTAGCGATCGCCTGCATGTCGAAGCCGACCTTGAGTCACAACGTGGCATCGAATTAACCTCTGACCTCACAGCACTTGCCGGTTCGAAGCTTGCTACTACTTTGCAAGAGCTCGGTGTCGAGGGCAAGCTCAAAGCCGAAAGCATTCACGCTATCGCGGACCTGCATGCCGACGGCCGCATAAGTTCTGAATTCACAGGAGACTTTGAAATATCTGATTTGCAGGTTAGCGAGGGCATTCCGCTGAATGACGGCTCTGCGACGTTCAATATCAAAGAGGCCTCATGGAGTTCAGCTACTGACTTCGCGGCGTCGATGTCAATTACTGGTGGCACCGTCCGACTGGGGCAACTGACTGTGAACGGCATTCAAACGACAGACGAAGGAATCCTAGTCATCACCGACGAAGGAATCCGCGTTGATAAGCTTAAGGCGAGTTTGCTAGGAGGTGAAATAGCTGGCGGGTTTTCCTTTTTCTCCGAGAACAGTCCACCTTACGCTATCGAGATAGCGCTTGGAGACATCGACCTTGCTCAGATGCGTAATGAACTATACATTAGCGGTGAACTTTCCGGCAGATTGGGAGGCAAAATAGACCTCAATAGCACAAGCACCTCACCGATTGATTGCACTGGTGATGTCAACCTGCATCTAAAAGATGCGATGCTTGGCTCGGTTCCTGTTTTGAAAAGCATCTGGCAAGTTTCTGGTTTTCCGGCACCTGTTATTGAGAATGGAAAGATAGACTTGAAGCTCAACGGAAATGGGAAAATAACAGTTACAGGCATCTCGCTAGACGGCCCTGCTTTTGAATTCATTGGCGATGGCTCGGCAACTATGGACGCTATGGTCAATCTAAAAATCACTATGCGCACTTTAAGTTTTATTACTCGTCTGCCTCTGGTTAAGGACATACTCGACCTCTTCATTGAACAACAGGTTTATGGTCCAATTGAAGATTTGAAAATTCGCCATCGCAGATGGTCGAAAATAATTGCGTGGATAACTGATGGTGAACTTTTTGTTCCTCCGGCATTTCCACTTTGGGTACCGACTCCTGCCCCACCTGAATGGAACACTTCGCCAATAATTCCTGTACAATAAGCTCATGCTTCACGCCGTAATCATGGCAGGCGGTTCTGGCACTCGTTTCTGGCCAGAAAGTCGCACTGCACGACCAAAACAGTTGTTGCCCATCATGGGCGGCAAAGCAATGCTCGCAGAAACAGTCGCGCGCCTTGACCCGCTCATTCCTGCTGAACGCATTTGGGTGGTTACCAATGCCGCTCAAGTAGACGGCATTCGCGCTTGCTGCCCAGAATTACCCGATAGTAATATCTTGGTTGAGCCTTGCGCACGCAACACCTCGGCGTGTGTTGGTTTGGCTGCCGCAGTAATCCACACTGCTGATGAAAATGCAACGATGGCAGTGTTGCCAGCCGACCACGTCATCGGACCGCACGATGAATTTCAACGCAGCCTACAAGCCGGAGCTGAAGTCGCTGAAGCTGGAGGAAACTTTGTAACTTACGGCATCGTGCCCGACTACCCGGCCACTGGTTATGGTTACATACAACGCGCCGACAAGCACTCCGATCCGCACGGCGTCGAGTGTTTCAACGTCGACTCCTTCAAAGAAAAACCAGATAAAGCGACTGCCGAAAAGTTTTTAGAAAGCGGCGAGTACCTATGGAATTCCGGCATCTTCGTATGGACGTCATCGACTATTCTAAATGCTATTGCCGAACACATGCCCGACCTTGATTCAGGGCTGCAAAAAATAGCGGCGACTGTCGGTAGCTCTGCATACCAGAGCACAGTCGATACGATTTATCCATCATTGCCAGCCGAGCCAGTTGACATCGGCATCATGGAAAAAGTAGACAGCGTTCAAGTTTTATCTGCTCCGTACAACTGGAGTGACGTTGGTTCATGGAAGGCCCTGTATGACGAAATCGAGCACGATGACAATGGCAATGCTTTGGTATTCGCCGAAGGCGGTAAATTACTTACACACGATGCAAAAGGCGTTTTAGCGTACTCTTCATCAAAACAGTGTATTGCTGTTTTAGGCCTCAACGATATCGTTGTTGTTCACACTAAAGACGCCATTTTGATTACGCCGCGCGATCGAAGTGAGGAAGTCAAAAAGTTTGTTGAACAACTTAAAGATGAAGAGCGGAACGACTTACTGTAATAAAAAGTGATTGGACGCACACTTGCCATTGACTACGGACTTAAACGCACTGGTTTGGCGTCATGTGATCCGATGGGCATTACTGCGCAGCCATTGCCAGCAATTGTTAGTTCAAGTTTAGAGACAACTATTGCAGGCATTCTTGAGCATGTAAAAGAACGGCAAATTGTGCGCTTGTTAATTGGAATGCCCTACTTGCCAGATGGGCGTGAAGGTGAGCAAGCGAAGAGTGTGCGCTTGTTAATTGACGCTTGCCGCAAAGCTTTGCCAGAAGGGTTTGACATCCAGCACCAAGACGAACGGCACACCACCAAAGAAGCGCACACGCTCTTAAAAGAGACAGGATTAAAAGGCAAGAAAAAGCAGGCCGTCCTCGATTCGACTGCGGCTGTGGTTATCTTGAGAGAATTCTTGGCTACACATTGCTAGTTGGTGTAAAATAAGCCCGAGTGCTGCTGGGATGACCGCGGGTGATTTACTTCGGTAAGTCAAATGAGGAAAGTCCGGGCTCCATAGGGTGTGATGGTGGCTAACAGCCACCAAAGGAAACTTTAGGGAAAGTGCAACAGAAAATAAACCGCCTAAGTCGCAAGACCGGTAAGGTTGAAATGGTGAGGTAAGAGCTCACCGCGCGGCTGGCGACAGTCGTGGCAGTGTAAACCCCATCAGGAGAAAGTTCGCATAGGAAGGGTAGGCGTGACCCGCGCTGTTGAACCTTCGGGTAGAACGTTTGAGTCCTGCGGCAACGTAGGTCCTAGATAAATGGTTGTCGCCTTTCGAGGTACAAAATCCGGCTTACAAGGCAGTGCTCACCTACCACCACAATATGTGGTGGTGTCTATATAGACAAACTTATCAACAAACACACAATATCTAGTATTTAGTATTGCCAAATGGCAGGAATCGTTCATAATCGTCGCCATGGAGTTTGTCTGGGTCGTTCCGCGTAGTTCTCTTTTTCCAGAGGCTACCCCAAGTGGTTTTCTCGCTCTCGAAGCTAGTCAGCTCGAGTCGAGGTTCCTCGGTCCTGCACGCGATGAGGGTTTCTTCATCGAGCGCAGATATGCCGAAACTCATCCAGAATTCAAGCAACCTATACCTTATGTTGCGATCTGCCAAGAAGACAAAGTTTTGTGTTTGACTCGTTTGTCGACTCAAGGCGAAAAACGTCTGCACGGCAAAAAAAGTATCGGTGTTGGTGGCCACATCAATCCATGCGATCAAAGCGATGGCGACATTTTTGCAAATGCCTGTCACCGCGAATTGCACGAAGAACTAATCCTTCCTAGTGATGCCACTCTTCCCCTCACCCCAGTAGGCATTATTAACGACGACACCTCTGCTGTCGGCGCGGTCCATCTAGGACTGGTATATAGCCTCGATGCTTCACAGCTTGATGTTTCGATTCGCGAAACTGAGGCTATGGCTGGCGAATTTCAAGCGCTGCCCGATTTACGTTCCCTCGCGTCTTCGCCCGAGTCTCCCTTTGAGACTTGGTCTTCTTTTTTGTTAACGTCTGGTGTTCTCGAACTCCAAACTTCCTAAGAGTCCGCATAATATAATTCCCCTATGGTCAAACCCGTAAATCTCAATGATTTGCCAACCCGCGAAGAGTTGGTAAGTCGAATCAAATCTGGTACTACCCTACCTCAAGTACGCCTAGTTTTTAAAGACGGACGCCGCGAGCTCGGCGCCATTACTTTCTTCGAGAGACAAGAAAAAGGTCGACTAATTGACGTCGATCGCGAATACGCTCTAGACTTCAAGCTCTCAGAACTGGAAACAATCGAATACTAGTATGGTTCAACGCGTACCTAACGAAAATCTCCCCAAAGAGGGCTCCATCCTTGCTAACCTTGTAACGGCATCAAAGTGCGATAAAGTGATTTTATCATTCGTCGATGGCCGAGCACTTACTGGCGGTTTATTGGTCAATCCAATCCAGCGCACTGGCCTACTTTACAATCTAGCCGAAGAAATTCGCATCGACTGGCGCCTCGAAGAAATAGCGGGTGTCGAAATAGTCGCCTAATAAAGACATACGCTGTCTTCACGCGCCCAAGCATAAAGCTTAATGCCTACTGCTTGGGCGCTTTCTATTGCTAGGCTAGTTGGCATGCCAACAGCGCAAATAGCGCTTATGTTTGCGCGAGCTGTTTTCTGAACCATATCGAAGGAAACCCTGCCGCTAAGTAGCAAAACCAGTGATTGGCTTATGGGGTAATTACCCAAAAGCAGTTGTTGACCTATAACTTTGTCGGCGGCATTGTGTCGGCCAACATCCTCGGCGACATCAATTATTTGCTTGGTGCTAATGTCGTACAAAGCGACGGCATGGGTAGCTGCCGTTGCGGCGAACAGTTGCTGCTGTTGACGCATTTGTTGCATGGCAGCTAACAATTCATCGACCTCCATTTCATTAATTGCCGGCACCGACTTTGAATTTAGCTCCTTTTGCAGTTCGTCAATTGAGCGCGAGCCGCATACTCCGCAAGATGAACTCGTGACTGTTGTACGGCGCTTTGATAAATCAAAATCGCAACCATCGGCCAGTGCAAGATTAACCGTGTTATCAGTGTCGCACTCTTTAAAAGCGGCGATTTCATCTACACCATCAATCACAGCTTCAGCGGCCAAGAAACCAGCTGCCAAGTCATGCTCGCGGCCAGGAGTTCGCATTAATGTCGCGAAGTGAATACCGTTTACCTTGATGGCTAACGGTTCTTCGACAGCGACACTGTCATCAACACGCCGCTGCGGATGCCCAGACTGCATACGTATCTTCGAGGTTAGTCTATCTGATGACATATCGATAGTGTAAAAAAAACCGACCGCGCAGAACGCGGTCGGTTAATTAAGTTTTTAGACCTAACGCAAGAATGTTGCGTAATCAGCCTCATCGAAACCTAAGATTGCTTTTTCGTTACGCGCCAAAAGTGGGCGACGAATCATATCTGGGTTTGAGCGCAGTAAATCTACGACCTCTTTCTTAGTATTGAAGGTGGCCTCGGCAATGCCATGCTCTTTATAGCCTGTAGACTTGGTGTTGAATGCAGACTTTGGATTGTTAGCATCAACCGCTTTTTCGAGCAGTTTTTTTGCTGGGGGGCTAACCAAAATATCGAGCTCTTCGAAGTCTATTTTCTTCTTCTTGAGGTACTTGGTAGCTTTCTGACAAACTTTGCAGCTTGGTTTAATGTATAGTTTAACCATCAGTTATTTCTTGTTTTGAGTCAAAAAAGCACGAAGAATGCCTTTTCGGTCATTAATTTTAACAAAAAAACCTGATTTGCGCAAGTGGCAGTTTATTCAACTAGCTCTTCGTCAAGATCAGGCAAGAAATCCCTAATCATTTTGACGAGGTCGGCAGCGTAAACCGAGCGTATGACGTGGTTTATGCCAAGTGCCGCGGCGCTTACAATAATATCCTCGCGATCAAAAGCTGCATAAGCGATGTATGGGACATCTGCTAATTCAGGAGTAGCACGAATTGCTGCCAGTACCGATAAGCCACTAAATCTCTCATCTTCGAGGTCCACCACAATGCCAATAGGTTGTGCGGCAACCAGCTCGTCGAGGAGCGTATCTGAAAACTCAAACGCCATTGGGGTTATGGCCAATGCGCTAATTGCGTCGAATGTGCGTTTACGGAAAAAATCTTCTCCGATCAATATCGCTACATTCAACTTCGTATTTTCACTAGAATCGTCAGTCATCTGAACAATTTGTCTATCACACCATACAATCGGCTATCATGTAGGCCAACTAGCCCTCTTTCTCCTAATAATTTTGACCCCAACCGATTCATTACCTCCTGTCCAGCATTTCATAAATGGGAAATGGACGCCATCTTTCTCTGAGAGCCTAATAGACTGCGTAAACCCTGCAAACGAAGAGGTTTTTGCGCAAATACCTGCGGGCGACGAAAATGATGTAAATTCTGCCGTTTCGGCAGCGACCGACGCATTTTCTAATCCGAAATGGGCAAATACTGTGCCGGCTAAACGTGCAAAGATACTTTGGCGCTTCGCCGAGCTGATTGACGAGAATAGTGCCAAATTGGCAGATTGCGAGATTTTAGACTCTGGCAAAACCACATTCGATGCCAGCAAGATAGAAATCCCAATTGTGTCCGAGATTTTCCGTTATTACGCGGGTTGGGCAACAAAGATGAATGGCGATGTTATTGACTTGCCGGGCAATAATATGGGCCTGAATATGCGCGTTCCAGTTGGTGTGTGCGCTTTCATTACTCCATGGAATTTCCCACTACTAATGGCTGCCTGGAAGATTGCCCCTGCTCTGGCTTGTGGCAATACTGTAGTACTGAAGCCGAGCGAGTTTACCTCGCACACTTCTTTGTGGCTGGCGAAACTTGGCAGTGAAGCTGGTTTGCCTGATGGGGTTTTAAATGTAGTTACCGGTACTGGCCCTGATGTTGGCATGGCATTAGTTAAGCACCCTAACGTTGATAAGGTTTCGTTCACGGGCAGCACGCGAGTGGGAAAACTAATTCAGCACGAATGTGCCGATAGCCTTAAGCGCGTCACGCTCGAGCTTGGTGGCAAGTCACAAAACATAATTTTCGCCGACGCTAACCTCAAAGCTGCGGTGCGCGGCGCGGCATCAGGTATTTTTTACAACAAAGGCGAAGTGTGTGCAGCTGGCTCACGAGTATTGGTGCAGCGCGAAATTTACGACGAATTCGTTGAAGGGCTGGCGGCGATGGCTGGCAAGACAACTGTCGGGCATCCAACGGCTGAAGGCACGCGAATGGGGCCAGTATGTAACGCAGCACAATACGAAAAAGTTTTGGCGGCCATTGAACAAGCGAAATCTGATGGGGCGCGTTTAGTGACGGGTGGCAATTCATTACGTGATGAAGTTGGTGGCGGCAAAGGTTATTACATTGAGGCGACTGTGTTTGCCGATGTCGACCCTGATTCTGCTTTGGCACAAGAAGAGGTATTTGGCCCAGTGGTTGCGGTTATTCCGTTCGACGATGAAGCACATGCTTTAGAAATTGCGCATAACTCGCGCTATGGCTTGGCAGCGGGAGTTTTCACTCGAGACATTGCACGTGCCCTGAATTTCGCCAAGCAATTACGCGCTGGCACAGTTTGGGTAAACACTTACAACATGTACGATCCAAGTATGTCATTCGGTGGCTTCGGTGACTCGGGCTACGGGCGCGAGCTTGGCACGCATGCCTTAGATACTTATACTGAGAGCAAGTCAATTTGGCTTAACCTCGATTGATGATAATTGCTTCATGCCTAATTGCGATTATTGGTTGCGCTACTAGCCAGCAGCAATTAGGTATTGAGCAATTCGAGGACATCTCCAGACAGGCAGGTACTATTTTAAAAGACTGTGGCAGCGGCACTATCGACGCTAAGTTTGAAATCGCTTTTAGTGATGGCCATGTAATCATTGAGCGCGCCGATTCTGCGACGGCAAAGTTTTCCTTTAGCGATAGCTCGTGGCATACTAAATATAAAATAGTTGGTGTGGCAAAAACCGAAACGGGTTATACGACTAAAGTAATCATGCTTAGCCACATTGAAAATGACATGCGCCATTTGCAACAAAACGCAAACTTGCTGGTTACTTTCACTGCTTCTCCATCATTAACTATTCACACTGTGGCTGTGATTGACTGCGAACAACTCACTAGTCCCGATGCTCTCTTTAAAGATGTTTCGCAGGACAGTTTGAAGCTTGTCAATTACGATGGCATGCTCGCTCCAAGTTTAAACTACTGGCAAAAGCATATCTCTTCGGCCTTAGGTCTATCCACAAAATCTCATCAGGGCATCTCACTAGCTGACGTCAACAATGATGGACTTGACGATATTTATTTGCCGCAGCCAGCTGGGCTGCCCAACACTTTACTAATGCAAGTTGCTCCAGAGGTGTTCGAAGACCACTCTGCCAAATCCCAACTAGACTTCCTCGAGTCCTCGCGTAGCGCTTTATTCGTTGATTTCGACAACGACGGCGATTTAGATTTAGCGAGTACATTCCCCGGATTAGTCGCAATATTCGAAAATGACGGGCACGGTGTATTCGATGTTGTCGGCATGATTAATGCGCCAGAAGTAACGTCGCTTGCAGCTTCTGATTACGATAACGACGGTTTGGTAGATTTATATGCTTGTCGCTACCTAAACCCATATGAAAATCAAGCCGTGCCCCAGCCTTACAACGATGCTAACAATGGCCTTGCTAATATAATGCTACGCAACAGCGGCGAATTGCAATTCGAAGACGTTACCAGCGACGTTGGTCTCGACCAGAACAATAAACGATTCAGTTTCGCCGCTTCATTCGAAGATTACGACAACGATGGTGATCAAGATTTATATGTCGCTAACGACTACGGACGCAACAATCTGTTCCGTAACGACAACGGTACATTCGCTGATGTAGCCGCGAGCGCTGGTGTTGAGGACATTTCTGCGGGCATGGCAGTAAGTTGGGGAGATTACGATAACGACGGGCATATAGACCTCTACGTTAGCAATATGTATTCAAGCGCCGGTCAACGCATTACTTATCAGCGACATTTCATGACTGAGGCTAGCGAAGATACTCGCAGGCAAATGCAACAGCATGCCGACGGCAACACTCTCTTCAAAAACATGGGGGACGGAACCTTTAAGGATGTGTCGCAAGCCAGCAATACCAATATGGGTCGCTGGGCATGGGGTTCTATTTTCTTTGATTACAACAACGATTCCCGACTTGACATTTTCGTGCCAAATGGTTTTACCACCAACGACGATGACGACGATGGCGACTTGTGAAGTTTTTTCTGGCGGCAGGTCGTGTCGCTCTCACCAGAAACTGAAATCGATGACGCCGACTACAAAAATGGTTGGCGCGCAATCAACAAGTTAATCAGCCAAGGTAAATCCTGGAGCGGCAACGAGGCCAATTGTATGTTCATCAATTTAGGTAATGGGGAATTCGCCGATGGCTCAGCAGTCAGTGGACTAAACTTCGAAGATGACGGGCGCAGTGCTGTTGCTCACGACTTAGACCTTGATGGTAATCTAGATTTACTAATTACTAATCGCACCGCTCCAAGACTGCGCGTGATGCGTAACCAAGTTCAAACTAGTAACAGCTTCGTTCAACTAAAACTTGTAGGTTCGATAAATCCTGACGCTATAGGTGCACGCGTTGAAGTTCATCTCGATGACAAACAGCAAACAGTGTTGTCGCAAACGCGGCGCGCTGGCAGTGGTTACCAAGCGCAATCATCGTCATGGCTGCATTTCGGATTGAGCGACAATAAGGTATCACAGATAATTGTTAAATGGCCAAACGGCAAAGCTGACCATTACGATGACATCCGCAATGGTCAGCGCTATGTCATCACCCAAGGCGCTGGTGTTGTGGTACATCAATCAACAGCTACGGAGATTGAGAACTCAATCGCAGAAGGCAGTCTGTCCGCAGTAACATCTTTCTCGCGCATCGTGTTACCTAACCCGATACCGATGCCGCAGCTTAAGATTGATGCCCCTGACAATGAGAAAGCGACGCTGTTCGGCACTGGCACGACTGCGGCCAAGGCCAGCGATAATTCGAAGGCCTTGTTTGTCAACCTATGGTCAGAAACCTGCGCGCCTTGCATAGTCGAATTATCGGCAATTACCGAGAACAAAGAGAGCTTTCTAGAAGCTAATGTCATTCCGGTTGCTTTAAATGTCACCTCAAACCAAGAACCCGCAAACTGGTCAGCTCCTCACGCGCAAGCTTCTGCACAGTGCATTAATGTACTCGACATTATGCAGAGAACTTTAACAAAACGCGACATTGCTATGCCTACTCCTTCCTCATTCTTGGTTGATAGGCGTGGTAATCTAGTGGCGTTTTACTTAGGAGCTGTTGACATTGAAGTAATTATCAATGACTTTGAGTTGCTAAACATGAATGACGCCCAACGTCTCGAAGCATCTGTTCCGTTTGGTGGACGCTGGCTAACTCAAGCACCTTCTCCGAGTTTATTGTCCCTTGAATACGCATTCACCAAGAACGAAATGCATGAAACCGCTCGCGAGTTCCAGGTTGGATATATATACGTGCAAATGGCGCGCGGCTACGTCAACACGCAGCGACTTGATCTAGCTTTAGAGTCTTTCGATCTTGCTGCCAAAGAAGGCCCCTATTTCTTTGAGGCTTATTCAGGACGTGGCTACGTCAAGCAACTTAGCGGTGACATCAGCGGCGCCATTGCTGACTACACTACAGCGCTTGCGTTGCGCCCTGACGATAAAGCCGTCAAGGCGAATTTAATAGCGGCAAAAGCTGCGCTTACGGATTAGCGCTGAAAGTCAAGCGGCGGCATTTCTGGGATAATTCCCATCTTGTGCGCTTTCTCTAAAAACAGTTTTACTGCTAGGCGACCGTCGTCGCCATAATCTAAAGTGCGTTCGTTAACGTACATGCCGATAAATTCATCGGCTTGTTCAACGCTCAAGTCACGACCCCACTGCAGTGCATATTCAACGGCTTCAACGCGGTGTTCGAGACCATAACGAATGCTGTCTTGAAGCAACTGCGAAACGCGAGGAATTAAGTCGCCCAAGTCGCGGCGCACTGTGTTACCACCAAGGGGTAACGGCAAGCCATCGTTTTCGGTTTGCCACCATTCTCCTAAGTCGCGTAGCAACACCAAGCCTTGATCTTGAAAAGTAAGTTGCCCTTCGTGAATCAACACGCCGGCATCGTAGTCTCCCCTTTCAACAGCATCAGGTATTTGATCAAATTCTACCAAACCGTAATCGTATTCTCCGATGTACATTTGCGTAGCCAAGTGCGCTGATGTCCATTCTCCGGGTATTGCAATGCGCTTACCCTTGCCCTTTTGCAAGTCTTCGATTTTCATTTCTTCTCGGGCAACAATACGTGGACCATACCCTTCGCCCATCGATGCACCGTGGTTAAGCAAACAGTACTTATCAGCGACAAAAGCGTATCCGTGAATTGAAACCGCAGTGATTTCATATTCACCGTGCACCGCGCGCTTGTTGAGCGTTTCGATGTCTTCAAGTTTGTGCTCAAAGTCAAGGTCGCCCACGTCTAGCTTGTCAGCGGCCAAGGCATAATGCATAAAGGCGTCATCTGGATCTGGACTATGCCCAAGTTGAAGTAATCTACGGTCTGTTGCTTCCATGTTGACGGCAATTCTAACAGCGCGACGATAAAATATACGCCATTCACAGAAATGAGTGCACCTCAAGTAATTATCATCGGCGCCGGTATCGCAGGCGCATCTACCGCCTGGGCATTACGTCAGGCCGGAGTTAGCGATATCTTGATTCTCGAGCAAGGTGCACAAGCAGGCATGCACTCAACTTCTCGCAACGCCGCCATTTTGCGTACCGCCATCGAACAACCTGCCCTGCAGCGCATGGCTCTAGAATCTGCCGAGTTTTACCGCAGCGCATCCGCCTCATTTGCCGAGCAACCAATCATCGACGCCGTCGGTTTATTTGTCACCGCCGACAAGCACAGCAATTCACAAAACTGGATGCCGTCCGCAGCCAATAGTTGTGTAGCTGAAATTCGCGCACACTACCCCAACTTTGTCGATGCCGATATTGATGTCTGGCATTTCGCCGATGAAGGCACTCTTGACATTCATGGCTTATTGCAGGCATTCCTAAAAGAGCAAACGGTACGTACTAATTGCAAAGTAGATGAAATAATTTACAGCAACGACAGCGCGTGTGGTGTGCGCTGCGGCGATGAAATAATTAACGCACAACAAGTCGTAGTTGCTAATGGCGGCTGGGCGAACCACCTTTGTAGTAACACTGGACTTAACCAGCCATTTAGTCCACGCCGCAGACACTTGATGGTTAGTAGCCCTCTCGGGCAAATTAGCCACGACCTACCCGTCGTGTGGTGCACTGGCGATAACGAGTTTTACTTCCGCCCCGAAAGCGGTGGCTTGCTAATCTCGGCTTGCGATCACGAATTAGTTGATCCGCGTTACGGTGAGAATATCGACCCTAACATTATCGAATATATAGCGTCTAAAACTGACCACTGGCTACCTGGGCTGAGCAACATTCAACCCAAGCACCTTTGGTCTGGGTTACGCACTTTCAGCCCCGACCATGCATTTATAATTGGGCCAGATCCGCATAAAGACAATCTGTTCTGGGCAACCGGCTTAGCCGGCCACGGCATGACTACCGCTTACGCAGTCGGACAAATGCTAAGCGCTTGGATGTGTGATAAAAAATGCACACACCCAAGCGCTAATGATTTGCTGCCGCAGCGACTAGTCGATGTCCCACGTCTCGCCGGAATCTAACAGAGATTCGAGAGTACCCTCACCAAGATTTTCAATGGCTGCCGCAACTTGTCGATGAATGTCCTCTTCTAAAACTGGGCGCTCGATGGCCTTAAAAACACCCATCGGCACAGGAATGTCGCCGGTCTCGCTTCCTTGGCAAATACGCATGGCGTCTGCGCTTGTCGCTTCGCTAGCATTCCAGGTGGATGCTTCAGGGGCTTTACATAATTCGAGGCTATTGCCAGTAAAGCGCACGCCCTTATCTAACTCTTTGCCATAAATCATCGGCTGGCCGTCACGTAAATCAACTTGACGGTCGTCCCGGATAGAACGCTCGACGATGTGATCAAACACCTTGTCATTAAAAATAACACAGTTCTGTAAAATTTCAACGAAGGCGAAACCCTTATGTGCATGAGCCGCAGCAAAGATTTCTTTCATGTGCTTGGGCTGAGTGTCGGCGGTGCGCGCTACAAAAGATGCGTTGGCGCCGAGCGCAACGGCAATCGGATTGAATGGCTGGTCAAGCGAACCGTATGGCGATGATCCCGTGACCTTCCCAGGTGAGGTAGTAGGCGAATACTGCCCTTTGGTTAAACCGTAAATGCGGTTATTAAATAACAGAACCTTGATGTTTAAGTTACGGCGCATGGCGTGAATCAAATGATTACCACCAATCGACAAAGCATCTCCGTCGCCAGTTATCACCCAGACATCGAGTTCGGGATTAGCGATTTTTACTCCTGAGGCAACAGCGGGAGCACGACCATGAATGGTATGGAAACCATAGGTATTCATATAGTACGGGAACCGACTTGAACAACCGATGCCAGAAATTACCGCGAAATTTTCTCTCGCGACACCAAGTCCAGCAAATACTTGTTGCACACAGGCAAGAATGGCATAGTCACCACATCCGGGGCACCAGCGCACTTCTTGATCCGAGACGAAGTCTTTTTTCTTGTATTCAGTTACTGTGGACATGATTAATTAATCGTTGAGGATATCTTGGAAGAGACCAAATAATTCAGCTCCGCCATATGGCTTGCCTTGAATTTTTGGTAGCGAGATGATGTCGACCAAGTATTCGGCACGGATAATGCGGTTAAGTTGCCCGCGATTTAGTTCTGGGATTACGACCTTGTCGAAGTTCTTCATAATATCTTGAAGGTCGAGAGGCAGCGGCCACATATTGCGTAAGTGCACCTGCGAAACGCTTTGACCTTTGGCATGGCAACGCTCAACGGCACCGCGAATAGCGCCGTAAGTAGACCCCCACCCAAGCACCAAAACATCGCCGTGATCTTCTCCGAATATTTCAAGCGGCGCGTAACTTTTTGCGACACCATTTACTTTTTGCTCGCGCAACAAAGTCATGTGCTCGTGGTTTTCAGCATCGTACGAAACATTGCCGGAATTCTCTTCTTTCTCAAGACCACCAACACGATGTTCAAGACCAGGCGTGCCTGGTTTAATCCATGGGCGGGCCAATGTCTCAGCATCACGCTCGAATGGTTGACGCGTGTCACCCTCTTGAGAAAACTTGTGAGGTATTTTCGGTAAGCTGGCAGCCTCAGGCACCAAGAACGGTTCGGCACCGTTACCGATATAGCCATCGGACAACAAGATTACTGGGGTCATATAGGTCACTGCAATACGTACTGCTTCAATCGCTGCCTCAAAACAATCTCCTGGCGAAGAGCAAGACACAACCGGTAATGGCGTTTCACCGTTACGGCCGAAAATGGCTTGGTTCAAGTCAGCCTGTTCAGTTTTGGTTGGCATACCCGTGGACGGGCCAGCTCGTTGTACGTCGACCACGATAAGTGGCTGCTCAATCATTACAGAAAGTCCAAGCGCCTCACTTTTCAATGCAAGCCCCGGACCGGAAGTACCAGTTGCGCCAAGAGTACCGGCCCAACTCGCACCAATTGCAGAACACACAGCAGCAATTTCATCTTCGGCTTGGAAGGTAGTTACACCGTAATTTTTATAACCGGCCAAAGCATGCAACACATCTGATGCCGGAGTAATTGGGTAAGAGCCGTAAAACAACTTTAAGCCGGCCAACTTTACGCCAGCCACCAGGCCCATGGCTAACGCAGCATT
>JAPKEZ010000074.1 GCA_028821845.1 Planctomycetota bacterium | reverse complement strand
AAGGCGCACTATGAAATTGAGCCAAAGTAAATGCCGAAACAAACTGACTGCTCACCTCGCAGTCAACTGCCATGTCGCAAGGTTGCCAATTACGGCTGTCGAGATGCCATCCGTCATCTGTTGACTCAAATTGGCAATTTAGCTGAGCTGTGGCTTCAAACAAAGGGTCATGCGGACGCCCTCTTAACTGTTCGTCAACACGAAATTTATAATCGCCGCGTTGGGTGGCACATAATGCCCACAAGAATCTGAAGGTTGTTCCGCCAGCACCGCAGTCGAGCACGGCTTTCTTTTTCGGTATGTCCCCGTCGCAGCCGCGAATGAGCCAGTCGCCATCTATTTCAAGTGGCGTTATGGGGACTCCCAAGGTTTGTAAGCAACGACGTAAGTCTCGGCAGTCATCGGCTCTCGACACATTCTGCAACACCACTTCACCACTGCTCAAGGCCGCGCAAATCAAAGCGCGCTGAGTAGTAGATTTACAGCTCGGTAACAGAACAGTAGTATTTTCCATAGATATATTCTAAGTGGCCACGCTAAAATATTCTCATGCAAAGCGCCTCTTCTGCTTCTCACACCGCTGGATACAAAGGCGGTCTCGAAATCCCCGGCTGGGATTTGTTCTACGTTGGCAAAGTGCGTGACCTTTACCGTCACCCAAGCCATCCAAACAAAATGCTAATGGTGGCCACAGATCGCCTCAGCGCTTTCGATGTGGTAATGGAACAAACTATTCCAGATCGCGGGCGCATCCTTACGCACATCACTGAATTTTGGCTTGAACAGTTCAAAGACTGGATGCCAGCCGCACGCATCACTTGTGAGCCAAGTGAGGTTCCTGATCTGCCGCAAGAGTTTCATGAACAACTCTCCGGACGACTTACCTATACCCACGAAGCTGACCGCGTTAATGTCGAAATAGTGCTACGCGCGCATTTGGCTGGATCAGGCTTCAGGGAGTACCAGGCTACTGGCAAACTATGGGATGTCGAAGTTCCAAGCGGATTACAGAATTCTTCTAAGTTGCCTACGGTCGTACATACTCCTACTACCAAGGCTGAGATAGACGAGCCTGTTACCTGGGAACAAGCGATTGAACTAATTGGCGACGCCGAGGAGGCTGCTAGTATTCACGCTGTGGCACTGAAAATTTTTGGTGAAGCTAGCGACGCTGCTGCAGCAAAAGGCATTATTCTTGCCGACACCAAGTTTGAATTTGGGCGCCTCAACGGCGAGCTAGTTCTTATCGATGAAGTAATGACGCCAGATTGTTCGCGCTACTGGCCAGCTGACAATGTTGTAGAGGGTCAAGAGCCACCTAGTTTCGACAAAGAAATTGTGCGCGCTTACCTGCGCTCGCTCACTGATTGGAATCGCCAAGCGCCGGGGCCAAACATTCCAGAAGACATCATCATGCAGACGCGCCAACGCTACTTAGACATCTGCGAGATTCTTACTGGCTCGTTGCCAACGCACCAAAGCAATCTCTAGGATTGCTAAATCGGCTGGGGTAACTCCTGGCATTCTCCCGGCCTGCCCCATTGTGGCTGGCCGACTTTCGGGTAGGCATGACCGAGCCTCCGAGCGCAAACCTTGCGCCGTCGAATAATCAAAATCTTCAGGGATTTGCATAGACTCGCGTTCGGCGCCGCGTTCGACCCAGGCTCGCTGGCGGATTGCATATCCGGCATACAAGACGTCGGCCTCTATAGTCTGCCAATCACATAAAGGCACACCGAGCTCGAGCAAATCAGGGTGCATCTCAAACATTGCTGGCCAGCCAATAAACTTGGGTTGCTTACACATATCTAACAATGAACGCGCACCGCTATTCGCAACCGGCAACGGGTATGGCTTGCTGGTCAGTGCCGCACGCGCCGCAGTCAAATCACGCTGGCGCTTGGCGAATATTTCATCGCGCAACTCGCAACTAATACCTAACTCCTGAGCTAACGGCGTCAAGCGCAAGTCAGCGTTGTCTTGGCGCAGCAACAAACGATGTTCGGCACGCGAAGTAAACATGCGATATGGTTCGCTTGGATCACTGACGACTAAATCGTCAATCAACACCCCTATGTACGCTTGGTGTCGTTGCAAGATGAAAGATGGTTGTTGCTGAATTGCTAACGCAGCGTTTAATCCAGCGATTAGACCCTGTGCAGCCGCTTCTTCATAACCTGACGTACCACAAATTTGACCTGCAAAATACAAGCCACTCGCGTCACGGTATTCGAGCGTAGGCAACAGACTGCGTGGCGCAACATGCGTATATTCAACGGCATAGCCGGCTTGAAGAATTTCTGCCCTTTCAAGGCCAATGCAAGTGCGAACGAACTCGAGCTGTACATCAGCAGGCAACGAAGTGCTAATGCCATTGGCATATAAGATATTCGAACCTACAGCTTCTGGTTCGAGAAAAATCGTGTGTGCATCGCGATCGGCAAAGCGCACTACCTTATCTTCAATGGACGGGCAATAGCGTGGACCCTTGCCCTCGAGACGACCAGCATACATAGCGGTCTTGTCTAAATTATCGCGTACAATTTCTTGAGTGCGGGCGGTAGTTTTAGTCAACCAACACTTGATTTGTTCCCGCTCAGACAAATCTCCGGTCACAAAAGAAAACGGTGATGGGACATCATCCCCGGGTTGCTCATCGCAAACGGACAAGTCAACAGAGTCTAAGGCGATTCGCGGTGGCGTGCCTGTTTTCAGTCGTGCAACTGGCACCCCGAGCATGCGCAAAGTTTTTCCGAGAGGGTGACTCGCGCCCTCGTCAACACGCCCACCTTCGACGTTTTCTAGGCCTTGGTGTAATACGCCCTCTAAGAAGGTGCCTGTAGTAAGTATGGCTGCTTGGCAAGTCAGTCGTTGCTGGCCACTGAGAATGACAGCTGTCACTTGGCGCTGCGCATTAAACTCGATGTCACAGACCTCGCCTGCTACCACCGTAATGTTTTCAATCTCAGAAATTAATTGTTGTGCGTATTTTTCGTACGCGTCGCGATCACACTGCGCGCGTGGAGATTGTACAGCTCGACCTTTTGAGGTATTGAGCATGCGAAATTGAATTCCAGCATGGTCGGCAATGCGACCCATCAGGCCACCAAGTGCATCTATTTCTCTGGCTAATTGACCCTTACCAATTCCGCCGATTGCTGGGTTGCACGACATGCGACCGATAGAATCAGCCGTTAGATTCACCAAGGCAACACGTGTACCACGTCGAGCGGCAACCGCCGCCGCTTCAATGCCAGCGTGTCCACCACCGACTATCACCACATCAAATTCATTTTCTTCCATGTTTCTAGGCCAGTCGTGCGTTATTGTACATGACTGCATGATTAGTCGCCCTACCTTTGTCGCAACTTTGCTGTTGCTGCCGCTGTGCTCCACACTTTTCGCTCAAAATGACCTAGAAGGCTTGCGCAAGTTCTTGGTCGATAAAAGCGCCTCGCGCATTGAAGCAGCCAAGACTGCTTGGGACAAGAATGGCGCACAATTTATCGAGAGTGGCGACCGCAACTTAATGGCCATGTTCGAATCATTGCAGCCTGAAATCCAAACACCGTTGTTTGATAGTCTCGACACCATGCTTGGCGACCCTACAAAGGTTGGCCAGGTATCACGCGTGTTGCAATTACTCAATAACGTCCTCGACCACAGTTCATCAGCACGCCTGCTATTGCTACTCGACAAGCTTCCTACTGGAGAAAGATCTAAGTCGATTTACACGATTGTAAAGTATGGATCTAGCGCAACCCAGCTAGAGGCTGAACGCTATCTCGACACCGAAGACGCGCGTTTACTGCAATCTGTCGTCGAAGCGTCTTTGCTTTACGCCGACGGCAGCAACGTGTTGGCTATGTCGAAGAGGATTGACTACAAAAGATTCGATGTCGATGAACTTGGTGCAATATTCGGGATATTAGCTGAACGAGAATTCAATGGCCAATTTTTTATTGCGCCGGAAGCATTCGAGGTTTCTTCCAAAGAGTTTCGCGTCGGACTACTCACCCTGCTAGAAGCTTATCCTCAGCAAGGTACAGCCGCCTACTTCGTCAGTGAATCTATCGAAGATGGTCTCGAGCCGAAGTCAACCGCGGTGAGTCAACTTGCAATCCTAGCTTTTGAGTCTGGCGCAAAAGTTTTCAAGTGGTCACGGCACCAAAACAAGTATCAGCGTTTCTTGAAGGCCGAGCCAACGCATCGTCTTGCCAGTTCTGTTGCGTATAGCCTGCACCGACTGGGGGATCGCAAGGGGACCAAGCATTTGCTCGACAAGCCAGAACAAGAGTATCGCGACAACAATGGAGAATGGCCCTATGCCGTTAATCTCGGCAGCATGCAAGTCCGGCTAGGCTTGCACTCTGAGGCCTATCGTGTATTTCATAGCGCTTATACTCAAGGAGTAAAGAACGAACAGGTTCGCCGCCGCATGAAGCGCGACGATTTCGTATGGGCAGCTCGAGCGGCGGCTGGCGCCAAACGACCATCCGTGGCATTTGATTGGCTCAATTCATCCGGACTGTCAATTGCCGAGCTAAAAGATGTAGGCAAGTATAGTGAATTCGAACCATATCTTGACCGCGACAGCTTCATCGCGCTATTTAGTCTAGACAACTAGACAATTGACCAACGCCAAGCGACAATACACGACCGTTTATAAACCAAACCACCCATTAAAGTGTCAAAAAACCACCCAATCGAAGCTGCTAAAACTGAAAGTGGCCCTTGCGAGTACAAAATCAGTGTAACTGTTCCTTCCGAACGCGTTACGCAAGAAATCGACCACGCCTATCAAGATGCTTCGCGTGGGCAAAAAATCCCAGGCTTCCGTCCTGGCAAAGCGCCTGCTTCTGTCTTGCGCTCGATGCATGGCGATAGCCTACTCGAACACGCTAAAGAACATTTAATCGAGCATATTTCACAAGATGCCCTCGCAGCTGTTGGGCTTCGTAACGAAGTCTTGCGCATGCACGAAATCGATAGTTCTGCAATTGAAGTTGAAGAAGGCAAGCCTCTGAGCTTCGAGTTCGGTGTTGACACTATGCCACAGGTTGTATTGCCTAGCTTCAGTGAGATTAGTGTTACTAGTGAAGCCACGACTGCTTCAAGTGAGCAATTAGAAGAAGCGCTGCAAACATTGGGGTCAAATCACCAACGATTCGATGTCGTAGAAGATGGCGCACTCGACGACGAGCACTGCGCTTTAGTAGACTTGACTTATAACTATGAAGGTGAAGCCTCCGATGTCAACGAAGGATTACGCTTTGTGCTTGGATCGCCCCTTTATGGTTCTGATTCAGAAAAGTTTGATACTGCACTTACTGGCACTACAGCCGGAAGCGAGTTTGAATTAGAAGTAGAATTCAAAGAAGGCTTCCAAAATGCCGACTGGGTTGGCAAAACTGGATCAGCGAGCATCGCTGTCAAAGAGATTCAGAAAGCACGCGTCGCTTCTCCTAGTGAAGTCGCAGAAGCTCTTGGCCTCGAGACGGAAGATGTTCTGTCCGAGCGCTTGAGCGAGCGCATCATGCTCGACAACGAGCAGCAAGAGCGTCAACGTCAAGCTGCCGAGATTTTACGCACCGTTTACGACATGAACCCGTTTGCCTTGCCATCGAAGATGATTGAAGAACAAGCTGAGCAAGCAGGACAACGTCAGCAGCAGCAAATGCAACAGCAAGGTGCTTCGGAAGAAGAAGCGCAAAAAGAAATTGACATGAAGCGCGATGACCTCCGCAACGATTCTGAAAAAGTCTTGCAAGGTTGGTTTATCATACGCAAATTCGGTCAACAAGAGAAAATACGCGTCAATAACAAAGATCTAGACATGGCCTACCGCAGCATGGCTGCCCAGCAAGGCATGGATGTAAAAATGGTCAAAAAGTTCTACAAGGCGCAAAACATGGAAGATGACTTACGCTCTGAGATTCATGAATCTAAGGTGCGCAGCCACATTGTTCAGAAAGTTCTTGAAGCAAATCAGGCAGAATCCGTTGATTCTGTCAAGGCTTAACGCTAGATTTACCACATGACTAATTCACAGCCTACTTCACCCGAGGCATACTCGGTTCCTTACGTCATCGAAAAGACTGCGCGCGGAGAGCGCACTTACGACCTTTATAGTCGACTTCTAGAAGACCGCATCATCTTCATGGGAACTGGTGTTAACGACGATGTTGCAAACGTTATAGTGGCACAATTGCTGTTCTTGGCCAAGCAGAACAAACAACAAGATATACAAATGTATATCAACTCGCCAGGCGGCTCTGTAACCGCTGGTTTGGCGATTTACGATACCATGCAGTTGGTCGAATGTGATGTTGCAACTACTTGTATTGGGCAGGCTGCGTCGATGGGTGCAGTGCTGTTAGCTGGTGGCACAAAAGGCAAACGTTCTATTTTGCCAAACTCGCGGGTCATGATCCACCAGGTTCTAGGTGGTGCTCAAGGGCAAACTGTCGACGTGGGAATCCAGTACAAAGAGATGGAGCACCTCAATGACACTTTAATGGATATTCTCGCCAAGCATTCTGGCAAGACTGCCAAGGCCATGAAGAAAGCTTGCGATCGCGACAACTTCATGTCTGCAGAAGCATCTGTTAAGTTTGGCCTAGTTGACAAGATTATCGGCCGATAACAGCTTAATCTTTGGCGTCTAAACAGCAAATTTTGTGATACAATATTTGCATGAGCAAGTCCAGTGACCACACACGCGGCGAATCATGTACTTTTTGTGAAAAAGTACGTGGTGATGTAGACTCTTTAATTGCAGGGCCACCGGGCGTTTATATATGCAATGATTGCATTGATATTTGCAATAGTAGTCTCAACGAAGAAGACAAACGCATTCGCGAAGCTGTGCCAGCCGGATCTAATTTCGATACAGAATCCTTTCTAAGCCCGCGCGAGATTACCGATAGGCTTAACGAATATGTTTACGGTCAAAAAGACGCCAAGCGTGTTTTGGCTGTTGCTGTTCACAATCACTACAAGAGGCTACAGTCCGAAGTTAAGCTCGATGAGATTAGCGGAGAAAAACCTGAATGGGCAGACGTAGAGCTCGAAAAGTCTAATGTGTTGTTAGTCGGCCCTACTGGCTCTGGCAAGACCTTGCTAGCGCGCACTCTGGCAAAAATACTTAACGTTCCTTTCGCTATTGCCGACGCCACTACTTTGACCGAGGCTGGCTACGTTGGCGAAGACGTAGAAAACATCTTGCTGAAACTGCTGCAAGCTTGTGACTTTGAGCTCGAAACCGCAAAACGCGGCATTATTTACATCGACGAAATCGACAAGATTGCTCGCACTACTTCTAATGTAAGCATTACTCGAGATGTTTCTGGTGAGGGTGTCCAGCAATCACTGCTTAAGATTCTCGAGGGTTCGGTGGCAAATGTCCCTCCACAGGGCGGGCGCAAACATCCTGAACAGCAGTTCATTCAGTTCGATACCTCTGGCATCTTGTTTATTGTTGGTGGAACATTTTCTGGCATCGAAGACATCATTGGTAAACGTGTTGGTGAGGCCGCTATCGGTTTCCATGAAAACGAAAACACTGCCAGGCTTGAAGCTAAATCTGACGCCCTACTGGACCGGGATCGCTTAGTGCCGTTACTCGAAACTCGCGATCTCGTTGATTACGGTTTGATCCCCGAGTTCGTTGGTCGACTACCTATTCATGCGCATCTACATTCGTTGTGCGCTGACGACTTGGTGCACATTCTCACCGAGCCAAAGAATGCGATTATCCGTCAATTCCAGGCATACTTTGCTATGGAAGGCCACCAGCTAGAATTTACTGCCGGCGCTCTGAAAGAAATTGCTACGCAAGCTCACAGTCGTAATACCGGCGTGCGCGCCCTACGTTCTATTGTTGAGAGTACCTTGCAAGATTTAATGTTCAGCTTGCCTGATTACAGCGGTGAACCAATGCGCTTTGTTATCACCGGCGAGATGATCAAAAATTCATGCGTCGGCGCTTTGCTAGAACAAATAACTGGCGACAAACGCGAATCTGCATAAATGTTCAGCCTACTTGGCTTACTCGCCCTCTGCAGTTTTCAACAGGGCCCCGAGTTCGACATTAATTTGCCGAACTATTTTGGCGAATTTCAATCCGGTGCCGACGCAGCGTTTGTCGCCAGGAGCATCGAGCCTTTGGCGGCTGTGAAAGTGGCGCGTTATGATATTTCTAGCAGTGGTGCTCACCTTGACTCGGTGCTGAGTGACATTCATAAGCG
>JAPKEZ010000195.1 GCA_028821845.1 Planctomycetota bacterium | reverse complement strand
GTAATTAGCTACGACCACGACTACGACGGTGCCAATGATCTTATTCTAGGAAGTGGCTTCGCTGCAACAGGTGGCATGCTCAGTAATGGTGCTGTAGTAGCAATATCATCCGGACGCGCTCTGCGTCTTGCAGTAGATCGCTTCCGTTCAGGCGGATGGGCGACCTTGTCGCTGCATGGTATGCTTCCTGGCACTCGTGCTCACTTCTTCGGCACACTCTATGGCCCGGGCAATACAGTGATGGTGCCAGGACTTACTTTGGCGCTGTACCCACCAGTGATTTTCTTGGGCGGCAATAACGCCGATGCTACGGGTCATGCGCAAATCAATAAGCACGTGCCGATGGGCTTCACCGGAATGGTAGCTTGGCTGCAAGGTGTGCAAGACAACTTAGGCACCTACAGCACTTCAAATATGCAGCAATCTACTTTTCAGTAGAGACTTAAAAAAATAACCACCGGCTTCCCCTTAAATGAAAGTCGGTGGTTATTCTAATATAAATATACTTTTGAGAGTTGAACGTTGTTCACATACAAAGAGGTGTGAACAAATTCTTTGTGACACTATTTCTCGCCACTTTTTGAAATTTCGTCAAATATTTGCATGATAATACGCTCGGCGTCTGGTTCTTGGTGCAATTCATGGTGGCAGCCTGGCCACACGGTGAGATTTTTCTCCGGCAGCGCCCATTTCTCGTATATCAAGCGAACCATAGCTGGGTCGACAATCGTTTCTTTCTCGCCATAGTGGGCAAATAGCGGAACCTCAGCTGCTTCGGCCATCGCGAAGACAGCGGCAATTTCTTTTTTCATCTCTACATACCAGCGTGGGGTAACGTTAGGCACACGCAAAGCATCCTCTGAATAGCGCTGAACAGCCTCAGGGTCGCTAATCAGCTCCGTTAGTGGCATTTCGGTGTCAAATGGCAGGCTAGGCATAATAACGCTTAGAAGGCCTGACATAGCCTCTTTCCAGGCCGCTGGTTCGATGCATACGCCGAGCAAAGGCCCCGTAACAGCAATCGAGCTGACGCGCTGCTGATTGCGCAATCCGTAGCCCAGTGCAATCAATCCGCCCATTGAGTGACCAATAATCGAGTATTGCGCGGGCATCAATTCAGCGACCGCATCTAGATCGCGAAAATAATCAGACCATCTCTTGACGTGGCCGCGCTTTCCCTGAGAGATACCATGACCACGCAGGTCAACGCCAATACAGCGCACGCCATTCTCGGCGAGCACTTCACCAAATAGGTTATAGCGACCCATATGCTCACCTTGCCCATGCACCAACATTACCGACATCAGAGGTGTCCCCTCAGGTCGCCATTCATTAGCGGCGAGTTGGACGCCGTCGCTAGCCTTTAGGTGAAAGTTGTGGTGCATAAGTTCTGAAGCCGGCATGTAAAACGCCAATGATCAAGATGATGTTGAACATGATTTTTTGGTAGATGATTACTTCGCCAGAGCCGCATCCGCAATCAAATGATAGCTCGGTAAATGACTGGCCTGTTTGCGACATTAGCTCGAAGCTACGAATCAAAATAGCACTGCTAAACACAAGCAACAGTACGGTGGTAGCCAACGCTGCGCCGCGCCGCAAGAAGCCGCTGACTATACAAATGGCGCCCACTATTTCTGCAATCGGAATCGCCGAAACTGAAAAGTTTAATAACCAAAAACT
>JAPKEZ010000073.1 GCA_028821845.1 Planctomycetota bacterium | reverse complement strand
AGTGATGGAGTTTAATTTCATGGCAACTATCCTAACGTGCTAAACTAGGCGCGTGACAGAAATTAGGCAATTTGATTTAATCATTCATGGCGCAACGGGCTTTACCGGACGGCTCGCCGTGCGCGAGCTATCGCGTATTGCACCGCCTAATCTTCGTTGGGCAATAAGTGGACGTAACAGCGAACGTCTCACTGCACTCGCCACCGAGTTTGATCGTGAGTTTTTGGTTGCAGATTCTTTTAGTGAATCTCAGCTAGATGAATTAACCAAAAGTTGTAGCGTCGTCTTATCGTGCGCGGGCCCGTTCGCGAGCTTCGGAGAAAAATTGGTGGCGTCATGCGTTAAAAATAAATGTAATTACGCTGACTTGACTGGCGAGTCGCATTGGATTGAAGAAATGACTGCTAAGTATGGCGCACAAGCCTTAGCCAATGAAGTCACCCTCATTCCATCAAGCGGTTTTGATTCCGTCCCCGCTTCGCTTGGCGCACAAGAATTTTTGAAACGCATTGCGCTCGATGGCCGCACCATTAAGTCCTTTGGCGGTTACTATTCGATGCGCGGCGGACTCAACGGCGGAACTTTAGCTTCGGGCTTAAAGCTAGCCGAAGACAAAATAGCTGTACCGAATGCATCGCGCCCCGGTGTGTTTAAAGTGGCAGCACTAAATAAATATGCAACTGATTTCGTGATGGCCCCAATCAATGAAAGGGTCGTAGCTTTAGATTGTGATGTTGATTATCACGAGCACCTTTTGACGCCAAACATATTTGTCGCTAACTTAGTTAGAGGTTACTTTGGTCTCCTGGGCTGGCTGATGAGCTGTTCTGTCGGCCGCAGTGTGCTTCGCAAATTAGGTCCGAACCCAGGGGAAGGCCCATCAGCGAAAATTATTGCAAACGGATTCGTCAAACATACTTTTCTTGAAGATGAGTGCGATAACCCACTGCGCCTAACTTTTACATGGCCCGGCGACCCCGGCAACACCGTGACTGTCCGGTGTCTCATTCACACTGGCCTCGCCTTGGTTGCTAGCGAGTCACAAGCAATTGGCTTTACAACTCCAGCTGCCGCACTCGGCAACACATTATTGCAGCGATTGCTCGATGCAGAGGTTTGCAGTTACACCTGCAATTCAGAGTGAGTACAGGTACAGCTCTAAACAGAAGACGCTGCTTCACCATTCACGACAGGTTTATTAACCGCGCATTGAATGTCGCCGTGATTAAAGAAGGCGTCAAACTGTCGTGCGATTGCCGTCGCTACCTTAACTTGCGACTCGAATGTTGATGCGCCGAGGTGCGGCGTAACGATTACATTTTGATTAGTTAAAAAGGCATGATCGGTAGGTAGTGGCTCGACTTCGAATACGTCGAGCGCTGCGGCCGCGACCTTGCCTGTTTCAAGTGCGTCAACTAATGAGTTGTCGTCGATTAAACCACCGCGCGCGCAATTTACGACGCGCACACCGTTTTTGCATTGTGCAAAACTTGCTGCATTAAGTACATGCTTAGTTTCAGGAGTCATCGGCGCATGCAAACTGATGATATCGGCTTGAGCCCACATATCGCTTAGTTCGCATTTTTCAATATTCCACTCGCCAGCATCTTGCGCTGATAAAAACGGATCGAATCCGATGACTCGCATGTTGAATGCGGTAGCGCGCTTAGCCACTTCGCGGCCAATCCGCCCGAGGCCTACTAAGCCTAATGTCTTGCCGTCAAGTTCAGTACCCATCAATCCGCCTTTACTCCAATCACCCGTGCGCATACGCGAGTCAGCAGCTGGGATGTTACGGCACATGGCCATCATCAAGGCGAAGGCATGTTCGGCAGCGGCCAAAGTGTTTTGACCTGGTGCGTTCATTACCCAAACACCGTTGGCGTTAGCAGCTTCTAAATCAATGTTGTCGACACCAGTCCCTGCACGTCCGACAACTTTTAAGTTCGGCGCAGCGGCAAACATTTCGGAGTTTACTTTCGTTGCCGAACGAACAATTAGCGCGTCGGCGCTAGCGACGATTTCTAACTTTTCAGGAATATCTAGCCCCGGCTTGTTGATTACATTAAAGCCAGACTGCTGAAGCATGGTGACGCAATCGTCGGCTACTTTGTCTGCGATGAAGACAGTTTTCATTTAAACAAAGGCTGGCTCGAGTATCGAGTCAAATTGTTCGGTGAGCTGGCGAATGTCGTCTAGATTATGTTCACCAAGGTGACCTATCCTGAAAGTTTTTCCCTTCAAGTCGCCGTAGCCATCTGAAACGAGAATGCCGTCCCCCTTCAGCGCCTCAAGTACCGGCACAAAATCAGGCCCCGTTCCGCGAGCTATGCAAGAGACTGTGTCAGAACAGTACCCGGCATCTGGGAACATTTCGTATCCGTGATTTTTAGCCCAGTTACGAACATAGACAGCCATCTCATAGTGGCGCTTCCAGCGCGCTTCAACGCCTTCACTGAAGATGCGCTTAAGCTGAGCGGTTAATGCGTAAAGGTGCGCTGTGCTCGGGGTAGTAGGCGATTGCTCTTTTGCATTCGACTTTGCCAAGCGCAAAAAATCTAAGAACCAACCGCGGTATTCAATCGTCGCTGCGCGTTCAAGTGCGCGCGGTGAAGCAGACGCAATCGCGATACCGGCAGGTAGCGCCATGCATTTCTGTACTCCGAACAAGCAAACATCGATCCCCCATTTGTCGACATAAACCGGCATGCCGGACATCGATGAAACCGTATCGACTAACAACAAAGTATCAGGAAAATCTTTTAGCACCTCGGCGTAATCTTGAACAGGGTTAGTAACTCCAGTTGAAGTTTCGTTATGCACAACAGTTACTGCGTCAACGATACCGCATTCATTGAGTGCACTGCGTAAATCATCAGCGCTAAAACCTTGCCCCGTTTTTTTCTCGACGGCTATTGCGTCAACGCCAGTTGACTTGGCGATGTCGAACCATCTTTCCGAAAAAGCGCCACAGATTAAGTGCAGTGATTTTGTCTTAACAGTGTTGCGAATTGCTGCTTCCATAAACGCAGAGGCAGGCGCGGTAAGAATCATCACTTCGTTTTTGGTATGCATTAATTTTTGCAAACCATTGCGTGATTCTCGCCATAGGCGCGCACATTCGGCGGTGCGGTGACCGATGGCTGGCTTGGACATCTCGGCTAATATTTCAGGAGAGACTTGGGTGGGGCCTGGGATGAACAGCTTCATTGGTCGTTATTGTAAAACGATATCTAGTAGGGGTTCTAGTAGGGGACCCTCAATATATTGTGTTGCAGCAGATTTCACGGCATCTCGCGAGACGATCCCGCCGAAGCCGACGAACTGGCCGACAACACTGCTAGCCTCAAGATCGGAAACGCCATCGCCGATGAGTAAGCGGCGTTCACGTGGTACGCCCAACTTTGCGCCTACCGATTCTGCTACTGCGGGCTTGCCACCGTTATTAGCTAGAGGGTGGGCATAGCTTGGTTCGGGATTGTCGCAATCGTAGGGGACCGCATGCACTCTATCTGGAGCAATCCCAAGGTGATGCGCAAAGGCCAAAATACTGGGCAGAAGGCCTCCGGAAACAATATGCACATCAACCTTACAAGCATGTAGTTTTGTAATAACCGATTTTGCGTCTTTGATGGCAGTCAAAATATACAGCTTACTTAACCATTCAAAATCTTTAGGCGCCGGGTTAATCATTTCGAGACGTTTGCGATAAACGTCTTCCATCGGCAGGTGACCGTCCATAGCGGCGTTGGTTAGCTCGCTTACGTCAACACCGGCGCGGCTGGCTAATTCATCGATGCCCTCGATGGAAGACAACGTTGAGTCACAGTCAAAAAACACTAAGTCGTAGGCGGGCATTGCGCTGTATATGATATAGCTTCTAAATGAAGAATTTCGCACTTGTGGCGGCACTTCTTCTTGCAGGATTGATGGGCGCTCAGTCATCCTTTGTGATGCTTTCCCATGCAATGTATGTCCTATTTTTGCCCCAATTGGACGTAACCACTTATGCAGTAATGGAGGGCATCGGATTTTTAAACCGAATTACATGCCGCGCTTTTCTTTAATGACGTCCCAGGCGTCATTGATGGCAACCATTTTTTGTTGCGCATACTCTAAGAAATCTTCTGGCAATCCTTTAGACGCTAGTACGTCTGGATGATACTCACGTACTAATTTGCGGTGCGAGCTTTTAACTTCGGCGTCGCTAGAGTTCTCGTTGACTCCTAATACTTTATAAGCATCGCTGACCGATGTAGAAGATCCGCCTCTTCGAGTAGCATTATACGTCGCTTCGCAATTTTCTACATCATGCTTGTTTAGCCCCATAGCCTGCGCAATTTGGCTAATTATCGCTTCTTCTTGTGGATGCAGCTCGCCATCTGCTAGTGCAATCATAAACAGTAGAGTGATGATGTCACGTAGTCGATTGCGATCGCCCCGGAACAGTTGTTTAAGCTGCGCGGCAAATTCGGTTGCCTCGTTAGTGTTGTCGCGTGCCAGGTTAAAAACTCTAGCGGCGTTTGCCCGCTCAGCTTTTGACAGGCGCATGTTGTTTTTCAAAAAGTCGTCGAAGGCACGCACTTCATCTTCACAAACTCGGCCGTCTGCTTTTGCCACTTTTGCCGCAAGACTTACTAGAGCAACAGTAAAAACCGCTTGCATCTCTTGCGCCGAATAGCCGCCCGCGTGCCGCGTTCGAGATGTCGCGCTGCTGACTCGCCCACCCATCATCGCGCCCATCATCGCTCCGAGAGGACCGCCGAGTGCGAAGCCAACGGCACCGCCGAAAATTGATCCGAAAAGTCCCATTAGTTAGATTTTGATAAAGTGCTTTTGGCTAGCAGAGCCCATCCTATTAAGAAGCAGAGCCCGCCTACCGGGGTGACTGGTCCGAGGAACTTGGCACCCGTCAAAGTTAGAGCGTAAAGAGAGCCAGAAAATAGCACCGTGCCGAGGATGAACCAAGAAACGATGCGCCGAGTGGCAGCCGCTCCGAGTTGATCATGAGACATCCCTAAGAAGAGAATGGCTAGGGCATGGTAGAAATGGTAGCGGGCGGCAGTTTCCCAGGTGATTGTAAGTTCTTGCCCGACAAGGCTTTTTACATAATGTGCACCAAATGCACCAAGGGCCACAGCCACGAATGCTGATACGGCCCCTACCCCTACAGTGGTTTTGTTCATGCGAAGATTATACTAAATTGGCTAGTTATCCACTCATGTATCGCGTAGCTACGGCATAATACGAGAGTGTGATTGCATTGCAATTACCTAATTCATCCCATCCCTTTCTCGTTTAACTAATAGAATGAAAATCACTCCCCTGCTCATTACGGTAGCTGCACTAGCGGCACCACTTAGCGCTCAATCACGCGGCGGCGACACAATGATCGACTCTGGCGTAACTCAGGCATATGGCACAGTTGTCGGTGCACACGATCTTAATGCTGTTGCTGTCTGGAACTCAGACGACACGGTGTTTACCTCTAACTCTAAAGACGGCGGCCGTAACTGGAGCGCTGCACCAATCGTTATCGGCGGAGCAACAGCTTCTGGCGCAAAGCGTACTTACAAAGATGCGATAGCATTTGCTAACGGCAATGTTTATGTAGCATATGAAGATAAAGCATCTGGCTCGGAAGAGCACATGTTCTCAATGTCTTCAGACGGTGGTGACACTTGGTCAACTCCAACAATGATTCCTTCAGCGGGCTCAGGCTACATCACTGACATTGATGTTCACGCCAACGGTCAAGTTTTGGTCGTGGTTTCTCTTGCTCTAGCATTTCCAAATGGCTGCTTTGTAAATGTATCTTATGACAACGGTGCTACATGGACTGAAACTCGTGTTGACGCTGCTCTTGGTGATGTCGATGGCATTGATGCCTCAATGAGCGGCAATGATTTACTCGTTGCCTTCAATGATGACTCAACAGGTCTGAACCAAACTTACGCGATTGTTTCAAACGACAGCGGAAACACTTTTGGCCCAATTGTTACCCTGTCATCTGGTGGCGTTGGCAAAACGGCATACCCGGTGTGCTACACAGAAAATGGCGACATGGTTGTTGCATGGATAGAAGATGACTCAAGCGTGAGTGGCACATACGAAGATGTTATTGCTGCTTATAGCACCGACAATGGTGCAACTTGGGGCCCAGCAATGAACTTGACTAATACCGCAGCGCTAGGCTTTGATTGTGACAATCTAGAGGTTTACCACAGTCAGCAAAACGCAGGTACTGGTGGCATGACCAACTTTGTATTTGAAAATAACACATCCGGCTCAGACGAGGTGTTATGCATGTCAACTGACGATTACGGCGTAAACTTCACCACAACAAACTTTGGTTCAGGCTCATACCCACGCGTTGCTGGCAAGCGCAGCTATGTAGGTATTGCGTACGGTTCTGACCCAGCAGGGGGCTACAATGAGAACGCAACTCTAGCTGTTAGCCGCGATGGTGGATTTACTTTCCGCGCTTCTGCAGACGTGTCACAAGGCACTTCAACTGGAGATGCTGACTACACAGAAATAGCGATCGATAGTGTTTACGATAACTTCATTGTTGGTAGTCTTGAAAACCGTACAGGTACAAACCAAATGTACGTAGGTGGCTCACGCGCAGCTCTTATTGAGGCTGTAGTTGACCCTTCAATTCATAGCCTTCAGTTTAATATCTCAGGGGTTGGTATCTCTGCTAGCGGACCGACTAGTGTTCAAATCGTAGGCGCAGGCGCATCAATTCCTGGTGCTGTTAGCCTTCCTGATGGGCGTGACGTCTTGCTGAATATTGATTCAATCCTAATAAGAACTAAGTCTTTTGCGCCATTCAGGGTTGCAATCGACGCAGCAGGTAATGGCTCAACACCCGTGTTGTCGACTCCTGCAGGCTTCTATGGTGCGACGGTATTGTTTGGTGGCGTAGAGTTCTTAGGTGGCGGCATGTTCGGCACATTAATTGAGCCTATTGCTGTTACTCTGTAACACGAACTAGGCGGTAACGTCTCTAGAACGCCCCTCAGGCATACCCTGAGGGGCGTTCTTCTATTTTGCAAAGGTAATTGGTCCACGCTCTTAGATATAAGCTATCATTAATGGCATGAAGACTCTTTCCCTTTTGTTTCCCCTCTTCTTTGTGTGCACCAACTTGCATGCACAGACAACACACACCGTTGATGTGACAGGCATGGCGTTTTCTCCAGCATTTACTGACGTCACTCTCGGCGACACAGTAGATTTCGTATGGGGCAGTGGCGTGCATAATGTTCGCGCACTCTCGGGAGCTTTCGATTCCGGAGCACCCGTCGGCGGCCCATTCGTTTATTCAGTAACATTTGATCAATCATTCTTAAACGCAAACCCATTTTCGAATAACTACTATAAGTATCAATGTGACATGCACATTTCATCCGGCATGGCAGGATCAATCCAGGTGTATACTCCCGGCAGACCGGTTTTAGATTTGGCACCAGATTTGCCATCCGCAAACGCGCCACTAACATTTCACATTTGGGATGCTTCGCCAAACTCTACGGTGATGTTGGGCTACTCAATGACTGGCGGCGGTCCTTTCAATTCGCCTTTCGGTTTAGCTTTGCTCACTCCTCCAGTAAAGTTGGTTTCGTCAATGAGTGCTGACTCTGCTGGCCATGCGAGTTTGTCAGTAACTGTTCCATCACAAATGCAAGGTCGCTCGATTTGGTTTCAGGCTTACGACCGCACTGCTACTGTTTTTAGCAACGGCGTGTTCTCGGTTTTTAACTAAATATTTAAGCGAGTTAAAAAACTTCGCTTGTCTCGGCATCTTCGTTATCGGAGATGCCGAGTTCTGTTTGTAGTCTCTGGTTTAGCATTGATGACTGCGACCCAATAACTTCACTGTAATCGATAGCCTTCTCGGGCTTTTCGAAATAGAAATTGCCGGGAGCAATGTCGCTTAAATCAATGTTTTGATAGCCACTCTTTCTATATTCTATGCTAACCTATAAACCATGCGTAAGATGATGTTGCTTTTTTCGGCTACTATCGCTGCCGGCTGTAGTTCGACGACATCGTATAACGAGCAAATATTTCCCGCTTATGAGGCGTACCGCGATGGCGACGTTTCTGCTGCCGCCGATATTTCTTCAGCTATTTATGAAGAATATTATGACGACAATAGCCGCGTTATTTTTGCCTTAGAAAATGGCACGATGTTGCGCGACGCCGGTTATTACCAGCAAGCCTTTGACGTCCTTGAGCAGGCAGAAGCCACATTGAAAATTGGCTACGACGAGCG
>JAPKEZ010000004.1 GCA_028821845.1 Planctomycetota bacterium | reverse complement strand
TCCTGAAATTGGCTTGAGCGAGTTTGAAGTGAACCTTAGTGATGGTGAGGAGCTAAAGAAACGCATCACTCTTGATAGTGGTACTAAGTTGATGGTCACTGTTGTCGACAAGAACGATCAGCCGCTTAGTGGTGTATTGTGCACTGCTCTCGATCACCGTGGAGCCGCTTTATCCTATGTTTGGGCACTCTCTGAGACACAAGCCACACAAACTGCTTATTTCTCAGGAACTGCACAAAAACTGGGGCCTTTACCTGTTGGCAATTACAAAGTTCAACTTATTCGCCCGGGTAAAGATATCGTAATTCACGATGTTTTTGTAAATGGTGAATCTGTGCAAAATCTTCGACTACGTTTTAGTGAAGAATAGGGTAAACTAAGGGCATGTTTAAGCGCCTTTTCGTCGCGAATCGCGGTGAGGTTGCCGCCCGTATTGTTCGCGCCTGTAGCGAACTCCAAATTGAAACAGTTTGTGCGGCGTCCACCGCTGATTTAGAAGCCAATTACCAATACTTGCAGAAAGCCAACGAAGTGGTTTGCGTTGGTGGTTCTGCCCCATCGGCATCGTACCTACAGCTAGAGCAACTCGTGCAAGCAGCTAAGCAGACGAATTGCAGCGCGTTGCATCCTGGCTGGGGGTTCTTGGCAGAGAATAGTTTGTTTGCAGCATTGTGCGAGCAGCACGGTATTACTTTCATCGGCCCCGATGCCGCCACCCTGGACATCATGGCATTGAAAGTTCCGGCACGCGCCGCAGCAATGGCTGCCGGCTTACCCGTTGTGCCCGGCTCTAACGGAATACTCGACTCACCGCAAGAAGCAATCGCGGTGGCAAATCAAGTAGGCTACCCAGTTGTGCTTAAAGCTGATGCCGGTGGTGGCGGACGCGGCATTCGCCGCTGTAACAAAGATAGCGAAATCACTCAAGCCTTTGCCGACGCTGCGCGCGAAGCACAGTCAGCATTCGGTAACGCCGCCTTGTATCTAGAAAAATACATTGTCGGCGGGCGTCACATAGAGTTTCAGATATTAGGCGACGGCCGCGGCAATGTCATTCACCTTGGCGAACGCGAGTGTTCCATTCAACGGCGTCATCAAAAGTTGCTTGAAGAAGCGCCGTCGCCAATGATTAGCGACGAACAGCGTAGTAACTACGGAGACCTGTCGGCAAAAGCCGCGGCATCGTTTAACTATGCGGGGGCGGGCACGATTGAATACTTGCTTGACGAAAATGGCAATTTGTTTTTCTTGGAGATGAACACACGTTTACAAGTCGAGCATCCAGTGAGTGAATCAATTACTGGCATTGATTTAATGCAGCAACAAATCATTATTGCTGCCGGTGGATCATTGCCATGCATGCAAAATGAAGTTGCGTTTAATGGCCATGCCATTGAATTACGCGTAAACGCCGAAGACACCAGCGACGACTTCCGCCCTACTCCTGGCGAATTGACTTCATTTTCGATCAATAGCGATGGCATTCGCTTTGATACGCACCTGCAGGCTGGCGACAGCGTAACACCCTTTTACGACTCTTTACTAGGTAAAGTCATTGCGCATGCTGACACGCGCGAACAATGTATTAAAATGTTGGTCGCTGCAATTGGTGACGCTGACATCGAAGGCCTCCCCACGACTTTAGGTTTGCAGTGTGACATCTTGCTTAGCGACGATTTCAAAAACGCGCGATGCGATACCTTGTGGTTAGATTCTTTTTTAAGTGGTAATAAATAATGGCACATGTCCCTTTAAATCCGATTGGTAACGAACGCGACACATTTCTTGACGAACAAGAAGTCGCCCGTAATAGCGCATTTATCGCCGAGTTAAAAGCCACGCTAACCGAGAGGCGCGCCGAGGTGGCTGCTGGCTGGGGAGATAAATACCAGCAGCGCGTTCACGCCAAAGGCAAATTAACTGCGCGCGAGCGCATCGAGTTGCTTAAAGATGACGCTAGCGATATTTTCGAAGTAGGAACCTTTGTTAACTATGGTCGCAAATTTGATGCCGGTGGCAAAGAGCTCGACTCGCCCGGCGCAGGTGTAGTGACTTGTTTCATTAAAGTCGAAGACCGCTGGGTGGTGGCGATTGCCAACGACAACACTGTGGCAAGCGGCTCATGGTGGCCAGAGACTTCAGAGAAAATTCAACGCGCTCAACAGATGGCGTTGCGCCTTGGGATACCTGCAATTTACTTAGTTGACTGCAGTGGATTATTCTTACCTGAACAATCAAAGTCATTCCCCGGAGCAACTGGTGCGGGCCACATTTTCAAGATGAACTCGTTGCTGTCAGATAAGGGCGTGCCACAAATTGCTGGGGTCTTTGGCGACTGCATTGCGGGTGGTGGCTACATGCCAATTATTTCCGACCGTGTATTCATGACCGAACAAGCCTACATGGTTATTGCCGGCGCCGCGTTAATCAAAGGTGCTAAGTCGCAAAAACTTACTTCGCTAGGCATTGGCGGCCCCGAAGTGCACGTACACCAATCAGGATGCGCCGACGTTCGTGTACCTGACGACGAACATTGCATTTCGGCAATCCGTGCCGAGGTTGCAAAGACCGCTTCAAGCGCTGCGGGATACCGTCGAGGAGGAGTGGCCTCAGCGCAGCCACGCTTTGAATCAACTGAGTTAAACGAGTTGTTCCCTAGCGATCATCGCACTTACTACGACGTGCGCGAAGTTATAGCGCGACTTGTCGATCGTTCAACATTCTGGGAGTTAATGCCGGACAAGGGCAAAGAGATGGTTACTGGCGTGGCGCGAATCAACGGTTTGTACTGTGGCATTATTGCAAACGTCCAAGGCCCGATTAAAGACTCGAACAACCCTAACAAGATACGCCCCGGTGGCATTTTATACCGCGATGGTATTGCTAAAATTTCTGAATTCTCAAGATCATGTAATAGCGATGGCATTCCGATTGTGTGGTTGCAAGATATTTCAGGTTTCGACATCGGCACTGACGCAGAAGCTAGTGGCTTGCTCGGTTATGGCTCTAATTTGATTTACAGCAATAGCACTAACGACGTGCCTATGTTTACTATATTGTTGCGTAAAGCAAGTGGCGCAGGATATTACGCCATGGCTGGACTGCCATACGATCCGGTTGTGCAGCTATCAACCTCTATCGCCCGCCAATCCGTAATGGAAGGACGCACTTTAGCTATTGCCGCATTCAACACCAAGCTCGATGACAATTTCGAAATTGTTGCAGATAGCGACGAAGAGCGCGACGCTATTGCCAAAGGTATGGCTGTCACTGAAAAGCGCATAGAGGATGATATGTGTCCCTACAAGGCGGCTAGCCAGCGTGACACTGATGACATCATCAACCCTGACGAAATACGTCCTTGGCTAAGCTGCTTAATTGAAGCTTCTTACCAAGCACAGGCTAACCGCCGTGTTAAGAACCCACGCATTTGGTCTATGCATGACATCGCTGCTTTACACGGAGATGCATGATGCGATTACCGTTGTTGCTTCAAGATGTCGACGGAGTGCAGTGCTTGTGTTCACCTGTAGTCGGAACAATTGTCGCGCTCGCAGACAACAACGAAATAATTAGTGCAAACGATGTCGTTGCCGAAATCAGTATCTTAGGCGTTCGACATCAATTGATAGCACCTGACACGGTGCAACATCGCATCGCATTCGCCGACGACCTCAACCTGTCGCAAGGAGTGGCATACCAGCAGATGATTGCATCTTTAGCTACTGTGGCAGATGGTGAAGAAAGTACGACTGAAGTTACGAGTGACGATTTATCTGATCTTTGCGTTCTTGCTCCGCAAGCTGGTCGCTTCTATCATCGGCCAGCGGCCGACGCCGAGGCCTTTGTCAATGCCGGAGAGACTATTAGCGCCGGTAAAACTATTGGTCTTTTAGAGGTCATGAAAACTTTTAGTCCTGTAAAATGGAACCCAGCCCCCGGAAATCCGCAAACCGCTGTTGTCGGAAACTACCGTATTGCCGATGGTAACGATGTTGAAGATTCTCAGCCGTTACTTGACCTCGACGTCTCTAGTTAATGTTCTCCGAAAGCCTAGTGTTGATGCTAACGCAAATACTTGCAGCCGCAAGTTTGGCGCTAATGGTTGTACAGCTTCTTGCTTCGCGTAAATCGCGCCGTCGCGCAGATGAATTGCTCTCCCAACTAGAAGTGGGACGCCGTGAATACCGCCTGATGCAATATCGCGCGACAAACAACAAACACTTGATGGAAATCTCTAGCATTTTCATTGGCAGTACGCAAGCAGGCCTCGATGATGCGGTTCACTCTGCCCTGCAGCTGATTGGTGGCTTTTACGAAGTAGAACGATCGTCAATTTTATTGTTCGATGAAGATGCGGGTACCTTTTCATGCATTAACGAATGGTGCAAGAGCGGTGTCAGCAAACATGTCGAAGAATTACAAGATGTAAGTATTAAAGACTATCCGTGGTTGTGCGACAAAACAAAATCGCGCATCCCAATTTTAATTAACAGCATTGATGATGTGCCGCGTAGCAGTAAGGCATTGCGCCTGCAAATGCATGAGGCGGGGACTAAGTCAATGATGGTGGTACCACTGATTAACCGCGATCACGTTCTTGGTTGCCTACGAATTGAAGTTACCACAAGTGAGCGTCAATGGTCAAGCTCTGAGCATGAGGGGTTTAATCTGGTTGCCGAGATTCTTGCCTCTGAGTTGTCGCACCTCCAAGCGGAGCAGGATATTCGCGATAATCAACGCAACTTCCAAAACATGATTGCTTATGCCCCGGTGGCTATGTTCGTGTTTAACGGCAAAGGCGTAGTGCAATACGCCGAAGGTCGAGCGCTTGCCCGCGCCGGCTTTATCAGCTCAAACCTTCTCGGGGAGAAAGCTGCTGCTGCTTTCGCCGGCAACCAAACATTTATCGAATCTTTAACTCGCGCACTTGGCGGAGTTGACTTTCACGCTGGGCTAAAACTGGGTAATCGTGACTTCGATGGTCATTTTACTCCCGTTATAGACAGACATTCCAAGGTTACATCAGTAGTAGTGACAGCAATTGACATTAGCGATCGCGCACAATTCGAAGAACGACTTGCCAAAGAAAAACTTTACGACAACGTAACTGGTTTACCGAATCGCAACCTGCTGATAGAAAAAATTATTAATTTTCAAGAGAGATTTCAGCGAGGTATCACCGAAAAAGGCTACCTCTTTGTTTTAGCAGTCAATCGCACCGCCCCACTGCATAGCGCCCTTGGCTCCGCAGCAATGCACGAGATGGTCCGTCAAATAGGTGATCGCCTTACAGGTTACTTTGCCGGCGACAAACACATCGCACACATCGGCGAATACGACTTTAGTGTACTCAGCGAAGACATCGACAATGACGATGACGCCTTAAAAATGGCACGCGAATTGCAGCTCGAATTTGCGGCGCCATTATTCCTCGAAGAACGCCAACTAAACATTACTTGCAGCATTGGCATCGCGCGCAGTGATATGCGCCAAGAAAATGCCGAAGACTGGTTGCGCGAAGCACAAACCGCATGCGTTTCTGCCAGCAAAGATGGGGGCGATACAGAGCGAATGTTCCATCTTGCTCTAGCTTCCGAGGCACTCAGTGCATGGCAACTAAGCGAGCAATTGAAGCAGGCAATTTCAGAAAACACTATTGAAGCTTGGTTGCAGCCAATTGTTAACATGGAGACCAATAAGCCTATCGGCTTTGAAGCCTTAGCGCGCTGGGAAATTTCACCTGGAAACTTCATCCCACCTAATCAATTCATTCCTATTGCTGAAGAGTACGGATTGATCGAAGAACTTGGTAATATCATGCTACGCAAATCGTGCCGATTGCTGGATGAATGCCACAAAACGAGTGACGATTTCAAAGATCTTTATGTAAGCGTAAACGTCGCTTCAAGCCAATTAGAAAAAGATAGCTTCCTGCCGAGTATCAAGCGCTTGGTAGAAAACTACAACATTCAACCTCACTTATTACAACTCGAAATAACAGAACGCGAGGCAGTAAATCCTAATAAAGAGGTTGTGCCGTTATTGCGTCAGGCACGTGATCTTGGTTTCGAAATCGCTCTAGACGATTTCGGCACTGGCTACAATTCACTGAGCTACCTCAACAATCTTCCTGCTACTTCGCTTAAAATTGACCGCTCATTCGTGGTCGGAATGGATCGCTCCGCAACCGGAGTCAAAGTGATTGCTTCAATCATCGAATTGGCGCGAACTATAAATTTGTCTACAATTACCGAGGGCGTCGAAACCGAAAGTCAACGCCAGCAATTGTTGGCGATGGGTTGTGTCTATGCTCAAGGATATCTGTTCTCGCGTCCGCTAAGTCCTACCCAGGTAGCTGGCTACTTAAGCAACCATAGTCCAAGTATAAACTAATGACTAAGAAACTAGTGCTCAACGTAGTCGGCCTCACTCAAGAATTACTCGAGAGTGGCGCGATGCCGAACCTGCAATCCTACGCCGCTGCACAACAGCAAAAGCATATCCGGCCAGCATTTCCTGCAGTAACTCTAACTGCGCAGGCCAACATGTTGATGGGTACTACTCCCGACCAACACGGTGCTGTAGGCAATGGCTGGTACCACCGCGATTTAAGCGAAGTGTGGTTGTGGCGACAATCAATAAAACTAATCACTGGCGATGGCAAATCGATCTTTGAACGATGGCGAGAAGCAAATAACGATCCGCAGCAACGTCAAAGCCATCAGCTGTTTTGGTGGTTCAATCTTCCAAGTGATGCTAATTACAGCATTACCCCCCGCCCAACTTATTTTGCTGATGGACGCAAGGGACCAGACATCCATGCTCATCCGCCACAATTGCACGAGGAAGTAACCAGTGAGTTAGGCGAGTTTCCGCTCTTCAGCTTTTGGGGACCGAACGCAAACATAAAGAGTACGCAATGGATTATTGATGCCACTTTATTGCATCTCAAGAACCATCCTTATGGATTGCATTTGAGTTACTTGCCGCACCTTGACTACGACCTACAGCGCTATGGCGCGAACTCTGCCCAGGCACGGCGAGCATGCAGCGATCTAGACAAGGCGCTTGCACCATTGCTGCAACTAGCCGACACTCAGGTTATTGTATTAAGTGAGTACGGTATCGAAAACGTCGATAACTGCGTATTACCCAACAAGATACTCAACGAAGCCGGTTTATTGCAAATACACCGCGCCAAAAACGGTTCGCTGCTCGACCCTGGCAACTCACGCGCCTTTGCCGTTTGCGATCATCAAATCGCTCACGTCTACGTCAAAGACACTGCCGATATCGAGCAGGTTCGCCAATTGCTAAGCGCTGTTGATGGAATTGAAAGCGTGCAAGCCCGACAAGACATCGCCGAATTAAATCATCCTAGAAGTGGAGAGTTAATAATTACCGCTGCGCAAAAAAGCTGGCTTGGATACCAATACTGGCTCGATCATCAGACTGAGCCAGATTTCGCGCGATGCGTCGACATCCACCGTAAACCTGGCTACGATCCTTGCGAGTTATTCTTAGACCCGCAAATAAAATTCCCCAAGCTGAAAATTGCATTCACGCTACTAAAAAAACTTATCGGCATGCGCTACACCATGAATGTAGTTCCGCTAGACACCAGTTTAGTAAAAGGTTCACACGGACGCCGTCCGAGCCGACCAGAGTTGGGGCCACTGATAATTGCGCCTGCACATCTGATGCCAAATGGCAACGTCATTGATTCGACAGCAGTATTCGAAAAACTCTGTTAATACCAGCGACTGTAGCCACGAGTTTGCGAGCGTCCGAAGTTAAGACTGAATGCCATGCCGACGGTGAAATACTTTTCTTGCTGCTGGCCAGGGTTGGTATGCGTGCCAAAGAATGTTACATCACCGCCGAAATTTGGTGAGTAACTTAACCACGCCGAATGATGATGCGCGGAGTCATCGACATTTTCTAAGGCGTCGTAACGCGAAGCCAAGGCACCGAGTGACCACTTTGCGTCGTAATTGAATTGATACATACCCCACTCACCTCGACTCAATGAATACGGATATTCACCAGATGAATCGCGATACTGTCGATCGTCAGTCCACACTTCGAATGCTAGCTCATGAGAGCGGTCATTGCCAGTATTGAAAACAAAACCTAACTCTCCTCCGAAGTTATTGTGCTCAATTTCGGCACGTTCTGGCTCAAAAACCACTTCCGCCGGTGAAGAAATTGCCGTGGCACCAATGCGCATCGAGTTACTGCTACTAAAATCAAACTGCATGCTAGCACGACTTGTGGCCAACCAATTTTTGGCACTAAAACGCTGGTCGGCGTTTGAGCCAGTGACAGAAGCAGTATCAAAATTATCGAAATCTAGACTTTGGCGTTCACTAGCCACACCCAACGAAAAATGAAAGTGGCCATTATCAAGGTAAGCGTTATTTTGTAATTCGAGGCCAAGCAAAGACAAGTTACCACCGAGAAAGCTACTACGTACGCCATCTAAATGCGGAGCGGCGAAATCGGTTGGCAAATATGAATTGAAAGCACCTACGTCGGCAAAGTACCGGCCGATTTGCAAATCGGTGGTGCCCGGAAAGCCAAACCAATCGATGTCTGTGAGCATAATCCCGAGCTGTGACACCGCTACCTCGTCGAAGTCATCGTAATCGCCGATGGCAAAAGTACCAAACAGCACACCGAAATCGAAGTTTTGTTGAGCATTAAGCACCAAAGAACGCATTCGCAAACGGTTAAATTGGTCAAAAGCATCGGCTTTTTCGGTTATCGCCATGAACATATCAGCCTGCAAGCCGAATATAGAGCTTTGCTGACGGCTAACATTAGATTGCCAATCATCTGAGCGCGATTCTAGCCACTCACTAAGCGCGGATGACTGCGTAGGTGCATCATCTTCGCTTTGCTGCTGAGGCTTTACCTGCAGCACTTTTAACCACTCGCTAAGCGAGAATGACTGCGTAGGTGCATCATCTTCGCTTTGCTGCTGAGGTGCGGCTAGAAGCACGACAAGAGTCAGAGGAATGACAGCAAACATGCATGTAGAATAACACAGCCTTTTCAATTGGTGTGGAGTACAATATAGTCTACAAAATGGATAAGCCCAAATCACCGACTGCTTACGGCCCGACTTCTGAGACCACAGAGCGCCAGTTGCCGTCCAAAGTTACTGTGCCTGGTTTGCTGCAGCGCAAAGCCAAAGGCCAAAAAATACTATGCTTGACTGCATATGATTATTCGACAGCGCGCCTTATTGACGAGGCCGGTTTTGATTTAATCCTAGTTGGTGATTCAATGGCCAACGTTGTTTTGGGTCACGCAAGTACTCTAAAGATAAGCCTCGACCAAATCATTTCAGCGACACGCGCAGTTAAGCGTGCAGTCGATCGCCCTCTCGTGGTAGCTGACATGCCTTTCGGAACTTATCACGTTTCTAATGAAGAGACTATTAGCAACGCCCTGCGCCTAGTTCGTGAGGGCGGTGCGCAGGCTGTGAAAATCGAAGGTCCGCGCTTTGAGCGGATCGACGCTTTAGTTGAAGCCGATATTCCGGTGATTGCTCATCTTGGGTTACTTCCGCAATCGATAAACGCTCGCGGTGGTTTCAAAATTCAGGGCAAGACTATCGATGCAGCAAAGCAACTTCTTGAAGAAGCGCTCACTGTGCAAGAGTGTGGTGCTACGGCAATTGTTCTTGAAGGCGTACCAGAAGTTGTGGCAACGCGTATTAGCCAACGCTTAATCATTCCAACGATTGGCATCGGTGCCGGAGGCGGCTGTGATGGCCAGATATTGGTGTTTCACGATGTGGTTGGCTTGACCACCGGCCCCGTGCCAAAGTTTGCGAAACGTTACGCGCATCTTGCCGATGAAATCAGCAATGCCCTTGGCAAACTAAAGGATGACCTTCGCAGTGGCGAGTTTCCGACTGCCGAACATTGCTACCCAGCCAGCGAAGAAATTCCGTCCGACTGGGATTCTTTGTAAGGCTAATTTAAAACTCTTTTTCGACGACTAGCAGCTTGCCCGGCAAGAAGTGCCCATTGTCATAGATATCTTGCGACAACAACACGGTTTCTCCAGAGTTGTGGACACCATCAAAGTGCGCGTGTGCCGAACGCAAGCCACCAAGCCATTTACGCTTATCACAAATATAGGCCAGGTCGCCCTGCTCTGCAGCTAAGTGATTCATCGCTTCTCTATCCATGCGGATGGCGCCAATCGGCAAACTCGTGTCAAGTTCGTAGGTTACCGTTTGCGGGAAGCCAACACGGTCGTTCGGTTCGCTACCTTTAAACATTCTGCGCGCTGCAGTGAGGCTGAACATTGTCAAGCCTTCAAGGTCTTTGTTATCTTTCTCCGTCAAAAGAGTAACTACGATGCCTGAACCGAAACATGCCATTAAATTGTAAAGCGCGCCGATGTATTTGAATGGTGTACTTAAAACTTCACCTGTTTCGGGATCGATAGACGGCACACCATGAGCGATTGGCTCAATCAATTCGTGAGGCAACAAGCGACCAAGAATAATCATGACGGTGCCAGCCAAGAATGTTGCCATAGCACCCTTAGTATTAAATCGGCGCCAGAAAATTCCCATGAAGATGCAGGCCACTAGTGGTGGCGTAAAAGTCGAATGGAAGAAACCATGCGCTTCATAAAGGTTGTCAAACAGCGAGAAAGACCATGCGGCGCCAACACCAATTACGGTTGCCGCGGCAGATGCAACCATCGCGACTTTCAGGTGATGCTTGTCATCATGATGAATACCGCGCAACTTACTAATCGGTTCATAAACATCGTTAACGAACACCGCGGAAATCGCGTTTATCAAGGTATCGACAGTAGACATTAGCGCAGCTGTCACAGCTGCTACGAAGAAGCCGAAGCCAGCCTTAGTTGTAAGAATACGTGTAACGATTACAAATATGGTGTCAGGGTCAGTGTCTGGAGATACCAAAGTTGGGTCTTGCGTCATCATGCCGTAGCCAATCCATCCTGCACAAGAAACAGCTATCGCAGAAATAGGCAGCGCAAACAAAATGTTAAACGCCGCAGCTTTACGCCCATGATCCACAGATCGACAAGCCAAGAAGCGCATTACTAAGCCTTGGTTCATAAACAAGAAACCAATCGAACCGGCAACCGCATCTTGCCAGAAAATGCCGACGAAGTTAAACCCCGGATCGTCGTTAAAATTAGATAACGGCAATTTGAATTCAGTTGGGAGTATATTCCAGAAAGCGTCAAAGCCACCGAACCAATTAAGGCCGAGGATAAACAGCATGATTCCGGCAAACAACAGAATGAAGCCCTGCAACAAGTCAGTGAAAATCACCGCCGTCTGGCCACCAAAGGTGATGTAAACACCAGCGACGACTGCAACCACCCAAATAATTTCCATTAGCGACCATGAGTCGCCAAGAATAGGGCCCAAGGTCTTAGCCATTGTCAACAAGCCTATGCCGACATAACCGAGCATGTACATTAATAACACGCCTGTAGCTAAAGCGCGAACTTTAGCATTAAAGCGACGTTCGAAATATTCTGGTATCGAACGCACCTTCATGTAATAAATAATCGGCAGCCATCCGAAAATAAATAATGGCATGAAGAACCAGTCATTCATGTATGCCATTGAACCACTGAAGCCGTGCTCGAAAGACTTACCTGAATACTTTAAGAAGCTGTGGCTACCTACTCCGGTGGCGACGATAGACATCGTGATAAGCCACCACGAGAAACGGCGCCCGCCAAAGAAAAAGTCGCTGGTCGATTTATTGAATCTTGCGAAGTACGAGCCGAAGCCAAGCACCACAGCAAAATAACCAAGAACAATAAACCAAAATATTGGTGAAGAGCCGGCATCGGCGGCAGCTGCAGCAGCGGCGTCAGAGCCGCTTTGTGCAACGTGTTGCATTAATAAAGAAAGCATAGCAATCAGATGTTAAGTGCGGAGTAAATTAGGACGCCATGGATTGCTGCATACCAGAAGTAACCAAAAATCAAAACCTTTGCCCAGCGGCGGTGCGAGGCTCGCTTCCAGTCGCAGGCCTTTGATTTAAAGATAAGCAACATGCCGCCAAGAAAAAAGATGCCGCCTACCCCGTATAAGTAGATATACGGCAGCCAAGAGCGGTCAAAATCAGGGAATTCATCCATGGATAAAACTATTTTCTCGAACTCGTTCTACGACTCGTGGTATTGAAGTAACGTGCGGCACCAAATAATCAATTTCGTGAGTCTCTTGGCCAATTGATTCTAGCACCCATTCGGGTGTATGCGGCAAGTGCATGATACCAACTGCGGATGGCGCCGCCGGGTTGCCATCAACACGCATTGCTAATGGCTGGCTTAAATCTAAAGACAGCACATCACCGATGACTAAGTCGGGGGATTCACGTTCAAGCACCGCTCTGTATTGCGGGCGATCGCATTGCACATGCCGCCCGCAGAAATCGAGGCTGCGGCCGCTGGGTCCGAGATGCTGCTTGCCCGCCCTGCCGTAAACTCGCAAGCGTGATGAGCCTGGAGATGTGCTCCGACCATCATCGACACTAAAACCGTGATGAGCGAACCATGTGGTTATTTTTTCAGTTGGCGCGTTGGTGACGAACACCACGTTGACATCGTTGTCAAGCAACCATTGCAAAACGCGCGCGCTACCCTCGGATAAATCGTGATCGACTTCATTGCGAAAGTTTTCGCAAGTTGAAGCGTAACAAGAGTCAACGAAAGATAAAACCGTTTCGAACTCTTGCAGGACTGAACTTTTCAATTCAACAGAATATTCGCACGGAGCGTCATCGATGTACTGGGCAATCGAAGTTGGCATCGCAAAATAGTCTTCGTCGACAAAGGACGAAAAGACACCATCGATACGCCATCCGTATTGGTGCGGACTATGCAAAACTTGCTCGCGAAAATGGGCATACACTTCTTCGAGATGCTCTTGCGACCAGCCACACATACGGCGCAAATTAGTTTGCACGGTTTGATGGACGGCTTGTAGTTCGCGTTTGGGGTTAGTCCATACGCCGTCGAAATCACTTACAAAAGTCAAGGGGAATGACATCCCCCATATTCTAGCGTCGCACTTCGATTACTGCGGCGCCTACTTCTGAGTCTGTACCGACGCCTGCAATTAATTCTAAATCAATGTCTACTAGCAAGAAACTGCATTCGGCGATAGCCCCGTCATCAGCGACTAAAACAAAGTTATTTATGCGACCGTTGGCAGTATCCTCTATCTCAAAGTTACCTGAACCTGCCGAGTAGTGGTGTATCTCATCACCGCTAATGGTGTTGATTAGCGAGCCCGAAACGACATGCCCTGTTTGATCCAATTCGAATGTTAGCAAGCGCTCGTTATGAAGACGGCCAATCCCGAAACCGCCTGACCATGAGCCAGAGAAATCGATGTTCGTAAACTGCTCGACACCACCGGATAATACCAATTCGAATGAACCGACTGCGCTGACCCCATGCAGGTTTTGGTAGTTATAAGAGCCCTTAATATTGGACATAGAATTAGTCATGTGACCGTCCATATGCAACTTTTTCATCCCAGAATCAGAAGAAAAGTCCATTGACAATTCGCCGCTAGACAACAAATCTGCCGAAATGGTAGTGTTTATGTCGTACCACTCATTGCCGATACTATCAGCCGCCTCTGTCACCTCTCCATTAGCTGCAGCCTCGAAGTAGAATAAGCGAAATTTATCGTTTGGATTCTCTGGAGTCAACTTTCCTGCCCAGATTCCGCCAAGATCGGATTGCGAGAAGCTGGAATTGGCACCAGAAGACGCTGACGAGCTGTCAGATGACGTACCACAGCCAACGACTAACGCGCAAATCAAGAAATTTAATGTCTTATTCATTCGGCTAATAAGACGAGATAAGTCGGTATTAGTTCCGAGTTATTTATTACCGGATGATTTCTATAGTGCCTTCGCCGACATCTGCATCGACTCCAGTACCACCCACTAATGTCAGCTCGTGGTCGAGCAACAAGAAATCACATGTAGCAAGCGACCCGTCATCAGCCTTCAATTCAAAGTCATCAATACGACCTGTCGTTGTGTTCAAGTGTATGCCGAAGCTACCAGCGCCTACTGAATAGTGATGAATCTCGTGGCCAGTAACCCGGTTAGTCATTGAGCCAGAAATCACCGAACCATCATTATCGAGTACAAACGTGAGTTGGCGCATGTTCTCATTATGCCCTACGCCAAAACCACCAGACCAGAAGCCTGAGTAATCTATGTCGGCGAAATAATCATTACCCGTTGAGCGCGCCAAAATGAAAGTGCCCCTAACCGGAATACCGTAGCTATTAACATACTCGTAATCGCCAGTAAGCTCATTCATTGCCGTGCTCATATTACCATCGAGGTATAAGCGGTTTTGCTCTATCATAGAATCGAATTCGGCCATCATTCGGCCCGAATTGATGATATTAGACGTTAGCAGTGAATCTGCTGCTAACCACTGATTGCCCTTGCTATCTGCTGCTTCGCTTACAATACCGCTGTCTGCTGAGCTGAAGTAGAAGTTAAACGGGTCTAGGACATTCGAATTTGGGTACAGAACACCCACCCAGTCGCCATCTAGATCACTAATGGTGTAACCACCGTCACCTGCGCCTGAACCTGCACCGCCAGAACCAACCGTAGAGGCACCAGAATGGGCACAACTAAAGCTTAGCATGCAAGCTAATACTACCCAAATTACTGAAGGGCGCGCGGAGTTGGTGTTGGTCATTTACAAGGACACTTAGCATTGCAGAAGCACTAATTCAGGCACTCTAAAAAATGATGCTCGCTAAGTATATTATATTTCGGCTATTCCTAGCGATATATATAGGAATTTGCAAATTATTATTAAAATAATCATTTTCCACAATTAATCGTCTACTTATAGCGCAGAAAGTGTTACTTTTAAGGAACCTAGGGGCATTTTACCGCATCTCAACCTAGCAATCCCCGTCATCCCAAAATCAACAACTCATGCACAAATTAATCGCATCTGTGGCCGTCCTAAGTATTGGTGGCCTCTTTTCTGCTCCTATTAGCGCTCAAAGTGGCGCAGAAGGGCAAAACCCTGTTCTCAGCTCCTTCGAAAACTGGCAAAAGGACCATGGCAATGAATGGCGTTTACGTCGTCATAACGACCTGCCAACCGCCCAGTTTCTGTGGGGTTACCATTCAGCAGCACCCTTTTCTCCGCGAAACGACGGCGATTTTGAAGAATTAGCACGTATGGCTTTCGATGAAAGTTACGAAATGTTCGGAATTGACGACTTTTCGCTGAGATTGCTCACTGTTAAGCACCTGAATCTCAATCAAATCGCTACTACTAACAAGGTAGCTGTCGAATTCTTCCAAAGCATCAACGGAATTGAGGTAGTAGGCGGCTCAGCGCAGGCTTTGTTCACTCCCGAGGGAGACCTGCTTGCCCTAGACGGCCTAGCCCTACCTCACCTTGGTAAATTCAGCGTTCGTCCACAAAACGATCGCTATGTTGCAGTCAGTGTAGCTATGAACGAATACCGAACTCTTGAAGGCGGTCGCGAACCAAACTTCGTGTCTACCCCTGAATTGGTAATCGTTAAGCATAAAGAAGACAAATTCTTACAGCCACGCCTGGCATGGTCGATTGAATTACGCAACAACGAAAATATGACATCCCCTGCCGGACGTCAAATCTACATTGCAGCTGATGGTGGTTACCAGGTTCTAGAAGAAAAGAATTTGATTCATAATCAACAGGCAAGTGGAACCATTAGTTCTTATGCCACACCTGGTACCGAAGCCAACAGCTCGTCGAACCCTCCTACTATACAAACGATGCCATTCATGTATGTAACGTCAGGCGGCTCTACCTATACCACTGACATAAACGGCAATCTAGCTATACCGTCAGCAGCATCTGTAACTGCACGATTCCAAGGAGAATTCTGTCGCGTCTACAATCAGGCTGGTAGCGATCACTCCACAACAGGAAACTTTCAAGCTGGCTCTGGCAATTCACTAGTAATGAACTCTGCTCAAACAGAGGCCATTACTTCAGAAGCTAGTTGCTATGACTCTGTTAATGACTTCAACATTTGGCTAAAGAGTGTTGACGCTACTGATACGCACCTCGATTTCCAGATGCGTACTAATGCAAACTTAAGCTCTACCTGTAATGCCTATTACGACGGCTCGTCGATTAACATGTATGCTTCTGGTGGTGGTTGTAACAATACCGGGTTCAGTACCGTAGTCACTCACGAAGCTGGTCACTGGGCTAACGACAGATACAACAGTGGAAATGGCTCCGATGGCTTTGGTGAAGGTAATGCCGATGTGTGGTCAATGTATATCTATGACACACCAATCGTTGGTGACGGCTTTTTTACAACAGGCGGTTACATCCGAAACGGTCTTAACACTAGACAGTACTGTGGAGACGGTAACGGCGGATGCTACGGCCAAGTTCATGCTGATGGAGAAGTCCTTATGGGCGCTCTCTGGAAGGTGCGAGCCCGACTTATTGCAACCCTTGGTACCACAGCAGGTGAATTAACTGCTGACACACTATTCCTTGCTTCGATGAATGCATACAACGATGGCACCATCACTTCGCTGATTGAAGAGCATTGGCTTGTCCTTGATGACGACAATGGAAATATTGGCGACGGAACACCTAACTTCTCAGACATTGATGGTGGATTCCGCCAGCAAGGTTTCCCCGGAGTCGATCTTGACATCATCCAAATTCTTCACACAGAACTTGGCAATAGCTTGAGCGAAGCTGGTCCATATGTAGTTGATGCCGACATTACCAGCATGATTGGTTCTACGGTTACCTCAGCGGAAGTGACTTACACCGTCAACGACGGAGCTCCAACGGTCATGAACATGAACAACCCAGCTGGTTCGACTTGGTCCATTGGCATACCTGGACAGATATCGCCAGCCCGAGTCAAGTATCACATAACTGCTTACGATGCTGCCGGAAATAACGATGACCTTCCTAGGGATTCTGAATTCGCGTTTGTGGTTGGTGTAGAAAACCAAATCTACTTCAATGATTTTGAGGGCGCCACCGATGAAGGCTGGACCCATGCACAAGTTGCAACACAGGATGATTGGCAGCGCGGAACACCTACAGGGCAAGCCGAGGATCCTTCTTCAGCTTATTCTGGATCAAATTGTTGGGCGGGTGACCTCGGTGAATCAGGATGGAATGGTATATACCAACCCAATGTCAATAACTACCTTGAAGCACCAAGCATCGATTGTTCAGGCGAGACCGGCGTTAAACTACGCTTCGCACGCTCGTTGGCTGTAGAAGAAGGGATTTACGATCAGGCTAAAATCAAAGTCAATGGCGTTACTGTTTGGGAGAACCAACCAAATGGCAACACTATTGATAGTGGGTGGAACATTCAAGAAGTTGATATCTCATCTATTGCCGACAACAATCCTGATGTTCGAGTTCGATTCACAATGGAGTCCGACACGAGCCTCGAGTTCGGTGGTTGGACTATCGATGACTTCGAAATTTCTACGCTCGGGCCTGTACCTGGCGGCGGTAGTGACGTCTTGTTACTAAGTGGTGATACAGTCGGCTACGCTGGCAGTTCAATTTCTTACAACGTAAGCAACATGCAGCCTGGCTCCAACTTCGCGGTACTCGCAAGCATGAGCAACTCAGGTTCAATTATCCTGGGTCAAGCCTTCGATATTGGTTTGCCTTATATCATAGGTGGTCGCGGCGTTGCCGATCAGAACGGTAACGGCACCATTACATTCACCATTCCTCCGGGAGTGAGCTCCAACACTATCGGATACATCGAAGCCGGCGCACGATCTGCGCTCGGCGTTGACGAATCCAATATGCTTACAATTCTAGTTCTGTAAAAGAATGTTAGCATCAATCACTATAGCTCTATTGGCTCAACACGCAAGTGTTGGGCCAATAGACTTTGCGGCCTATCATTATGGCCAAGACCTAGCATTACGCGACGAGCTGATCCTACAAGGTGACATGTTCGACGACCTCGGAACCTACATCATTGGCGAACTTGATACCGATTTGATTAAGCGCTTCGAAGTTGAATGCATTGACATCCCAGATCTAAACCCTGGCGAAGAAATGTTTACGATATTGGCTAATCCAGATCATGCCGACAAATCATTGCTCGTATCAGGACGCCCGCTATGGACATCACCTAGTGGCTTAGTGCAGTTGCGTGCATTAACTAAAGCGCAACTCGGTGCTGTTAGTGGCCCAATATTTCAGTGTCACGGTGCAGTACGCAAAATTGGTGTACGGGCTATTACGCCTAGTAAATTTAATGGCGGTCAGCTAAGTGCTATAAATCCCAATGCCACAATCCAGGGTATGGTGTCGCAGGTTAGTCAGTCAAATTTAACTACCGACGTTGCAACCATGGAAGCATTTGGCACGCGCCGCCACGGGCAACAAGGTGAAGTGGATGCCGAGAACTGGTTAGTTTCGCGCATGAATGCCATCGGGCTCAACACTAGCACTTTTAACTATGACTCCGGAGCCGACGTAGTAATTGGCGAATATGTCGGTACTACAGACCCTTCTAAGATTGTCATTATTGGCGGACACTACGATTCCATTAACTACGCGGGCACATCCGCTAGCGCTCCTGGAGCAGACGACGATGCTTCCGGAACAGTTGCAGTACTTGAAATCGCCCGCATTCTTTCACAGCAGCAATACGATTACACCATTCGCTTCTGTGCGTGGTCAGGTGAAGAGTCAGGACTATTAGGCTCCGAGGCCTACGCTGCACACCTTGAGTCCATTGGCGCCAATGTTATAGGTATGGTGCAACTTGACATGATTGCATACCGCGCAAGTGGTGACACTCGCAGCGTTGACTTTGTAACGAACGACACCGACCCTGGGCTCAATGCCTTTGCAATGGATGTCTATCAAGCTTATGTCCCTACTTTGCCAGTGAACATCGGCTCCCTTTCTGGCGGTACAAGCGACCATCGTTCTTTTTTCCAACACGGATTTCCGGCGACCTTCCCCTTCGAAGATCTCGGTTCATACAGTCCATACATTCACGGGGCTAACGATGTAAGCGGCATATCCGCTAACGATTTCATTTTAGCACGAATGATTACTCAAGGTGCATTGGCAACTGTTGCTGAATTGGCGCGCCCGGTGTCAATGACCTTAAGTCACACACCTTTGCCGGATACTCAAGATGAGGCCGGCCCATATGTGGTTAACGTCGATGTGGTTTCAAATACTGCAGCTACTGTCAATGGTGCAACTCTATATTGGAGGACCGACTCCGCGAGTAATTTCAATATAGTGGCAATGAACTCGACCGGAACTAATACCTACAGTGGAATGATTCCTGGTCAAGTCAGCCCGGCGCGCGTCGAGTATTACCTAACGACATCCGATTCTGCAGGCAACGAAAAATGGTTGCCGGAAGGATACGGCGCGGGAGACGATACGTATCGCTTCCACGTGGGATTGTACCAATCCATTTTCTTCGATGACTTCGATAGCACAACGGATAACGGTTGGACGCATATGCAAATATCCACCCAAGATGACTGGCAACGAAATACACCAAATGGTCTAGCCGGTGACCCAAGCAGTGCATACTCAGGATTAAAGGTATGGGGTAACGATCTAGGCCCAAGCGGATGGAATGGCGAATATCAGTCTAATGTAGAAAACAGATTGACCTCACCCGCCATCGATTGTTCTGGCGAGTCTGGAGTAACCATGGCATTTGCCCGTTGGCTAACTGTCGAAGAAAACCAATATGATCAGGCAGAAATTCGCGTGAATGGTAACCTCGTTTGGAGCAATCCGGCGGGTAGCAATCTAATCGATACCTCATGGCAAATGCAGGATATTGACATTTCAAGCTACGCAGATAACAACGCGTCCGTGCAAATCGAGTTCAGATTAAAATCTGACGGCGGTGTCGTATTCGGCGGCTGGAATATCGACGACTTTGAACTGTACACCCTAGGTGGTAGCGGAGGTTCTAGCGACGCTTTGACGTTGTCAGGTTCAACCATAGGCCAGCGCGGGCAAGCCGTCAGTTACACTTTGAGTGCTATGCAGCCAAACACAGCCTTTGGCGTATTGGTTAGTCTGCAAAATAACGGTACAAGCATTTTCGGACACCAGTTTGATATTGGTAATCCGTATCGAATAGTGCACAGAGGAACTGCCGACGCCAACGGCCAAGCGACCATCAGTTTCACGATTCCGATGTCGGTGGCATCAAACACCATCGCATATGTAGAAGGCGGCGCAATGAACGGCGCTGGCGTTGACGACTCTAACTTGCTAACCCTACTTATTCTGTAGCAGCAGCAACCATCGGTGCTAACTCTCCGCGGGCATGCAGCTCGCGGACTAGATCGCCACCGCCAACAAATTCTCCACCGATGAAAATCTGTGGAGTGGTTGGCCAGTCTGTAATAGATATTAATGTCGGCTTGATGTCTTGATGCTCGAAAATATCGATGACCTCAAACTCGCAGCCTACCTCGGTGAATACCTCGACGACTGCTTTTGAAAAACCGCAACGCGGAAACATTTTATTACCTTTGGCAAAAACCAAAACGTGGTTGTCGGCAATTGCTTGCTCGAGTTGTTGTTTGAGATCAGTCATTTTCAGAGAAGGTGCTTATTTGCACGGCGTGAATTTCGTTAGTACCGTCAGTCATATAAGGACGTACGGCTTCCAACACTTTTTTGTGTTGTTGAATCAAAGGTAGCTCGGCAAAACCTGACCACACCACTTTTACCCCCCAATGATCGGCGGTACCAGTGAGATCTGTTACTTCGCAACTGGCACCATCGATGGCGTCAGTAATTATTTTGGCTATGTCTTGATTTTCCATGAGGAGGATATATTATATCTTCACCATGACCAAAATAGAAATTTACACCAAGAACGTCTGCCCATACTGCACTCTTGCCAAACGATTGCTAGAATCAAAAGGACAAACCTGGGAAGAAATCAACTTGTCTACCCACCCCGAGCGCACTGACGAGATGCTTGAACGTTGCGGCGGCCGCATGACGGTGCCCGAAATCTTAATCAACGACAAGCTAATTGGCGGTTTCGACGACTTGGCTGAGTTAAATAAGTCGGGTGAATTAGACACGCTACTGGGTTGATTACCCGCCGAGCAAGAAATGCACGACATCACTTTCGCGCATTTGATAATCGCGCCCTTCAGTGCGCAACTTACCCGCAGCCTTAATTGCCTGCTCTGATTCGTGCACGACTAGGTCATCAACGGAGTAAACTTCGGCACGAATAAACTGCTTTTCAAAATCCGTGTGGATAACACCGGCAGCTACCGGCGCTGAGTCGCCTTGATGGATTGTCCAGGCGCGCACTTCTTTTTCACCCGCGGTGAAATAAGTTTGCAAGCCAAGTAATTTATAAACCGACTGAATCAAACGACCAAGGCCGAGCTCTGCAACACCAAGGTCTTCCATGAACATCTCGCGGTCTTCGGCGTCAAGATTGCGCAACTCTAATTCGAGGTCGCCACAAATCGGTATCCATTGGCAACCGTGATCAGCAGCGTACTTGGCCACCACTTGGCACCACTCGTTTTCGCCGTCGAGATCGTCGTCGGCTACGTTCGCCACGTAAAGCATTGGCTTAATGGTCATCAAGAACATCGGCTTGAGATGTGCAAGTTCATCGGACTTCCAGTCGGCACTACGCAGTTGGTATCCATCGGCAAGAATTGCTTGCGCTTTAACAAAGGTTTCGTGTTGAGCAGAAACTTCTTTATCGCCTAAGCGCAACTTCTTGGCCAGCCTATCAATGTTACGTTCGACCGTTGCCAAGTCGGCAAGTGCTAATTCCATTTCGATGATTTCAATATCACTCAATGGGTCTATCGCTTCATCGCGCAACACCTTGTCGCCACCGAAGCAACGCACCACTTGCATCACAGCATCACACTCTTTAATGTTAGACAAAAACTTATTGCCCATGCCTTCGCCTTCACTGGCGCCTTTCACCAAGCCGGCAATATCGACGACTTTAACCACCGCCGGAATCACTTTTTGCGTATTGATGCGCGAGTGAATTTCAAACAGCCGTTGATCTGGCACTTCAACAATCGCAGTATTAGGATCGATAGTACAGAACGGGAAATTACCTACTTCGGCCTTAGCTTCGCTTAAGGCGCTAAAGATGGTAGATTTGCCTACATTAGGTAGGCCAACAATGCCGCAGGAGACGCTCATAGGGAGCAAATTGTAGCGTCGCCGCCAAATAAAACTAGAACAACGGTTGGCCGTCCATAACTTCGGGCTGCGCTAGATTCATTACCTTAAGCAACGTCGGTGCGACATCGGCAAGAACTCCGTTGCGCATTTCAACACCGCTGAATTCATCGCTGATTAGAAGCAACGGCACCGGGTTAATAGTGTGCGCCGTGTGAACGTCGCCGGTAACTGGGTCACGCATCTGCTCGGCATTGCCGTGGTCTGCAGTAATAGCCACCGTCCCTCCGAGCTCTAGCGCCTTATCGACAATCTGCTTCAAGCATGCGTCAACGGCGCGCACCGCAGCTTCAGCAGCCGGGATAAGACCGGTGTGCCCCACCATGTCCGAGTTGGCGAAGTTAATCACATATTGCGCATGCTGACCGGCGTCGAGTTTATTCAGTACCGCAGCAGTTATTTCGTAGGCCGACATCTCAGGCTTTAAATCGTAAGTAGCCACTTTCGGCGACGGCACTAAATGCCGATCTTCACCAGCGAATTCATCTTCGCGGCCACCATTGAAAAAGAAACTAACATGCGCATATTTTTCAGTTTCTGCACAGCGGAACTGGCGCAGGCCGGCATCGGAAATCACCTCGCCTAATGTAGAGTTAATTTCTAAGGGTGGATAGGCCACCGCGCAATCGAAACTTTCGCGATACTGCGTCATGGTCGTGTACTTTACACATGGACGACGCACGCGGCTCAGTTGAGTAAAGTCGCCACCGTTTAAAAATGCGTCGGATATTTGACGCACCCGGTCGGCACGAAAGTTGAAGCTAATCACTGAGTCGTTGTCTTGAATAGACGCACCACCTGCGATTAATGTGGGCTGCACAAATTCATCACTTTCATCACGTGCATAAGCGTCTTGCAGTGCGCTGCTGGCGCTAGGAGCATCGAATGGCGCAGTGCCGTTTACCATTACATTCCAAAATAATTGAGTGCGTTCGTAATTAGTGTCACGGTCCATACCGAAGTAGCGTCCGCAGATGCTGGCGATGCTACCACCGTGAATGCGGCACATTTCTTCAAGTTGCTTAATAAAATGATCTGCCGAACGCGGCGCGGTGTCGCGACCGTCAAGCAAGGCGTGTACTTTAACTTGCTCGGACTTTAAACCCATCGACTTTGCCAATGCGAGCAGCGAGTCGTAGTGCTTGTCGAAGGAATGCACTCCGCCATTACCGAGCAAGCCGAACAAATGTAAAGTGGTGGTGTTAGAGCGCGCATGGTCGATGGCATTGCGCAACATACCGTTACGTGTGAAACTTCCGTCATCGATATCTTGATTGATACGCGAGATGGTTTGGAAAACGGTGCGCCCCGCTCCAAGGTTGGTATGGCCGACTTCTGAGTTGCCCATCAACCCTGCTGGCAGACCTACCTCGTGGCCACTGGCTGATAATAAAGTGTGCGGGTATTTTTCCCACCACGACAAGAAATTATTAGCAGGTGCATGCGTGATAGCATTCGACTCGCTGGCCGCCGCATGGCCCCAGCCGTCGAGAACGAGTAGCAGTGTAGGTCGCAGTTGGCTCACCCGCTTAGTCTAACGACACCTTAGTCACTGAAAAACCCAAAGACTGGAACCACGGCACTAAATCTTCGCCGACAGCTGCGCTCCATACGGCGACACAATCATCCATGGTGTAACTATTACGCGCGCCACCTTCTTTAAGCAGCTTACGTTTAGCTTTGAAATATTTGGCCATCGCGCCTGGTCCATATTTTTCTTCGAGTTGTTCGAAAACGTAGTAAGACTTTCCCCAAATCAAATCGCGTGGCGTACCTTCTGCTAGTGGGTCTATTTTGTTTAAATCAGGGTCTAACTTACGGGCGTTGGCAATTGCACGAGCTAAAGTAGAGTCAGCTTCTGTCATTCCTAGGCGCTGGCCAACTTTAATGCCGAGGTAAGTGGCGATGGGCTCATTCCAGAGTGGCTCGGCATATGGCAGCACCCACGAGTGACCCGCTTCATGAGAAATTAATTCTACCATCGGATAACGTTTTTCTGGATAGTTCCCCCAGAATGCACCAATAGCAATGCGTTGACCACTAGAAAATCCACCCCCTCCGGTTGGTAATATTAATAAGTTTTTAATCATTCCTGGCGCAGGTTCGACTCCGGTTATTTCAACCAAATGTGGGCGCACTAAAATATATTCATCTGCGATGGCCTCGGCGAAAGGCATAGTGCCCTCATTGAACTCTAACTTCAGTGGCCCGAGCTGCTTACTTAATTCTGCCCACTGCCCATGCTGCCCTTTAGTTTTATCTACGACTTTTGCTTTCACTGAATTTAGCAGTAATGGACGAATCCAGTGCGCGTTAATTGGGTCAGAGTGGTCAGGCTTATGTCCGAACAAGCCGCGTGAACCTAGCAACACCATGCCTTTACCGAATTGACGGCGTGCCAACAGTGGACGGCCTTTTTTGTCTTTGATGAGGTAAGTGTAATCACTGCTAAAGGCCAAGGTGTTGCCGCCGTAATATTCGATCTCGCCCGCGGCAAGTGATGGTGCGGCAGTGAATGGCTTTTGTGCTTTTTGGTCGGAGAGCGCGCCGCCAAAATGTTCGATGAGCGGCAGCACCGCTGGGCCATCGTTTGAATGATCCGCCATGATTAAAACGGTGCCACCCTTAGTCACGTATTCTGCAATGTGATCAATAGAGTCTTGCGAGTATGGAATACGCCGCTCGCCACCGTCGAGCAATAACAAATTAGTGTTAGACAAATCGAGTTTAGATAATGTGCCCCAGTTACGCACGTCAGCACCGTCGCCCTTAATGTACTGAGTGAAGAAGCGGCCGTCCATGTAGAAACTGAACTGCTGTGAAATGTCGGAGACACTATGAATGAACGGTGCTGGCGGAAGCTCAGTTATCACGATGTTCTTCCAGCGTACATCTGTGGCATCACCACCATGCACCTGAAAAGCTATCAACCCAGACGCATCGACATCATCGCGGATGTCACTGCAGACGACACCATTTATCCAAGTTTGAAGGTGGTTGCCTTGTGCTTTAATTCTGTAGTGATTCCATTCGCCTTGGACGAATGCCTCGCGAGCTAAATTTTCATTCTCATCGCGCAGGTCCTCGAGCCAGCCGCGGCGTGCTTCATCATAAATCGCGCCGCAAATCCAAGTTTCGCTTGAATCTATTTCGCATTGATAGCCGAATAGGCGACCGTTGTCGCGGACGTGCGAACGGAATTGAATACCCGAGTTGCCTCCGGGAGCAATCTTCACATCGCACTCTAAAACGAAGTCACTGTATTCGCGCGGTGAATGTAGAAAAGCGTTACCGCCGGTTGCGCCGACGCCATTTAATTCGCCGTCGGTGAAAGTGTAAGTCGCTTGGCCGCCGACATGCACCCAGTCGGACATATCGTTTATGGGCTGCTGGGCAAAGAGTATCGCAAAAACTAAGTGAATCATTGGTGGTGATTATACACTACCACCCTCTAAAAACTTATGGGCATTATCAACCAACACCATACGCTTAAACTCATCCGAGTACTCACTTAAATCGCAGAACACTTGCACATTGGAGCGCAAATCTTTCACCCCTGGGCTTGGCCAGTCCGTACCCCACAGCACACTCTCGTCGAGAAACTCTAAACGAGGCAAATACTTGGGCAAATACTGCGGCGGAATACCCGACAAATCAACGTAAACATTACGATGACGACGGGCGACAAAAAACGCCTGCTCATACCAAAAAGGACGACCGGCATGTGCCATAACGATTTTCAGCTTGGGGAAATCAATTGCAATATCGTCGATGTCTAAAGGATCACCCAGTCGCGAACGCGCTCCGGGAAAAACCGAAGTGCCCGTATGGATCATCACCGGAACTCCACGCTCTTCGCAAGCAGCATAAACTGGATAAAACGCTTTGTCACGCGCGGTCATCTCTTGATGCGGTGGATGTATTTTAATGCCGTCAATTTTCAAGACGTCTAATAAGCGCACCATCTCGGCCGGCACATCATCGCAAAAGTTGGGGTGGATGCCTCCCCATGCGAAGAAGCGTTGCGGATCGACATTGCGGTATTCAGCAATCCAGTCATTACACGAAGCGTCGAAGCCCATCAGCTTTGGCGAAACATAATTTATTAATCCGGCGCGCGCAATTCCTTGGCTGGCTAAATGTTTACTAAACGCTTCAGGGTTGCGTTGATAATGTAATATTGCTTCGACGTCGCTACGCCCCGCTTCGATAGTCTTGCGTGGAGCATCTTTAATTTGCTCCCACGGTTGAATATGCACATGAAAGTCTATTATGTTTTCAGGAATTTCCATCAATCAATTTATCGGCGGCAGCTGTTGGGCTTAATTCTCCGGCTTGTACTTGCCGTTCCATTTCTTCTAAGAGCGCTGCATCTAAAGAAGAATTGAAATCGTCAAGCAAACGGTTCTTGATTAACGACCACATCCATTTAGTGTTTTGCTGCTGACGCTTACTAGACCACTCGCCGCATTCGTGCATCACTGATGCGTGCTCGGCTACTTTGCCGTACAAGTCGTCGTAACCAGCAGACTCTAATGCAGAAATGCAAATGGTGGACGGCTGCCACTTTTCGCTAGTTGGAGTCAAGTAATGCAATGCGGATGTGTAGTCATTTGCAGCCGCCTTCGCGCGATTAAGATTATCGCCATCAGTTTTGTTGATCGCAATAAGGTCAGCGAGTTCGATAATTCCTTTCTTGATACCCTGCAATTCATCACCTGCTCCGGCAAGCATTAACACTAGAAAGAAATCGACCATATCAGCAACCACCGTTTCGGATTGGCCAACGCCAACCGTTTCAACAAGTACAGTGTCATATCCAGCTGCTTCGCACAGCAAAATATTTTCGCGAGTGCGGCGTGCCACTCCGCCCAAATTAGTTGAGCTTGGCGACGGACGAACAAATGCTTTGTCAGATAAAGCCAAATCGTTCATCCGCGCTTTATCGCCAAGAATACTACCACCCGTAATAGAGCTTGACGGATCAATCGCCAGCACTGCCACGCGATGACCACGCTCAATCAAATACATACCGTAGCTATCTAAGAAAGTAGATTTACCGACACCTGGCACACCGGTAACTCCAATGCGCTGCGACTTACCGGTATGAGTCATCAATAAATTCAATAACTCTTGTGCCAAGAGTTGATGTTCAGGCAATGTCGATTCGACTAAGGTCATAGCCCGCGCCAGCGCCGAACGTTCGCCCGCTACAACAGCTTGGGCAAGTTCAGAAGGCGGTGGGAAATCAGCCATTTAGTTTATCGAGTAATTTATTAGCAGCTTCAGGTATCACCGTGCCAGGGCCAAACACAGCTGACGCGCCAGCCGCGAACAAAGCATCATGGTCTTGCGGAGGGATAACACCACCAACAACTACCAACACATCGCTGCGTCCTTGCGAATCTAATTCTTTGCGTAATGCAGGGACCAAGATTAAGTGACCTGCCGCCAACGACGAAACACCGATGATATGCACATCATTTTCGACAGCTTGACGCGCAGTCTCTTCTGGAGTCTGGAACAAAGTGCCTATGTCGACATCGAAACCTAAGTCGGCAAAGGCCGTCGAAATTACTTTTTGCCCACGGTCGTGACCATCTTGCCCCATTTTCGCCACCAATATGCGCGGGCGCCGTCCGTTACGGTCGGCGAATTCAGCAGCGCGGGCGCGCACTTTGTCGAGGTCGGAGCGTTGGTGCTTCACAGCACTACTATAAACTCCCGACACAGCCTGCACCTTGGCTTGATGGCGCCCAAATACTTTTTCCAGAGCGTCGGACATTTCTCCAACAGTGGCTTTAGCGCGTGCTGCTTTCATACATAAGTCAAGCAAGTTACCGCTTTCATTAGCTGCGGCCGAGGTCAACGCCTCGAGCGTAGCGTCGGCGGCGGCCTGATCACGCTCGTTACGTAATTTCTTTAAACGGGCGATTTGTTCAGCATAAACGCTGGCATTGTCAACCGCCAACATCGGGATGTCTGCTTCTACATCAACCACATATTTATTCACGCCAACTATTGTCTGCTCGCCAGAATCGATGCGCGCCTGCGCCTGTGCCGCTGCTTCTTCTATCCGCAACTTCGGCACGCCACTTTCAATAGCTTTGGTCATACCGCCAATATCTTCGATCTCTTGCAAGTGCACGCGAACTTTTTCCGCCATCTCGTGAGTTAAGCGTTCCACCAAATGCGAGCCTCCCCATGGGTCAGGAGGACGACAAGTGCCCGACTCTTGTTGCAATTGAATTTGCGTGTTGCGGGCGATGCGCGCCGAGAAGTCCGTCGGCAAAGCCAATGCTTCGTCGAGTGAGTTCGTATGCAACGATTGGGTGTGACCCTGAGTAGCAGCCATCGCCTCGATGCAAGTACGCGTAACATTGTTGTAAACATCTTGCGCCGTCAACGACCAGCCAGAAGTTTGCGAGTGAGTGCGCAACATCTGCGACTTTACATTCTGCGGAGTAAATTCAGCAATCATCTCTGACCACAGCAGACGTGCGGCGCGAAGCTTAGCAACTTCACTGAAGAAATCCATGCCGATTGCCCAAAAGAAACTTAAGCGTGGTGCGAATTTGTCTATGTCTAAACCAGCTGCAATGCCAGTGCGCACGTACTCGAGACCATCAGCCAAAGTGAAGGCCAACTCTAATTCAGGAGTCGCCCCCGCCTCTTGCATGTGGTAACCCGAAATAGAAATGCAATTAAACTTCGGCATATACTCAGTGGTGTACTTAAAAATATCGGCGATAATGCGCATCGACGGTGCCGGCGGATAAATATAAGTATTGCGCACCATAAACTCTTTCAAAATATCGTTTTGAATGGTGCCGGTTAACTGCTCAGGCTTAACGCCCTGTTCTTCGGCAGCCACGATGTACAACGCCAAAATTGGCAGCACCGCACCGTTCATGGTCATCGACACCGACATCTGATCAAGCGGTATCTTGTCAAACAAAATACGCATGTCAAGAATAGAATCAATTGCCACCCCCGCCATGCCCACGTCTCCGGTAACGCGCGGGTTGTCAGAGTCATAGCCACGATGTGTTGCCAAATCAAAAGCAATCGACAAACCTCTTTGACCCGCAGCTAAATTGCGTCGGTAAAAAGCATTTGATTCGGTCGCCGTAGAAAAACCAGCGTACTGCCTAATAGTCCATGGGCGATTAACATACATTGAAGCGTAAGGGCCGCGCACAAACGGCGGCTCTCCTGGCTCACTACCCATATGCGGGTAAGGATGATTAACTTCACTCATGCTAAGACCTCGTGCATTTGCTGTAGCGTAGCAACAGAATCTTCAAACTGCCCTGCTACAACAACATGGATGTCATCAGCATAGCTGCTAATCACTTCCTCTAACTCAGCAGCGTATTGTTTGTCGTCGCCGCAGATACAGACTACTTTTGAATCAGAATTGTCGCTTACGTTAAGCCCGCCTGCCGCTAAAAAGTTAGCGGCAAAAACTTTACGAGTATTATGTCGCGCCAAATCACCCAAACAATGCAAACGCACAGTAGCATTCTCTAAGTACGCTGCCTGATAACGTAATTGTTCAAAATCTTCAGCATGGCGATGGGCATCGAGCGGCACCATTTGCGGAGACTGCGTCGCTTTGCCAAGATGCAGTGCGTCGCTTATTTGAAAAACATTAGCACCGGCAGCACTAGCCGCTATGCAATCTTCAAAGTTTGACTGGCTATTTAATTCACAACTTTCAATTAAGTCTTCATAACTAAGTATAAAATCTTGTTCGTCTTCACCGAATACCGGCAAAGATTCTGGCATATTCTCATCAAGTTGCGGATATTCACTGACCCCCGTTATGGCGTCAGCGCGAGTAGCAAACCGTTGGCTTTGCCCAGTATATGTTTCACTGAGTTGGTCGCGCAACCAACCTTCTAGCAAGACGCCAGGCATTGATCCGCGTGATTCTATTTGTTGCATGAAGTCAAAGCCTTCGTCAACTAAACGCGAAGTATTTTCTTCAACCCAGTAGCTACCGGCGGTCGCATCAGATTGCTGCATGAGGTTAGATTCTTCTTGCAAGATAATCGCCACATTGCGCGCCGCACGTCGCGCCATCTCCGACGACTGGCCAAGTGCTTCGTCAAAACAAGACGTAGTTACTACATCGACATTCGCTAACAACGCCGCGAAAGTTTGCTCGGTGCCGCGCAACATATTAGTGTGCGGAGCGCACTGACTAATCGTTTGTCGCGATGATATCGCATGAATACGCGGAGCAATCTCTTCGCCAACACCATGCGCAGCCAAAACTTTAGCAAACAACAATTTAGCCGCCCGCAATTTAGCCACTTCAACGAAAATGTCACGGCCCACTGCAATACGCAAAGTTGTCCGGCGCGCGATATCAGCGACACTAATTTCAAGCGTATCGGCAAACGTGAAGTAATGACTTAAGGTCGCGGCCATCACCCCCAGTTGTTGCGCATGACTAGCGCCGGCCATTTCGTGCACCTCAGTACTAACGCAAAACACATTTGCCTTAGCCATGTTCTCCTGTGCAAACTCAAACAACGACCGTGCCTGGTGCTTTACGTAATCAGGGCCACCAATCAGCACTCCGTCTTTGGCTAGACATGACAGCGGATCGAATCCGAAATCGAAGCGCAACTCATTTAAGTCACAGCCTTGCTGACGGGCCAGAGCAATCAACGGCGCCGCATTCGGCATCGCGTTAGCGCCCGCATCAAGAATGCACTCAATCATATTCAAATTCACACCATCTAGTGCCTCTTGCCAAGATGGTAAATCCCAAGTCATCAATCCTTGGTCGCCCGCGGCCTCACTGCCATCTTCAGAATGCGGGTGCAGCGCCAATCGCGCCGCCGCGTCAACGCACAGCCATAAACCATTAGTGCCGCCAGTCAAATCTAGCTGCGCATGGTGTGCGCAATTCGCCGGCAACGCCATGTCGTAGCGCATTACATTAGCAGTGGTGTTAGTCATGGCTGATGACTATTCTAACAACTCGCGCAACTCACTCACCACCAACTCCGGCACCTCAGAATGCACATGATGCCCTATGCCCGGCACGTCCACCCATTTCCCATCCGCCAAACACTCGAAGCGTTCGCGACCCTGTGGATGGCGATGCATATAACCGCCCTCAGGAGCTATTACGGTGGTCTTACATGCCACCCTTTTCGCCATTGCTTGCCAATATTGTTCAGGGTAACGAATCGGATTCGGCCCGCGCAAGCGTGGATCTAGTTTTACCCGCCACATACCGTTGTCTAATTCTTCTAAGTAATGGCGCACAATGCGTTCGGCGCCGACGCCTGACAAACCTGGGTTGTTTTGCTTAACGCGACTTTCGACAGCGGAGCGTGATTCAAAATCACGAAACTCTTTTTGCGGTTGTCGTAAGTGTTCGACGACACTCACGAACTGCTCCATCTGCGTATCAGCATCAGCGGCGTAGCCGCCTAAAGCATCGAGCAACATCAACTTATTAAACAATTCGGGGGCAGCCGCAGCCAACATCAATGCCACTGTGCCACCCAACGAGTGCGCGACTACGCAATCAAATGGTTTACCGGCAGGTTTCTCGTCCATCACTGCGAGTAAATCTTTGAAGTGATCGAGCTGATGATAACTGCCATCGACCACCCACTCGCTATCGCCATGCCCACGCCAATCTAAACACATAGGTCTGCAGAAATCGCGCGCCGCAAGTGCCACATCTTCGAATGACTTGCCGCCATCTAAAAAACCGTGTACAAATAAAACGGCTGGGCCGTCTCCCCCGTAGTCGTGTAGAGCTAGGGGCAGACGGCCGCTATTTACTGTTAAAGTATTAACCTGCAAACTTAATCAACGTCGAAAGAAACACCTTGAGCCAGAGGCAACTCAGTAGAGTAATTGATTGTGTTCGTTTGACGGCGCATATAAGCCTTCCAGGCATCAGAGCCCGACTCGCGTCCGCCGCCAGTTTCTTTTTCGCCACCAAAAGCTCCACCGATTTCTGCACCCGAAGTGCCGATGTTGACATTTGATATACCACAGTCACTGCCTACGACAGACAAGAACTTTTCAGCATGGCGCATGTTCAACGTAAAAATAGCCGACGACAAACCTTGTGGCACATCGTTATGTATTTTAAGCGCGTGATCGAGGTCGTCGATATCGATGATGTACATCAGAGGGCCGAAGGTCTCGTTTTGCACGACACTCCAATCGTTTTGCGCAGTGGCTATCGCTGGTGTCATGTAGAAACCATTAGCACAACCTTCAGGATATACCTGTTCGCCACCACAAAGAATCTCGCCGCCCATTTCTTTAACGGTTTCGATGGACTTAAGCACATTATCGACAGCATCTTGGTCAATCAATGGCCCCATCAACACGTTTTCGTCAAGCGGGTGTCCGATACGCACACCGGCGTACATCGTTTTAAGACGTTCAACCAGTTGCTCGCGCACACCTTTTTGTACCAGCACACGGCGAGTCGAAGTACAGCGTTGACCTGCAGTGCCAACCCCACCAAACATAATTGCACGCGCTGCCATTTCGAGATCTGCATCTTCGAGTACGATAACGGCATTGTTGCCGCCCAACTCGAGAATAGTAGAGCCAAAACGCCCTGCGACTTTAGCCGCAACGTGTGCGCCCATGCGACAAGAACCGGTTGCCGAAATAACAGGCAGACGCTTGTCAGCAGTCATTGCTTCACCAACGGTATCGTCAGGACCAACAATCATCGATAGCACCGCGCCGAGGCCATCCTTTTCTAGGATTGGCGCGCAAACTTTAGTCATGGCTAGAGCAGTGAGTGGTGTCTTCCATGATGGCTTCCATAGCGTTGAGTCACCACAGACCATTGCGAGCATGGAATTCCAGGCCCAAACTGCGGACGGAAAGTTGAATGCTGAAATAACACCGATGGTGCCAATCGGGTGCCACTGCTCGCGCATCGCATGTTGTGGACGCTCGGAGTGTAGAGACAAACCGTAAAGCATGCGTGACTGGCCAACTGCGAAGTCGGCGATGTCGATGGCTTCTTGAACTTCACCTAGTCCTTCTTGCAGGATCTTGCCCATTTCTAGTGACACTATCTTGCCGAGTGGCTCTTTGTACTTACGCATTGCTTCGCCCATTAGACGTACGTATTCGCCACGCGCTGGAGCAGGAAGTTCGCGCCATTTCAAGAATGCGGCATGCGCTTCAGCTGAGACCTTTTCATAGTCGGCAACAGTAGCTTGCT